>JAPXSS010000003.1:0-87148 GCA_033812955.1 Syntrophobacteraceae bacterium | reverse complement strand
CTCCCGGCCGGGCAAAACTATTCCCCTCCGTGCCTCCGTGTCTCTGTGGTTGGATTTATGATGCATAGAAAAAATCAGGCTACCAAAAAAGTCACTCTGTCAAGCAGAATTTCATGCAATTGCCCTGGGGCGATGATCGCCCAGGGTTGACAGGAGCGGTATTTTTCGGTTTGAAGGGGGTGGCTTTCGATATTGCCGAGAGCACGCCATGAGGGGCGGGGCTGATAATCTCACGCAAGGAATGCGAACCGTCATGCAAAAGTCATCAAAAAGTCAGGTGCTGGGATGTATCTCGTTGCTGGTGGTCATTGTGAATACGACTTTTTGGGGGTTACTCATTGTCTTGGTAGCCCTGGTTAAACTGATCGTTCCCAGCGACGGGTGGCGGGTTCTCTGCAGCAGGGGGCTGAATGCCATCGCCCTGCGCTGGATCGGGATCAACAACCTGGGTTTGCGGCTCACCAAGCAGATCCGCTGGGAGGTTGAGGGTCTTGAAGGCTTGAAAGCCGATGCCTGGTATCTGGTGGTGGCCAATCATCAGTCCTGGGTTGATATCGTGGTCTTGCAGAAAATCTTTCACGGCAAGATCCCCATGCTCAAGTTTTTCTTGAAGAAGGAACTCATCTGGGTGCCCATTTTGGGAATAGCCTGGTGGGCTTTGGACTTTCCGTTCATGAGGCGCTCCAATTCGGTCCAGAAGGATTTCGAGACGGCCCGTCAGGCTTGTGATAAGTTCAGACTCGTACCGGTAACCGTGATGAACTTTCTCGAAGGGACGCGGTTCACCGAGGCCAAGCGGGAAAAGCAGAAATCCCCCTACCAACACCTGTTGAAACCGAAAGCGGGCGGGATTGCCATTGTTCTCGGCGCCATGGGCGGGGAGCTGCAGGGCATCCTGGATGTAACGATCGTCTACCCCGAAGGGGTTCAAGAGATTTGGTCGTTTCTTTGCAGCCGGTCGCTGACCGTCAGAGTGCATGTTCGGCAGCTGCCCGTGTTTCCGGATCTGGTTGGGGATTATCTGGCAGACCGCGAATTCCGCAAACGTTTCAACCGCTGGGTGCATGAACTGTGGACCGAGAAGGACCAACGGATCGAGAGCCTGCGGTGAGAAAAGGCGGTCTTGCGATTTGCTATCGCTCATCCTCGCCCTGGTGAGAATGCCATCGTCGCCCTGCACAATTTACAGGGCGGGCAATCCCGTTTGGATCAGGCAGGCTCGTCTCGGGCGCGACGACCCGAGCCCCTGCTCGAGCGAGGGATTAAGGTGACGAGCGGGTGCAATGTCAGGCGTCAGTCCAATTCGGCTTCCATCTCGTCGAACAGGTCTTCGGTGGCATACAGAAGGCGGTCGGCTTCCGCGAGTTTCCAGTCGGCGATGAGTTCCCGGGTCTTTTTGTGGAGTTCCCGGAGCTGGTCCCGGTGGCGGGCATAGGCTTGTTTCAGCCGGACTTCTCCGAAACGCGCCAGGATCTGATCAAGCTGCCCCACCAGGTCATGAAGGGAAGGGTTGCGCTTTGCCAGATCCGGATCAAGATGGCGCAAATGGCGGGCGAGCCTGGGATAGACCGCCTCCAGATCGCTTCGATAATAGGGGGTTACGGTGACGGTCAGCTGCATGTGTTTGCTCATGGGTGCTCCTTTCCATTGATTGGTTCACTGCCGACGGCTGACTGAGATGGCGAAGCGTGATCGCCTGCCAGTATATCATAACAGTCAGTTATTCTTGCTGGTCACGGGAGAAAGGAATAGTCATGCGATGGAAATGGCTTCTCGTTATTGTTCCGGGATTGCTGCTCGGCCTGTTGGCGATCTGCTATTTCATGCTGTCGCGGTATGACTTCAACCGCTTCAAACCGGAAATCGCCCGCCTGGTGAAGGCGGCCACGGGACGTGAGCTGGTTATCGGCGGCGATATAGGCCTCAAGGTCGATTTTTCGCCTCTCCTCACCATGGACGATGTGAGCCTCCAGAACGCTCCCTGGGGCTCGCGCCCGGAGATGGTTCGAATGAAGCGCTTCGAGATTCAGGTGGCACTGCTTCCCCTGTTGCGGGACAGGATCGAAGTCAAGAGGTTGGTACTGGTGGAACCGGACGTTCTCATCGAGACTGACCAGGCGGGAAAGTCTAATTTCAGTCTCGAAAAGCCGGCCCAGGTCGCCTCGCCTCCGGGGACAAGTGAGCCGGGTGGTCCTGGCGGGACCGTAGCGGGGCTCAGGGTTGGTGAGATTGAACTTCAATCAGGCAAGGTCGAGTACCGCGATGGACAATCCGGGAGGACATTTTCGGTGGCGGTTGAGCATTTCGTAGCGATGGCTTCGGCGCCTGAGAGCGATATCACGGTGCGCGGCAAGGCTGCCAGGAACGGGGTTTTCTTAGAATTCTCGGGGACCGTCGGCGCTCTCTCTGCTTTGCTTGAACCGGATCAGAGCTGGCCCGTCAACCTGGGGGCCACCGTGGCCGGGATGACGGTCACGGCGCAAGGGACTGTGACGGATCTCCCCGGGGTCTGCGACTATACCTTCAACCTGGCAGCCAACGGCCCCTCCGCGGCCGATCTGATCCGGATGGTGAAAGGCGGAACGGGGCCGGAACTCGGTCCCTTCAAAATTGTGGCCAGGGTGGTGGGGCAGCGAGCGAGTCTGTCGGTTGACAGTTTCGATATCGAGGTAGGCCTGGAGCAACTGGTGGCCTGGAAACTTACCGGGCGCATCGAGGATCCTCTTGCGTGGCGTGGAGCAGAGCTTGCCTTCCGCATCTTTGGAAAAGATCTTGCCTTGGTGGGAGGGCTTGCTCGGCGACCGATCCCTCTGGCAGGCCCCTTCGAAGTCTCCGGGCACGCGCGCGATGCGGCCGATAAGCTCTACCAGTTCTTTGATCTCAAAATCACGGCTGGAGAAAGCGATCTCGCCGGTGCGCTGCAGGTCGATCTTCGTGGCGACAGACCCGGTGTTACGGGTTTGCTCTCGTCAACCAGACTGGACCTGCGGCCTTTTCTTGCCGAGGAAAAGGGTGACCGGGTGTCAGCCGCGGGCTCAAGCAGGACGACCAGCAGCGGTCGCGTGTTTTCGACCGATCCCCTGTCCATTGATGGTCTGCAGAAGGTGAACGCCAAGCTCCAGCTCGATCTGCGGCAGATCTACACCGTGCGACTGGTGGTTGACAACCTGACTGCCGGCGTGATGCTCGATAACGGGGCGCTCAGCATCAACCCGCTCAAGGCTTCCATAGGAGGAGGAACCCTGAACGGCAAAGTTGCGCTCCGGACCAGAGGCAAAGGGGTGAGTGGGGAAGTGGGGGTGAAGGTCAACCGGATGGACGTCGATTTTGTTGCCAGGGAGCTGGGGCTTACCGAACGGCCGGGCGGCAAGCTCGATCTCGATCTTGATCTCCGGGGCGCGGGCGGTTCTGTGGCCGAGATCATGGCAGGGCTGAACGGCAGGACCCTCCTAGTAATGAACAAGGGCAAGATCAACAACAAGTACCTGAACCTGCTCGGTACTGATGTCAGCCGGAGCCTCCTGCGGCTTCTCAACCCGCTCAGTCAGGACTCTTCCCAGGTGCCGATCAACTGCTTTGTCAGCAGTTTCGACATTCGAGGGGGAATAGCGCAGAGTACGGCTCTGGTGATGGATAACGACGCCATGACGGTAGTGGGCGAAGGAACCATCAACCTGAAGACCGAGGAACTGGATCTCTCCTTCAAGCCTTCCCCCAAAGAGGGGTTGGGGGTGAGCGGTCTCGGCAAAATCAGCCTGGGGCTGGGTGAGCTGGCCCGGCCGTTCAAGCTGGGCGGCACCTTGGCGAAACCCGCTCTGGTTTTGGACGTGCGGCAGGCAACCGTGAGTATCGGTAAAACTCTGGGAGGTGCAGTACTGTTCGGCCCTGCAGGCATTGCCGCCTACCTTGCTGCCAGCAGTCCAAAGGAAGAGAATGCCTGTGTGGCGGCGGTGGAGGCTTCAAAAAAAGGGGTTAAAGTGCCCGGAGGAAAGCTTGAACAGCTCGAAGACGCGGCGCGCAAAGCGACCGGGGCGGCTGCTGACGGGCTGAGAAGAATGTTCGGCAGATGAATGCTATGCTCGTCGCCCCGGAGAACTCTCTCCTTGACCGCGGATAACGCGGATGAACACGGTTTAAGCAAGGTGTCGGGGTTCATCCGCCAGGAAAGCGACGATATCAGCGGCAATCTTTCGGCTCCAGCCCTGGTGTTCGTCGACCACACTGCGGGCTTTCGAGCCCATTGCCAGGGCGAGGGAAGGGTTGGCGAGCAGGCGGCGGACGTGGTCGGCGAAGTCGTCGGAGGTCTGCACCGAGATGGCTCCTCCCTTATCCAGAAGTAACCGCGAGATCTCGGGAAAATCGCTCATATCAGGCCCGAACAGGACCGGTTTACCCGCGGCTGCCGGTTCGATGGGGTTTTGCCCCCCCCTTTTCACCAGACTCCCCCCTACGAAAGTCACATTGGCCAGCGCATAGAGGCTGCTCAGCAGCCCCATCCGATCCACCACCACGACGTCTGACTTCGCCGATGGCAGTCGGGAGAAGAGGACGGCGGCCATCGGATCGTTGGCAAACAGCCGGACTACCTCCACTGCCCGTTTGGAATGGCGCGGGACGATGATGAGTCGTAGCTCGGGAAAATCCTTGCGCAGGGCAAGGAACACTGACCGCAGGAGTACCTCTTCCCCGGAGTGGGTGCTGCCGGCAAGCAGGATAAGGGCGTGATCGTCCATCCCGAAGTCTCGGCGGGCCCGGGCAAGCGCGGGGGGGGAGGGTAGGGGGGCCAACCGGTCGAACTTGAGGTTGCCGGGAGGTTGGAGCTTTTCCCTGCCGATCCCAAGCTCCAGGAAACGCTGGCTTTCTTCCCGTGACTGGGGGTAAATCCGGTCGAAGGTTTCTAAGGCGGGACGGTAAAGCGCTGAAAACCATCGACTGACGCGAAAGGAACTGGGAGAGAGCCGGGCGTTCAGCAGAAAACAGGGAACGTTGCGGCGCCGCATGGCCGCAAGAAATCCGGGCCAGATATCGGTTTCGATGAGCAGGAAGAGGGCCGGGTCAAGCTCTTGCAGACAGCGGCGGACGGGCCACAGCAGGTCATAAGGGTAGTAGAAAAGAGCATCCACATCGGCGGATAGTTGCTCGGCTGCGAGTTCGTGGGCGGCAAGGGTTGAGACGGAGAGAACTAACGGGCGGGGCGGCAAAGCCTGGCGGAGTTCGCGGAGGAGCGGCACGCATGAGAAGAGCTCACCGACCGACAGGGCATGCACCCAAACCGGCTTGAAAGGCCGGTTGCCAACCGCCGCGATAACCGTCTGCGCGCCGGGATACTGTTCGAGACCGAGCCTCGGGAGCAGGGTTTTGCGGCGTTTTCGGCTGACGATGAGCCACGGCAGGGCGACCAGCCCGACCAGCGGCACAGCCAGGTTCATGACCGCAAAATACCCGACAAGGGCAAGACGGGATATGAGGGAGTCGGTCATGGCGCTTTGCCTTCCAGATTTCTCCCGGCAATAGCTCCTGTCATTTTCGGAACACCCCAAAGCGCATGAAAAAGACCAGGGATAACCCGCAATCGCCGCGAACGATTATTCCCGACAGGCGTTTGCTTTGCCCATCACCGCTTCGATCACTTGGTCAACGGTGATGCGCCGCATGCAGGCCATCTCCTCGTATTGATCGGTCAGACAGCGGCGGTGGAAACAGGGGCTACAGTCCAGGCCGACTCGCAGTACGGTATGCTTTCTGCCGAAGGGACCGGTGCGCCAGGGGGCCGTCGGTCCGAACAGGGCGACCACCGGGGTCCCGACCGCCGCGGCCAGGTGCATCGGACCGGTGTCGGTGGAAAGCAGAACAGTCGCCAGGCGGTAAATGGCTGCCAGGGTCTTGAGGCTGGTGCGGCCGTCGAGGCGCACGGCCCGGTGGGTCATAGCGCGGCAGATATCGTCCAGAGCTTCACCATCGCCGGGAGCACCGGTAAAGACCACCGGCAAGCCCTGTGCTAGGAGTCGGTCGGCAACTTCGGCAAAGCGCCGGGGGAGCCAGAGTTTGGTGTCCCAAAGGGCCATGGGGTGAATTGCCAGCCAAGGTTGGCCCGGCCTGATGCCCTCGGCCTGGAGGAGATGTTGCGCTTCCGCCTGGTTGTCCTCGAGAATCGGAAAATCGTAAACCACCTCTTTTGCTGGAATTCCCAGGGCTTTCAACAGAACAAGCCCGCGGACGAGCGCATGGACTTCCATGGAGATGGCCGACACCCGTTCATTCAGGAAAAGGTAGCTCCCTTCTGCGTGTTGCATCCCACGCCCGAAGCCTGCCTTGCGGTCGGCTCGCGCCAGGAGGACCCACAGGCTGGTTTTGAGGAGAGCATGAAAATCGATGAGAAGATCGTAACGAGTAGCGCGGAGTTCCTTTGCCAGCCGTCGGATTTCGTACAACACGGCAAGCCGGTCGCCGCGCCGGAACCGTTCGAGGCTGCTGCGGCGGTGCCAGACGAGAAGGCGGTCGAGTGCCTGATGCCCTCGCACCGCTTCGACTGCTGCTTCCTCAATGAGCCAGTCGATCTGGGCCTGCGGAACATGACGGCGCAACGCGGTCAGGGCGGGCAGGGTATGAATGACATCGCCGATGGCGCTTGTCTTCACAATAAGGATGTTCAAGCACGCCTCTCACAAGCAGTGAAGGGTGAAAGGGAGTGGGTTGCTTTTGCGTTATGGTTCACATCCTGAGATAGAGTTCGCGCACGCGCTCGGGCGGCATCAGTTCCCGCCAGTCGGGGCCGAGAGCATTTTCCCAGAGCGGGTCGAGGCTGAGAGCGACGCGGATCATCTCGTCCAGTTGGTGGTCGTCAAGTTCCCGGGTCAGACCTCGAGGAAGCGCGATCTGGTGCTTTTCGACCATAGTGCGGAAGGTCCGGACGTCATCTGGGTAAAACTCTTCCAGGTAGTCGAATACCAGCGAGTTGCCGATTCCGTGATGGACCCCGAGGACGTAGGCCAGGCCGTAGGAAAGCGCATGGCAAACGCCGACCTGGGAATAGGCGATGCTCATCCCGCCGAAGTAGGAAGCGGTCATCAGCATCTCATCAGCCACCGCTTCCTCGATGTCCCCGAGAAACACTTCACGGCACATGTCGAGCGACTTCTGGGCAAAAGCGCGGGCGAATTCGTTGATGAAGGTGCCGTGCAGGGCTTCGGAGGCGTGAATGAAGCAGTCCATGGCGGTGTAAAAGCGCTGGTCCTTCGGTGCCCCAGCCAGCAGATCGGGATCGAGAATGATCTGATCGAAAGGGGTGAAGTCGGAATTGATTCCCAACTTGCGGGTGGGGCCGGTGAGGACCGTGGTGCGGGAAACCTCGGAGCCGGTACCGGCCAGGGTGGGGAGGCCCACATGGTAGACGCCGGGGTTCTTCACCAGGTCCCACCCCTGGTAGTCGCAGCTCGAACCCGGGTTGGTGAGCATCAACGCCACTGCTTTGGCAAGATCTAGGGTGCTTCCGCCGCCAATGCCGACTACAGCGCAGGGCTGCTCGGAGCACGCCGCCCGGATGCGTTCGGTCAGTTCGTCCACGTAGCTGGTTTTGGGCTCGTGATCGACGTTGACGAACAGGACGAGATCCTCTTGTGCCACCGGCAGTTGCTGCACGAAGGCCTTGTCCCGGTGCACGCGATCGATCAGGAAAACCGCTGCCGAAGGCGGGCTCTTTCTTTGGGCGGAGAGAACAGCGCCAAGCTGCGAGACACTGCCGCGACCGAAAATCAACAAGGGCACAATGCGAAGATTACGATAAGCCATAAAATCCTGCCTTACCAGTAAGGGTTAACGCCACTTATATCCGTTACCGTGGAGTCCGCGACCCAGATCGCCCGGGCGAGCCAACCCATGCCGCTCATCCCCGTCCATCCGGGAAGAATTGTTGCTGCTGAACCATTGCCTGAAATTCTAGAGCCTGTTCGAGGGTATCGATTTCAATGAGGAAGTCCTTGGAAATCCCGACGGCAATGCGATAGCCGTGTTCAAGGACCCGGAGCATTTCGAGTTTTTCGATGGCTTCGAGACGGCCAACCGGGATGGCGGCAAAGGCCTCTAGAAAATCAGCCCGGTAGGCATAGAGCCCAAGGTGCACCAACACCGGACAGTGCGCTGCGGCCTCAGCCTCGAAAGCCCCCTGAGAATCGCGGAAATAGGGAATGGGGGCGCGCGAGAAATAGATGGCGTGACCGGTTTGATCACAAACCAACTTCACGTGATTGGGATTGAGGTAGTCCTCTTCGCCGGGCAGCGGCGTACCCAGGGTCGCCATGGCGGCACCGCCTTGGATCAGCGCGGCCAGTTGCCGGATTTGCTCCCCGGTCACGGTCGGCTCATCTCCTTGAACATTGATGACATACTCGGCTTGCAGCGTCCGATTGGCTTCAGCGATGCGGTCGGTTCCGCAGCTGTGACCGGGATCGGTCATGAGGGCGGAAAACCCGGCATCCAACAGCAGCTTGAGGAGAATTTCGCTGTCCACGGCAAAATAGAGAGGGAATTCAGGCGCCTGTGACCGGATACGCTCGGCTGTCCACAGCAGTACCGGTTTCCCCAGCACCGGGTGGAGCAGCTTCTGCGGAAAGCGGGTCGACGCAAGTCGCCCGGGAACAATGATGGCGTGTTTCATCGGAGGACGGATCTCATCCGGGCCAACCGTTCGGCCATCTCGTCCCGCGTCCAGGATAGTTTGATCTGCATGCAGAGGGTGCGGCCGATGATCTCATCGGAGCGTGGCAGCGACAGATCGGTGAGGCCACTGAGCCACCCGGCCTTGAGGACTGCCAGCAGTCCCGGACTGCGGAGCTGCTTGATGTGGTCCCATTTACGGTGATAATGCCAGTTGTTGTCGAAATAGTAGAAGCAGCCATCCACGCGAGCAGCGGCCAACTCGGCGGCGGCGGTGCGGGCTTCCTCTTCCGATGGCAGGAACATGGTCAGGAAGGTGGCCGAATCTCCGGACGGATCCGGCACGGCGCGGAAACTCACACGGGGCAGGTCGGCCAGCCCGTCGATGAAGAGCTGCTTATGGCTGCGCTGGAGCTCGATGATACGATCCAGTTTGCGCAGTTGGGCCAGACCGACGGCGGCGTGCAGTTCGCTGATGCGAAAGTTGATGCCGATGTGCTCATGTTCGTCGGCGCCCCGGTCGGTGCCCCGATGGTCGTGGCCATGATCGCAGAAAGCATCGACCAGTTCGTAGACACGTGGGTCGTCGGTCAGGACTGCACCGCCCTCTGCGCAGGTGATGGTCTTGACGTAGTCGAAGGAAAGAATACCGGCTTCGCCGAAGGTGCCGAGCGCCTTGCCGTGGAAGGTCGCGCCGAGGGACTGGGCATTGTCTTCGATGAGGATTACCTCGTGGCGCCTGCAGACCTCGCTCAGTTCGTCGATCCTGGCCATGGAACCGCACATGTGCACCACCAGTACGGCCTTGGTGCGGGGAGTAATGGCCTGCTCCACCGCCTGGGGATCGAGACAGAGGGTGTCGTCGATATCGGTGAATACCGGGACCGCCCCAGCCAGGAGGACCGCTTCGGGATCGGCAACGAAGGTAAAGGGCGGCAGGATGACTTCATCGCCGGCGCCGACTCCGCACCCGGCGAGAGCAGCACAGACGGCCGCCGTACCGCTCGAACACACGTGGGCGTAGCGAACCCCCAGGCGTTCTTGCAATGCCTCTTCCAGTTGCCGCGCCTTCCAGTGACCGCGGCGTGTGCCGTCGAATCCGTAGCGAAAAAAGACCCCCGTCTCCAGGACGTCCTGCACTTCGTTGCGCTCTTCCTCGCCAATGAGCTCAAAACCCGGCATGATCCTATCCCTCGTGTTGGCGGTTGTTGGCAGTCTCCAGCATCGAAAACCCTCATGGAGTAACGGGTCAGGTAGCATACCCCCCCCACCCTGTCAAGCGGCAACGATTTCGAGCAAGGAGAGCTGGAGCTGATTGCCGGGCGAGGTTCAAAACCTGCCGACCCGCTATCCGAAGACCAGCTTCGGGATCGCCGGGGTGACCCAGGGTCGGTAGGTCAGCAGTAGAACCATGACGAAGTTCACCGCCAGGTAGGGAAAAAGCCGTCTGGCGAGGTTGATGATGGTGACGTTGCCGATGCTGCAACCGATGAGCACTCCCAGCCCAATGGGCGGCAGGAAAAGGCCGACTCCCATATTGGCGGTCGATGAATATCCGGGTCCGTTTCATAGCGTTTCCTCCAGTTCGAAGAGGTTTACATCAGAAACCGGACGGTCGTTATTCTATCCGGGAAAGATCCTTTGCAAGATCAACAAAAAAGCATGGATTTTGACATCGCACGCGATATAGTGCATATCTAAACCCGGCAGGGGGGCGTACCGGAAGTCATTCCAACAATCTTACGCAAAGGGTTGATGCGCAGCAGGAGGAAGGGTGGCAAGCCTTATGACCGATAACCAAACCAAGCCGGTCCTGGTGATGGGCGCAACCGGGTATGTCGGAGGGCGGCTGGTGCCCAAGCTGCTGGAAAGAGGTTACCGAGTCCGGGCGATGGCGCGATCCATGGCCAAGCTGGCCAATCGCCCCTGGGCTTCGCACACCAATCTCGAAGTGGTCGAGGGCGATGCCCAAAACCTCGATGACCTGAAGAGGGCAACCGCCGGCTGCTGGGCCGCGTTCTACCTGGTGCACGCAATGACTTCCGCCAGTGAGCGGTTCGTCGAGGCCGACCGCCGGTCCGCTCAGAACATGGTGACCGCAGCAGCCGCTGCCGGGCTCGAGCGGATTATCTATCTAGGTGGGCTCGGCCTGAGCAGCGATCCGTTTCTGAGCAGGCACCTAAGATCGAGGCATGAGGTGGCCCGCATCCTCCAGGCCGGTCCGGTCCCGACGACCATTCTCCGCGCCGCCATGATACTCGGTTCGGGGAGCGCTTCCTTTGAGATGTTGCGTTACCTGGTGGACCGCATGCCCATCATGCTCACTCCGCCCTGGGTCTACACCCCCGTCCAGCCGATCTGCATCCGTAACGTACTGATCTATCTGGTAGGATGCCTGGAGCATGAGGAGACGGCCGGCCAGTCTTTTGACATTGGCGGACCCGAGATCCTGACCTACGCCGGACTAATCCAGATCTATGCCGAGGTTGCCGGACTGAAGCGGCGACGCATTATTCCCGTGCCGTTCATCACAACCCGCCTGAGCGCCATCTGGATCCATCTCATCACCCCCATTCCGATCTTCATCGCCCGGCCTCTCATTGAGGGGCTCATGAACCAGGTGATCTGCCTGGACAACCGTATTCAGGCCATCATTCCCCAGGATCTCCTAGACTCGCGCGCAACCATTCGCCGAGCCCTGGAAAAGACCCAGCTCGAACTCGTCGAAGGCAGCTGGACGGACGCAGGCAAGTTGCGGCCTCCCGAATGGACCCAAATCGGAGATGCCTGCTATGCCGGCGGTACCGTCATGGAGGTGGGCTACCGGATTCGGCTCCAGGCCACCCCGGAAGAGGTGTGGGAACCCATCGTGCACATCGGCGGCGTGACCGGCTGGTATTATGGGAAGCGGTTCTGGAAGTTCCTGGGGTGGTTGGATCGCCTTGCCGGCGGTACGGGCTTGAAGCGGGGCAGGAGAGCTTCCCAGCATCTCTATGTTGGGGATGCGCTCGATTTCTGGCGGGTTCTGGATGTTGCCGCACCCTATCGCCTGGTACTGCTCTCCGATATGAAGCTCCCCGGAGAAGCCATCCTGGAATTCACGATCACGCCAATCGCGCCCGGACAAACCGACCTGCAGCAACTCTCGCGCTTTGTACCGAGAGGGTTCGCAGGGCTGGTATTCTGGTACAGCCTCCATCTCCCTCATCACTGGCTCTTCCGGGGCATGCTGCGCACTATCGCCAACGCTGTGGGGAAACCGCTGCTGGCAGGTCCGCAGCCCTTCCTCCCCGAGTTGCGCTGGACCTGTCCGCTCAATCAGGCCGGCCCAAAAGAGTAATGTGAAAGTATGTCAGTGTATTTCAGTCGAAGGAGAAAATGATCATGCCGCATTCCGATAAGGCGTCGAAATTGATCTCGGCCATTGCCGCCACGTCCGGCAAACACTCACTTTTTGAAGAAGCAAGTCGGAAACTCCCGGTTGCCGTCTGTTCGGTGTTCCTGGACGACAGCGGAAAAATCCGGCCGGCAGCCTTCAAGGAAACCGATACCTTGCTCACCTGCAAGCATCATGAACACACCCTCGAAACTTTTCCCCTGACCACCGGCAAGCATCGGAATGTGCTGCTCGAAGCAACGGTTCCCACTACACCCCCGAAGATCACGGGCAAGCGGGTGGCCGTGCTCTTCTCGGGCGGGCCCGCAGCCGGCGGGCACAATGTCCTGGCCGGGCTCAAGGCCGTCTTGGGCAAGGACAATACCCTGCTGGGCGTCCGCCGAGGCCCCAAAGGCCTGCTCGCAGGCGATCTCTTCGAAATTGCATGCAACCAGGTGGAGGATATCATCAACACCGGCGGGTTCGATTTTCTGGGCACCGACCGCACCAAGATCAAGACTCCCCGGCAGTTCGAGAAAGTCAAGGAAACGGTTGTCAGGAATAAACTCGACGGCCTCATCATCGTCGGTGGCGATGATTCGAACACCAATGCCGCCTTCATTGCCGAGTATCTGGAGCGGGAGGGTCTGTCGTGCAGCGTGATCGGAATTCCCAAAACCATTGACGGCGATCTGGCGGTCGGCAAGTATCTTCCGATTTCCTTCGGTTTTGATACCGCGTCCAAGGTTTACTCGGAACTGGTCGGCAATCTGACCCAGGACGCCGCCTCGGCCGTCAAGTACTGGCATTTTGTCAAACTCATGGGCCGCACCGCCAGCAAAATCACCCTCGAAGTCGCCCTGCAGACCAAACCGGCCATTGCCCTCATTTCCGAAGAAGTGGCTGAAAAGAACCTGTCCCTCGAAGAGATCGTGAACTATATCGTGGACATCATCACCCAACGCCGACTGAAAGGAATCAATCACGGGGTCGTCCTGGTACCGGAGGGCTTGGTGGAATTCATTCCGGAAATGCGGACCCTCATCCAGGAACTGAACAAGGTGCTGGCCGAGTACGAAACGGATATCAAGGACCTGCCCACCCTGAAGAACAAGCAGGAATTCATCTATCCCCTGCTCTCACCTCAGTCGGCTCAGCTCATGGCGTCTCTTCCCGAGGAAATCGAAGAGATGCTGATTCTCGACCGGGATGAACATGGCAATGTCAAGGTGTCCCAGATCGAAACGGAAAAGCTCCTCATCGATAAGATCCGCTACCGGGTTTCGGAAATCAAACGGCACCCTGATCGCTTCTTCGGCAAGGGCGAAGGAAGATTCGACGCGACTCCTGACCAGATCGAGGAGATCAAGAGCCTGAGCCTATCCACTCAGTCCCATTTCCTGGGTTACGAAGGGCGCAGCGGTAAACCGACCCTGTTCGATGCCTCCTTTACCTTCAACTTGGGCCTCACCGCCGGGTCGCTCGTCCTTGCCGGAAAGACCGGCTACATGGCGGCGATGACCGATTTCGACAAAGGCGGACGGGTCCTGGCCCTGCCGCTTTCCGCCCTCATTACGCGTGAGATGAGGAAAGGCAAGGCCGAAGAAGTCATCGAAAAATCCCTCGTCGAACTCTCTTCACCCTCATTTGAAGCCTTTACCCGGAACCGCGACCGGTGGGCCAGCCAGGATCTCTTCAGCAGTCCCGGCCCCATCCAGCATTGGGGACCAACCAGCCGTCAGCTCCCCATCGTCGTTGCCCTGGACCAGGGCTATGACGATTACCAGAGCTTCCAGTTGGGAGAAGAGCGCAAGATCGAGGTGTAGTGACGGGGGAATTGGGGGTTGGGTGGAAAGGGCGACTCCTCCCCGGCAGCGGGCGGTGGGGGCGCCGCGAATTCTGTGCGCCAGTGCTTCGTGGACACGGCAGGCGGAGATCAGCGCCGAAGGCGGATGAGCCCGTCTGCTCCTAAAGATGCTGAATGAGGCTTGCTTCCTGTTCGACCTCTACCCCCGCCCTCTGGGATGCTCAAATCTTAACACAGCCGAATGCACCATCCTCGCTCTGGTTGAGGATGGGGTGGTCAAGGAGGTCAAGGGCAACCCCTCGGCTCGGGGCAAGATGTGCGTCAAGGGGCTGCCCGCCTGTTTGGCAACGTGCAGGTGATGGTGAATTTTGGCTTGGGTGCAACGCACAGTCAGAGGAGGCCCCATGCTTCAGCTGAGACTCAGGCCGCCTTGCTCCCGGGAGTTCTGCAAGGACGTCTACCGACCCGGCATCATTTCTCTGGCCAGGCTCTTGTGGGGGTCGCTGGGCGCAGGGCTTTTTCTATGGGCTGTGGCCCTGCTTTCGGATGCCTGTGGGGTGGGGCTGCTCTATCCTCCCTTGGCTGCCACGTGCTTCATCAACGCCACCTGCGTCTATCTTCGGGTGGCGCGGCCCAAGCAGGTGATTGTCGGACATTTCGTATCGTCCGTGGGTGGACTGTTGGCACTCATGCTCGTCACCGCCACGGTCAGCGCTCCCACCCTGCTGATCCCGCTCAAACTGGGAGTGGCGGTTTCCCTGGCTGCCGTCTTCATGCAGCTGTTTGACGCCGACCATCCACCGGCAGCATCCACCGCCGCCATCCCGGCGATCCTCCCCATCCCCGCCGATCCCCTGCTCCTGCCCCTGCACATGTCCTGGGGGGCGGTGCTGGTCGTGGTCTTTTCCCTGTTATGGAATCGGATATGGTTCGATTTTCCGCCCCCGGAGGACGCATCCTGCCCCCGCTGTCTGGGCCTGGCCATGAGCCGGGCGGAAGCCTCGGGACTTGTCCTGTGCATCCTGGCTGCCGTCCTGATGGGACTCAAGCCCCTGGCCTTGTACTCCTATCACGCTGGATTGGGAGTCATGGCTCTGGGCCTGGCGGTACTCATGTTGCATCATTTCTTCGATCTCGTCCTGATCCTCAAAGACCCGCCCGGTTCCCACTCCTGAGGCCCGACCGGCGGTGAAGACCTTTGGCATTCAGTGCATCTTCCTGTCACCCTATCGGCCGTTCCAGGCGAACGGATTGAAACAGGCTTGCGAAGCGACGGCGCTCAGCGGGTGATGGGACCTCGAGGGCTTCAGTGGGAAGGTCCCTGAGATCGATCTCTCGGACAACACCGCTCTGGATGAGTTCCTTCAGGGCCAGCCGTGCCAGGCCCATGGTGCGCAAGTGGTCCCGCACCCGGAAATAGAGGATGTTTCCGGTTCGATCCAGGACCGTGAAGCCAAAAGTGAATGCGATCAAGGGCAACCCTTCCTGGATTGGAGGTGATACCACCAGCTGCAAAGGAATGACGAAAAGAGCGTCTTCATCAAGCTCTGCGTTTTGCCTTAAAAGCGCTCCCAGCAACTGTTGTTCGAGAACATTGAGAAACGGTGCCCCCGCTTCCTTCAGGGACAGGCGGTGAGACACATCGAGTTTCCCCAGTTCGATCCCGAGGCGCCTTTCGCAGAAACCCTGGAAGCGCGCACCGTAGTTGCAGGCACTGATGGCCCAGGTCGCACGGAACATCGCCGACCAGGACCAGTGCCGGAACAGGTTCATCCAGCCGCGGTTGTCGGGATGGTCGTGATCCTGTTCCAGGTTGAGTTCAAGATAGATGCTTTCCATCAGCTGGATGACCGAGTTGCACAGGTAAAACCCGCTACGCAGTTCCGCTTCATGCCCGGGCAACCGCCACTGGGATCTCTTGTTCGCGGGTTCCGGCTGATCCGGGGTGAGACTCTCCCACTCGGGGTAGATCTCCCTGTCGAGGAAGTGCAGATTCTCATCGGTTCGAATCCTCTCGAAAATCTCGTCAAGAGCCCGGCCATGGCGGGCGAAGGCCTCCTTCGTCTCGAACCGCGGCGGATACCAGGCTTGTCGCAATTCCGCGAGGAGAGTTTCGGGATCGATTTCGTCACTCGGTACGCCAGTTCCCCGCAGCTTCCCGACGGCCTCCTGGAACACTGCCTTGACAGTATGATGGCCCAGCCTGCGGTAGCTCTCGAACTGTGATTCATCAAACCACTGATCGGCGGTGCTCTGGTGAGGGAAATCGGGATGCTGGGAATGGTAGCTCGACAGATCGGTGGATTCGTCGCCGGTGAGTGAGGCTTTCAGGTAGATGAGGGTTCCGGGCGTGGCGTGGCAGTCTGCCCGTTCGTAGTGAATGGTGCCGATGGCGCAATGCCACAAACTCTGTGCAGGATCTTGCCGGGGCCGGATGGGGCTGACCTCCATCGCAATGGGGATGCCAAGATCGGTGTAACACTTTCTGATGGCCTCTCCCAGATCGCTGAAGGCGTAGGCACCATCCTGGGTGGCATCGCAGGCAATAATCAAGCGACAGCGCCGCCTCACCAGTTCATAGAGGCCAAGGTTCTCAAAATGGCCACCGTCGGAAAGGTAGACAAAGCTCGATTTTGCACCGGCAAACCCAAATAGCTCCTGCGCCAGATACCTGAGCCCAAAGCGGGGACTCGGCTTCATCCATCGGGAGCGCACCGGATTGCCCATCCACCATCCCAGGCGCACATTGAAGACCGTCAGCAGGAACGCCAGCGGCGGGGATGAATGGTAGCCCATGTTGGGGCTGGCGGCGGCTCCGGAAATCGCCAAGGCCGTCCCCAACGAGGTCCCGCCGCCAGCGCCGGCAAATCTTCCGGTCGGCCGGTAGCAGCCGTTCGGTCGATGGTCCGGGTCCGGCCCACAGTCATCGGTGGTCGCTTCCAGGACCGGCAACTCATACCCACAGAAGCGCGGGGTGAAAATAAAGGAGGCGGCTTTCCGCTTCTGCCAGGCCAGTTCTTTTCCGTCCACCAGATTCAGGGCGGCATTGATGATGGGATAAGGGCCCCGGTAGCCGATCCCGTCGGGGTCGGGATGCGAGGGCGCAAGGGCTTTGAGGGACAGGTCGTCTCCAGCGCAGAAGCCGGTGAAGGGCTGGGGCTTGCGAGTGCGGTTGGATGCCCCCAGATAGCAGCGGATGAGCCGATTGCGATAGAGATGATGCAGGGAGAACTCATTGATATCAACCCGCAGTGAGAGCAGGACCGTCATACCGAGGAGCCCGAGAAACATATAGGACAGGAGCTGGCCGTCGAGGCTCAGGTTCATCATGTAAATATGACAGGCGATGGTGTGGCTGAAGTGTTTTCCAGCCGGGCCTCGGTCACAGACATAAGCCGGTAGTTGGCGGCTGATGGAAAAGTTCAAAAACGAATCAATCAGCAGCGACAGCAGGGTCAGGAGGCCGACGACAAAAACGGCGGGGGTGATTCTGATCACAAGGTTCACCCAGTTCCTTGGATGCTGCTTGCCCACGGCCGGACTTTTCCCCACCATTACCCCTGCCAGGGTGGAAGCCAGCCAACCGGAAGCCAGGCTCCATCTGACCCACTCGCTCACTTGGGCGGAGTGAAGTACCAGGGGAGCACCCAGAGCGATCCCGAACCATCCTACCCAGACGACCACCACCATGAGTAGCCAGCCGCCGAGGCGGCTCCACCATTCCCGCCCGGCATCGGGAAAATCCCGTCCCATCAGGCCGATGTGGAGCGCAATAGTGGCCGAAAACACCAGAATGACCAAGGGCGGTCCCAGCGTCACGACACTCCACAACCGCGCGGCTTCGCTGAAGAGGTTCGTCATGAGCCAGGCGCTTCCCCAGAGCAGGCAGCCACCGGCCAAGCCGGCAAGGGGGGCATAGAGCAGAACAACGGTTTTCAGTGCACGCTCAGAGTTCTCCTTCGAGTTTTCGCCATCTTCATCGGGTGGCAGGTCCGGATGGGGCTTTGATTCTTCTCCCACGGTCGCCACCAGCCGCAGGAACAGGTGGCCCGCCAGCCAGCACAGAACCCAGAGGACCAGGTAGAGCGTGACTCCTCCCTGCGCCCAAAAAGTCCACCGGGTTTGGCTCAGGGCAGGAACAAAGGCAAGGACATAGCTGATGAGCAGCGCCGCCGCCACCACCGGCACCGTGATTCCCCAGAGGATCCATTTGGGACAGGCATAGAAGCGGACCTTGTCGGATACCTTGGCGGCCGAAGGGTCCAGGTTGAGGGCAATAGCAAAGAGGCTTATGGCGAGCAGCAAAGCAACGGGTGCCAGGAGGAACGGAACGGGAACCTGGTCGAGGCACCGGAAGCCACGGACCAGCAGGCGGGGGATCAGGATCAGGCTGCCCAAGCCGGCCGAGAGAATCAGCATATTCAGGGTAAGATTGCGCAGATAGGTGGATACCACGCACCAGGTATCGCTGCTGAAAAGCCCGGCCCTGGGTGTGATGTAGTTGCTGTAACGCCGCAGAAAGCTGATCGCGGCAGGTTCAGGTCCCACCCTCGAAGCGTCCTTGCCTGATTTCTGCCCCATCGTCACCTCCGAGGACCCTCCGGCAATGGCCGCTTCCACCTTCTCGAGGCTGTGCTCACGTTTGATCAGAGCCACCAGCCAGCTTCCGATGTAGCCCCCACCCGAGACTGTCGACAGATAATCGAAGAGGCCCAGCAGCTTGAGCTCAGCCAAAGCCTGCAGCACCCCGAGGTTGTAGGTGGCGCTCCGAATACCTCCCCCCGAGAATGCCAGGCCGATCAGTTGAGCCTCATGGGCCGCCGCAGTGGCCTTTTTCCCATTCGGCCTGATCCGGTGTGGGTGCCGCTGCCGACGCTTGCGGGAAAGGTCTATTTCGAACAGTTCTTTCTTCAGGATCTCCTCGAAAGCATATCCCTCCGGGCGGTTATCTCCGTCAAAGAGATGTTGCCAGGTCTCCGGGTTGGCGATACCGTCCGCAGGCAAACCCGAATGGCGCTGAAAGGCTTCGAGAGCCCCCATGGTCGCTTCATCGAGGTCTCCGTGAAGCTCTTCCCGATAATATCCCAACTCCGCCAGGCGGGTTTGAATCGCCTCCACCGTTTCAGATTTGAGCTTGCCACGAGTTGCCGGCATCTTCCCCTCCTCAATCGGACAGACGGCCTTCAAGGGCTTTTATTGTAGGATCGAGATCGGCGACATGAGCCAACCCGAACGTAACGACGGGTTCTCGATGGGCACCCTGCTGGATGCAAGCACGCCGCCACCGGGGCGACGCCATAGTGCGCGAAAGCGATGCTCTTCCTTCATGTGGGTTGCTAAAAGCATAGAGCCTATTCGGCTGATTGTCTATGATTTCACTTTTTTTTCTCAAAGAGCTTATGGTAAGAACGCGGCTTGCATGTGCTTTCCCTCGAATACGCCGGGCAAAGGCGCCGGTCAGTTATCAACCGACAGTGTCGCAAACAGGATTCGCTATGACCTTCAAGCTCATCTTTAATCCTTACGAGGAAACCATCGAGGTCGAGGAGGGGGAAAACCTGCTGCTGGCAGCTTCTGAAGCCGGGATCCATATCAATGCCTCGTGTGGGGGCGAAGGCGTATGCGGCAAATGCCGAATCATCCTCGAATCCGGCAACCTGGAAACGGCGCGCACCGGCCTCCTGAGCGATGAAGCCTGGAACATGGGATATCGCCAGGCGTGTCAGTGCCGGATCCAGTCGGATGCCGTGGTGCGGGTGCCGGCAGAGCACCTCCTTGATAATCACACCCTGACCCGCCGTCGCCATGGTATTGCCCTGCGGCCGAGCGCCATTGATCTCGACGCCCTCAAGAAATCGGGGTTCTACCATCCGGCTTTCCGGAAACGGTTCGTCAAGCTGCAGCCGCCCTCCCTGCATGACAACGTGTGCGATCTGGCTCGTCTGGAACAGGGGCTCGCCCGGCAGCACGCGCTGGGATCCCTTACCATTGACTGGTATCAGCTGCAGAAACTCGGACGGGTGCTGCGTGAAGGTCATTACGAGGTGACCGCTACCATCGATTACTCCCGCCGTCGCTATCGCTTCCCTCACCTCGTGAATGTGGAACCCGGTAACCTCACCCAGCGTCACTATGCACTTGCCGTTGATATCGGCACCACCACCGTCTGGGTCCAGCTGATCGATATTGCCCAGGGTGAGATCTTGGGCTACGCCGCCGACTATAATGGTCAACTCAGCTATGGCGACGATGTTATCACGCGCATCATCTACGCCCAGCAGGAACAGGGTCTCCAGAAGCTACAGCAGGCGGTGGCGACCTCCATCAACCAGATCATGCAGCGTGTACTGAAACGCTACCACCTGACACCCAGCGATATCTCTCACCTGACCCTGGCCGCCAATACCACCATGACCCAGCTCTTCTACGGTATCGACCCCACCTATATCCGACTGGTGCCTTATACGCCCGTGGCCTGCAGCGTCCCTCTGGCCCGTGCCCGCGACCTGGGGCTCGATCTGCCGCCGCACGTCTTCGTCTATTGTGTGAGCTCCATATCGAGCTTCGTGGGAGGTGACATCGTCTCGGGGGTTCTCGCATCCGGAATCTTCAAAGATCCCAGGCTGACCCTGTACATCGATATCGGCACCAACGGCGAGATTGTCATCGGTAATGAGGACTGGATGGCCTGTGCTGCCTGTTCTGCCGGCCCGGCCTTCGAAGGGGGCGGTATCCGCTTCGGCATGCGCGCCACCAGCGGGGCTATCGAGGACGTCAGCATCAACCCGGACACCTATGAACCCATGATCATTACCATCGATATGGTGAAACCCAAAGGGATCTGCGGTTCCGGCCTGATCAACCTCCTGGCCGCGCTCATGGAAGCCCACCTCATCGACCCCAACGGCCGCTTTCGGGATGATCTGGATACTCCCCGCATCCGCCACGGGGAATTTGGTCGCGAATATGTGCTGGCTGCCGCCCCCGACACCCAGAGCGGGCGGCGCGATATCACCCTCAGTGAAGCGGACATTGACAACCTCATGCGGGCAAAAGCGGCCATGTTTGCCGGCTACGTCACCCTGCTACAAAACGTTGGCTACACCTTGCAGGATCTCGAACAGGTGATTCTGGCAGGCGGCTTTGGCAACTTCGTCAACATCGAGAACGCCATCACCATTGGCCTGCTTCCCGACCTTCCCCGCGATCGGTTCCACTTTGTGGGCAATGGCTCCCTCCAGGGCGCCACCCTCCTGGCCCTCTCCCGTGAATTGCTGGCCGAAGAACGGCGGGTGGCCGGGATGATGACTAACTTCGAGCTGTCCGAGACGCCAGGCTTCATGAACCATTACACGGCCGCCCTGTTTCTGCCTCACACCCAACTCAACCTCTTCCCCACTGTCCTGGAACGCGTCAAGTATCTTCAGCAGGGCGATCCTTAGCAGCGACTCCTGATGAAGGGGTTCAGGTGCTTTAAGATTTATACTCATGAAGGTTGAGATCGTTCATGTTTACCCCTGACCTCGGATAGCAAGGATGTAGCACCTCTCGACTGGGCCGCAATCGAGCGCATCTGTTCAGTATTTCAGAAGCATGGAGCAACCTGCAAGGTTTCTTCGATTCATGTTAACGGCTGGTTCGGCGAGTACCATAAACTTGACATGACGAGAATGATGTCACGCGAACTCTGGAGTCTGGACCTGGATGCAGAGCGGCGTCGATTTCTCTTTTGCGGCGACTCCCCAAACGATGAACCGATGTTCGAGTATTTTCCGTGCAGTGCCGGGATCCGCAACGTGCTTCGCTTCAAGGAACGCATGGGCCGTCTACCGGCCTTCGTGGTAGATCGGGAGGGAGGCGCAGGCTTTGCCGAAATTGTCGAAACCGTGCTGTCACGCATCCGCCAGAAATGATTCAGGGTGAGCTCGCCCGTGAACGCCGGGAAGGGATCAGCTTGAACGGTTGCGAGTTGCGGGTTCCTATTGGTTCACTAGCAACTGACCTCATTGCACGGCCCCCGGAACCATACCGGCAGGCCCGGCCAACGACGGCTCACGACCGGAAGGAGGAGTGGGGCGGATTGGGCCGCTTCATCGGGCTATTGAGCGATAGTATTCATCCATGATCGCATCGGCGTCATCGCTGTTGTAGGAAACGACATTCCTGAGATGGATGAATGAGTCAAGATCCATTTCCAGGAATTCGATGCCCATGCCATCATCTGTTTTCCGAACGATCTTCCCCACGAGCTCGATGGAGAGCTTCGAGGAGGAACCGGAGAGGTGAATGGTAAGCTGCAATGGACCATCTCCCAAGTCCCCGGTTGCCTTGAGAAACATTCCCTTCATGCTGAGGTTTTCCACCTTGCCGCCGAGCTCGAAACCGTTGCCTCTCGCCACGGCATCCGCCTGAAATGCCACTCTTTGATGTTTCCGTTTTTCCATCGCATCACCTGTTTTTGCTGACAGATCTTTGTTGGGGTATAAGTCTTCCTCATTCCACCAGGACTATCGGCAGGGTGGGCAAAATACTTGACTCCCGGCGGCTGTCGGGGGGAACCGCGGCCATATGCTCCGGCGATGCGTCGATACCACCAGATCGGTGACACTATCCTGCTCAACCGGGTCTCTGCCAACAAACAGGGAAATGAACTATCTCGACCGGCGCGGCACGACTCCCCAGGGTCGGGGGGAGATGCGGTCTGGTCTCAAGCATTTTGAGCAGATGGCAACCGCAGCCGTCGTAAAACTTTGCCGCCGGTGACCGACGGATGCTTCTCGGTTCAGGCGCGAGCGACAGCTCGGTTGGGCCATCGGGCGGTTCGGGTGAGCTGGTCCGCCTTCAGGGTTGGCGTGGATCCTTAGAAAGTCGTGGTATTATCAGCAGGAATCAAATAAGATTCGATAGAGTATGGAATGAGTACCGGCGGCCTGATAGCGTACGCGCCCAGGCTTGACGTGTTGACAACAAAGGGAAGGTGCGTGATCAATTCTAATGCATTTGATAATGAAGGCTACCTCCGGGATCAAACACGCTGCATCCTGGAACGGGTGGAGCGTTTCGACCGCAAGCTCTATCTCGAATTCGGCGGCAAACTGCTCTACGACTATCATGCAGCCCGGGTCCTTCCGGGATACGATCCCAATGTCAAGATGCGGCTGCTGCGACAGTTGAAAGACCAAGCCAATATCCTGCTGTGCATCTATGCCGGCGACATCGAACGCAAGAAGATCCGGGCGGATTTCGGCATTACCTACGACACCGATGCCATGAAACTGATCGATGATCTCAAGCCGTGGGGAATCGATGTGTTGGGGGTTGTCATCACCCGCTTCGACAGCCAGCCGGCAGCCGTACTCTTCAAGAACAAACTGGAACGGCGGGGGATCAAGGTCTATTGCCATCGTTACACCAAGGGCTACCCCACCAATGTGGACATGATCGTCAGTGACGAGGGGTATGGCGCCAATGAGAACATCGTCACTGACAAGCCCCTGGTCATCGTAACCGGTCCAGGGCCGGGCAGCGGTAAGCTGGCAACCTGTCTTTCGCAATTGTATCATGATTACCGGAATGGCCGTAAATCGGGCTATGCCAAGTTTGAGACCTTCCCGATATGGAACCTTCCCTTAAACCATCCGGTCAACATCGCTTACGAAGCGGCCACGGCGGATATTAAGGATTTCAACCTGATCGATCCCTTCCACCTCGAGGCCTACGGACAGACCACGGTCAATTACAACCGGGATGTGGAGGTCTTCCCGGTGTTACGCCGAATCCTGGAGAAGATCACCGGGGGGGAATCGTTCTATAGATCCCCGACCGACATGGGGGTGAGCCGTGCCGGATTCGCCATTGTGGACGATGATGCCGTCCAGGAAGCGGCCAAGCAGGAAGTACTGCGGCGCTATTTCCGCTACCAGTGCGAGTATGCAATGGGCTTCGCCGAGAAGGAAACCGTTCAGCGGGTGGAACTCTTTGTCAGGAATTTCAATCTCGACCCGACCTATCGGCGGGTGGTCACGGCGGCGCGGCGGGTCGCGAGTGAGGCAAAGCAACTGGAGGGCAAGGGCAACAACGGCGTTTTTTGCGGGGCGGCGATCCAGCTCAAGGACGGCACCATTGTCACAGGCTCAAATTCGCCGCTGATGCATGCGGCCTCCAGTTTAATTCTGCATGCCGCCAAGCGCCTGGCCGAGATCCCAGGCAAGATCAAGCTGCTGCCTCCCAACATCACCCAATCCATCAGTCGTTTTAAGCAGGAGGTGCTGGGCGAGAAGGCGGTGAGCCTGGATCTCCAGGAGACCCTGATCGCCTTGAGCATTAGCGCGACGGCCAACACGGCTGCCCAGTTGGCCTTGGAGAGGCTGGGAGAGCTCAAGGGCTGCGAGGTGCACACTACCCATATTCCAACCCCTGGTGATGAGGCAGGCTTTCGACGGCTGGGGGTTAACGTGACGAGTGATCCCAACTTCGCCACCAAGAACCTCTTTATCAGCTGAAGTTGTACGAGAAGGAGACTCATGCTGCACAGAATCTACCGGTGTGCGTGGTATTGACCGTGATCGGGCTCCTGGAGGGAGAGGGTGTGATGGCGGCTGGAAAACCGGGCTCCAAATCGCCTCGGAAGGGTATCCTGCTGGTGGCTTTCGGCACCAGCGTGGCGGAGGCACAAAAGGTTTACAATGGGGTTGAGGCAGCAGTGAGACAAGCTTTTCCCGGAACCGAGGTTCGCTGGGCCTATACATCGAGGATCATCCGGACCAAACTGGCCCGGCAGGGTAAAACCCTCGATTCCCCGGAAACGGCGCTGGCCAGGATGATGGAGGACGGCTTCACCCATGTCGCGGTGCTGTCACTCCACGTGATTCCCGGCATTGAATTCCATGACCTTTATGCCAATGCCCAGCTGTTCTCGCAGATGCTTGGGGGATTCGAGCGGATTGTGGTGGCGAGACCGCTGCTTTCCTCGCACGAAGATCTGATGCAGGTGGCCAAAGCGCTGCTGAAAAAGATCCCTTCGAGCAGGAAGCCCGAGGATCTCGTCGTCCTCATGGGGCATGGCAGTGAGGATCACCCCGCCGACGCCGTTTATGCCGCCATGAACTATGTCTTCCAGGGGCTGGATGCCAATGTTGTAGTGGCCACGATTTCGGGATACCCGTCGCTTGACGAGCTTCTCCCGGGAATCATGCAGCGCAGGGTTAGGAAGGCTTACCTCATGCCCTTCATGGCCTTGGCTGGCGGGCATGTTCGAAACGACATGGCCGGGGACCGGCCGGACAGCATGAAATCGGTCCTGGCGGGCAAGGGGGTGGCCTGCGAAGCAGTGCTGACCGGAATGGCCGAATACCCGGAGATCGTCGAGGTCTGGGTGAGGCATCTGCAAGAGGCCTTTGCCCGGTTGGAAGAGGCATGCCCGGATGAGGAAGATACGTTGCAGCCCGCTGCTATCCGCGAAGGCGTAGGGAGCGCTGCCCCACTACCCTGAAGACGGAATTCCGTAGCTGCAGGGGACCTCACAGCCGCACTTGCCGCAGACGTCCACCAGGGGGATGTCATTGTAATATCGGTCGTTGGCCAGCAGTTGGGCGTAGCAGGCGTGACGATCGAAGCCGTTTTCTGTGAGCGCGCCTGGGGAGCACTTGGACACGCAGGCGCTGCACTCGCCGCCCGCTTTTGCCAGGCAGTATTCAATCATGGGCCGGGGTGTTGGGGCGAGCGGCAGGTTGGTGACGAAGCTTCCCACCCGGCCGCAGCAGCCCGCGGTGGTGATCAGCAGGTTATGACCGCCGAACGTGCCCAACCCGGCGATGTAGGCCAGATGTCGGTGCGACCAGCGGCTGATGAGCTTTGCTTCGTCGAAGTTGTGGGTAGCCGGAGTAATCCCGGCCTGGAAGCCTTCTGCTGAAATCCCCGCCTGCAGGTGGGTATTGATCTCATGGATGAGCTGGTTGGTGGCCACGTAGGCAACCGCCCAACTGCGGGCGGCATAATGGCCGGCCTGGTCGTTCTCCCGCCCGAGCCAGCGCTGGAAAGGGAGAAAGTAGACCACCACGGCTGCGGCGCCCGGCAGGATCGTATCGGGCATGGCGTGCTCAGGGCTCACCACACGATGCAGGTCAGCAAACAGTGGATCGCTTGCCGAGGCGACCGCTACCAACGGGTCGCGCCAGTAATTGGCACTCCGTTCCGCCTCTACCCACCGTCCCATAACCCGTACGATTTCATCCCAAAGCCAAGCCAGTGACAAATTTGCCGTCATCTCAAAATCGTTTCTTCCTTGCCGTCTGCTCTTTTCCTCTCCAACCCCTGTGGTCTCACACTTCACCCCTCAACCCTCTCGTCTCTCGCTTCATCCCTGACCCCTAACGCCTCACCTCCGACGACCCGTTCACCTCCAATTCCATCTCCGTCGGGGCTGAGACAAAAAATTGCTTATAGAAATAGAGACTGGTCACGATGGGCATAAAATAATAGGCGAAGCGGTAGATCAGGGTAGCGAGGAGCGCCCGATTATAGTCCAGTCCCAGGAAGTAAAAGGTGGCAGCCATGGAACCTTCCATTACTCCAATGGAAGCCGGAGTAAAAGAAAAGAGAGTCATGAAGATCCCGACGGAAAACCCAACCACCAGAATCATGTTGTCAACCGGGTATCGAACGGCAAGGAACGAGCATTTCAGGCAGACAAACATCAGTAGCCAGTCGAAGAGAGCGTAGAGGGCCGGGACTAAAAGGATGGCGGAATTCCCCGTGATGATATTGAGACTGTTGTTGAAGTTCTTGAAAAACCCTTCCGCACGTTCGACGCACAGCCAGTGAGGTTGGTGCATCTTGCGGCAGACGAAGAATACGATCCGGAGGCAGATTTGCCAGAGCTTTGTGCGGAACGATTCATGGAGGATGATTTGAATGGTGAGCCACAGGAGAATGAAAGCGACCAGCAGGATGATGATTCCGATCTCTTTCTCGCGGCTGCTCAGCTTATACTCGCTGTACACGAAAAAAAAGCCCAGATAGAGGAAAATCACCGCCACGGTATTGGTGAGAAAGCCATGAACCATGGATATGGAGAGTGTGTTGCTCGGAGATATCTTCTCTTTGGCGAGCAGGTAGACTTTAGCGGCCACGCCGCTGAGTCCCCCGAGGGCCATTAGATAGTTCAGAGTACAGGAGACGAGGGAAATCCGGAACGAAGCGGCGAAGGGCAGGGTGTGCCCCATGCTTTTCAAGAGGCGGTGCAGGACGGCGGCAATGCAGAGGTAGCTCAATGCACTGGCCAGAATAACCAGAGTTCCCCAGAACAGATGAATCTCCTGGAAATTCCCCACAAGCTTCCTCAGATCAGCCTGCTTGATGGTGTAGAAGAGAATTGAAAGACCGAGGATGCCGGCGAGCAGAAACCGTTTTCGAGGCAATCCAACAGGCAATGCGTCAACTCCTCAGGCGGACGAGAGCAGCGGCTGGTCCCGTACCGTTCACTTGCTCACAGAATTCATTCAGAGTAAGAAAAATAGCAGACTGGAAGGAGGATGGGAAGCACAACCTAGGAATACGCAAGTCCCGTCGCGAATAAGGAATCACAACAAGGCCGAAGCCAAGCGGCAGCCTTCCACGATCAAGCGGGACACTGCACGATGCGCAAACACGACCTGTCCGACCCGGGACTTGCCGCTGCCTGCTCCGTCTCGGGCAGGTTGGCGGCAGGTGTTGGCTCACCCTACCCTAACGGGTCCTGGAAGCAGACACCTTCCCGTCAACTCCGTAAGAGGGCGCCAGGGATGCAAAAAATAGGTGCGGCTAAAAGACTCCTGTGATCATGACCTGCCCTGCCATCCCAAAGAAGCTCTGGTCGTGGCCGGAATGGTTCCAGTTGGGTTGGTCATGCATGGTGAGCCCTTTGACCCCCATTTCCGCTTCGAGATGGGAAGTGAGCTTCCTCGCCACGCCGAAGCTGAGAGAAAAATACTGCCTCTCTCCCCAGTAGAACGGCGACGTCTCGAGCTCATCATTGCCCGCCATCCAGAGGTAGCGAGCCAGGGTTTTGAGCGTCGTCTTATCGTCCAGAAAGTAACTGAAGGAAAGGTCCGTCACGATTTCATCGCTCTGACTGAAGGAGTCGGCGCGTGGAAAACGCAGATCCGTGCCTTGGACATAGCGCTTGTCTTTACTGCGCATGATCCCGTAGAGGTTGAGGCCGGCCGCCCAATCCTTTCGGGTGTGCGTGATCCCTGCCCCAATCAGAAAAAAATCACCCTGCTGAGAGAAATCGGCATCGTTGGCTTTGGCCTTACCGTAGGTGGTGAAGTTCCCGAAGAGACGGCTCATCCACTGGTCTGCAAAGTAGTACCGTACTTCCGGGACGACACTGAACATATCTCCGGGACTGTAGCTCTGAACCTGGTTGCTGTAGTCGTACTTGCCGCGAAAATTGTAGCCGAAGCCAACACCTGTTACCCATTGATCGCCCCATTGGCGACTGAAAATCACCGATGGGTTCACGTTGAACCCCTCACCCAAAGAATTAACGGAAATCAAGTCCGGATCCATGATCAGGCGCATTTCGCGTTGACTCAGGTTGGTAGTGCCGGTGGGCAGATTGAGATCCAGTGCCAGCAGGATATCCACTGGCCAGTTTCTGGCCAATTCGTAGGAGAAGTTCAGCTTGGTGTCGAGTATGGCGCCCAGTGAGGAACCGCTCGAACCGGACGGACTGAAGTGGGAATAGGCGCCGCCGGCCACGACCTTGAAGCCGAAATCCTGGTACCGGACGCCACTGACCAGGGGGAAGTAGACCTGCTGCCCCAGCTCCCCGTTGGGACTGGTCCACCAGTCTGTATGAAAACCCGTCTGGAATTCAACCTCCTGGGCGGAGCCCAAGCCCGGGCCAATCACCCCGAAACCGATGAAAATCGTGAGCAACACTATCAATTTCTTCATGGCCTTGTCCCCCTCATGCCTAGCTTAGCGCCTTTCCGCTCTCTACCTGCCGGTCATTACCTTACTCTCACCCACAGCCTCCTCCTTTTTCCTAGGGGCGGACGGGTACCGTTGGCTGGGAAATGGGAGCCTGCGGCTGCGGTTCGGGCGTGGGTGGCCGAGAACCTTCCATCCGGTCAATCTTGTCGGGTGTCAAGAGCCTCTTGTCAGATTCGTGCGGCGTCAGTTGATTGGTGAGGGAAGTCTGGTTCCTGAGCGAGCGCAGCAGATTGATGCTTCTGTTCTCAGCACCGGAACGACCCAGATTGCGCAGTTCATTGAGGGTATCGCGCGCCAGACCGAAGTTGGCATCCTCCTTGAGGGCGCTTTCGCAGTATTTGGAAGCCTGCTGGTAATCTTTCCGATCACTTAGATCAATGCACTTGGAGAAATCGAACAGGGCCTTGACATTGATCGTGATCGGCTTTTGAAGCTCGATTTCCTCCTGCGGGGTGGGCACTATTTTGAGGAACTTGATGATTTCAAAGACCAGGTCCTTCTCCAGGCGCAGGATCTCTTCGAGGGCCCCTTCAGCCATGGGCCGACCCGTGACCTGCGAAGTGGGAACATCCAAAACATTGGACCGGATCTGGAGAGGACTGGGAGGGCCGGCCAGGAAATTTCCGCCCACCAGCCAGTGGGCGCCCAGCAGTCGCCCCATGCGGGGCGCAGTGTTGTCAGACACCAGCCCGGAGGCCCCAAGTCTCATCTCCTCCGCCAATGCCTGCAGGCGGATGCGCTCGACCACCGTCAAGCTTTTCACTTTTGCGAGATCGGTGATGAGCATGACGGTGAGTCCCTTTTGGAGCGGATCGAGCTCAACCTGGCCGGTCTGGTTGAAAAAATAGAGAACGGCCACGGTGTTGACCGCGGCCACTGCTTTCAGCGCTTTCTCCTGGGCCAGGGCTTCCTTGGCCCAGGATCTGGCGCTGTCGGTCACGACCTGTCCGCCCCAGGCGGGGCTGAACGCGGCATTTGCCATTAATGCCACAATGATCAGGAACAGCAGCCTCTTGGTCTTCATTGCAAGCCCCCTCTTTTCTGGTTCAAAACGGCTACAGTCCAAAGGATTCCCGGCGAAAAGGTCCCGGTGTTGCCCAAGTTGTCGGCATGATGAAGCCCCTGAAGGCGGCTTATCCGTAGGATTGGCAGAATAAATGGGTTGAAAGCGCCCCGTGCTGCCAGCGTTGAACTGACGCGCTAAACCTAGCCGTCGGCCCGATTCCTTGTCAAGGAGAAAGAAGGGGCGTGGCGGCAGTTATTCGAGAGGAAGAGAAGCACGGTCCAGCCACCGCTCGATGCGCTCGAAGGCGTCGCTGATCTCGGCCTCCGTGCCGCCGAAGGAAAGACGGATATGGTTTTCTCCGCCAGGACCGAACGCCGCCCCTGGAATGGTGATGACGCGCGCTTCGTGGAGGAGGCGCAGAGCAAAGGTCATGGAATCGACCCCGGGGACCCGATAGCGGGCCATGAGGTAATAGGCCCCTTGCGGGGTGACATAAGCAAACCACTTCGCAAGTCGGTCCAGTCGTTCACAGATGAGGTCCCGGCGCCGCCGGAGAGCGGTCGTGACGGCGGTCACGCACTCTTGCGGACCCTGGAGCGCGGCCAGCGCCGCATACTGGGAGAGGCTCGGCGCACAGATCGCCACGGCATCGTGGATCTTCATGATCTGGTCGAGAATGCTCCCTTTGGCATACACATAGCCCACCCGCCAGCCGGTCATGGCGTACTTTTTGGAAAAACTGAAGGTAGCAATGATCCTGTCAGCCAGTTCGGGAAGGGTAGTGAGGCTGAACGGGGGCCTCCCGTCATAGACCAGGAAGTCATAGGTTTCATCGGAGATGACAAAGAGGTTGTGGGCGATGGCCAGTTCGGCCACGGCCCGCAGGTCGGCTGCGGCGAAGTTGGCTCCCGTCGGATTATGAGGATTGCACAGGATGATCGCCTTTGTCCGGGGGGTAACGGCTTGGCGCAGCGCCTCCACGTTGAGCTGCCAGGAGCCTTCCTGCAATGGCACAAAAACCGGCACCCCCTCAGCCAGGAGAACCTGCTCGATGTGCGACGCATAATTGGGGGAAGGCAGAATCACCTCATCTCCCCGTTCCACCACCGTGAGCACAGCCGCCGAGAGGGCCTCCATGGCCCCTACGGTGATGCAGACTTCCTGGAAGGGGTCCACGGGCCTGCCGATTTGGCCGCTCAGCGCATCAGCGACGGCCTCTCTGAGTTCGGGCATGCCGGGCCCCAGGGTGTACTTGCCGCAGTCCGGATCCTCCCGCATCCTGCGGCAGACCGCCTCCAGGATGTGTGGAGGTGTGGCAAACGACGGGATCCCCTGGCCCAGGGAAACGCACCCGCCCACTCGGCTGGCGATGAGCGGCATCTCTTTGATGGCGGAAATGGTGATCTGAGCCACCCGTCGGCTGATCCCGCGAGTTTCATAGACCTTGCCCGAGGCGACCAGGGCGGACCGCGATGAAGTCATCACTTATTCCTCATACCTGCCCAGAGTGCAGCGCTTCTTTCACCCTTCACTCTTCACCATCAAAACACTTTTCCGGGGTTGAGAATCAAGTTGGGATCGAAGGTGCGTTTGATGGCCTGCTGCAAACGGATGCTTTGCGGGGAGAGTTCAAGCGGCAGCAGGTGTTTCTTGACAAAGCCAATGCCATGCTCCCCGGAGATCGTGCCCCCCATGGCCAGGACCAGCTTAAGAACCGCTTCGATCCCCTGTTCGATCTGCTCCAGATGGTCACGAGTTCCTGCGGTAATGTTCAAATGGATGTTGCCGTCGCCCGCATGGCCGAAGGTGTAGATCTTCATCCGGTAGGATCGGGCCAGAGCCGGCAGTTGTTCGACGAACTCGGCAATACGGCCGATCGGCACCACCACATCCTCGGGAATATAGAGCCCGGCCTGCTCCTCGATCCGCAGCGAAACCTGCCGGCGCACCTCCCACATCTGAGCCCGTTTGTGGGAGTCCGGTGCCAGCAAGACGTCGAGCGCCGCATGTTCCAGGCATATTTCTCCCATTTGTTCGATTTGGCGCTCAATGACGCCGGGAGCGCCGTCGGTTTCAACGAGCAGAAACGCTTTGCTCTCCTTGACGCCTGCAAACGGAAGAAGGTCGCCCACCAGTTCGAGGCACTGGTCGTCCATGAATTCGAGGGCGGAAGGGAGATGGCCCGAGGTGAGCAGCGCGGTAACGGCGCGCATGGGGGAGCGCAGATCGCTGAAGAGCGCCACGAGAGTGGTCACCGCCGGCGGGAGGGGAACCAGTTTCAGGATGAGTTTGGTGATGATCCCGAGCGTTCCTTCCGAGCCGACGAGAAGCTGCACCAGATCATAGCCCACCACCCCTTTACGGGTCTGCACGCCGGCCTGGATGAGCTCGCCCGAGGGCAGGACGACTTCGAAACCGAGGATATAGTGCCGGGTCGTCCCATACTTGAGGCAGGAGGCTCCCCCGGCATTGGTGGCCGCATTGCCGCCAATGGAACAGGTATCGACACTGGCAGGATCAGGAGGATAGAAGAGGCCTTTGCTCTGGGCCGCCTTTTTGAGATCGCCTGTGACCACCCCGGGCTCTACTACAGCAATCAGGTTTTCGGGATCGATGGAGAGAATCCGATTCATTTTCGCCAGGGAAAGGACCACGCCTCCGGAAACGGCTACCGCCCCGCCGGTCAAACCCGTACCAAGTCCCCTTGGTGTCACCGGAAACCGATAGGTGTTGGCCAGCCGCAGCAGTGCCTGAACGTCCGAAGTGTTGGTAGCCTCGACAACCAGCTCGGGCCGGTAATGGAGATCAGTGGCGTCCTTGGCAAAGGGTTCCAGGAGGTCGGGGTGGCTGATAATCTTGCCCTCGCCAAAGGTTTGGCGAAGGTGGGCGACGGCCTCCGGAGCGAGGGGCGGGCAGCTGGTGGCAAGAGGGTTCAAGGATCACGTCCTGTGGTGTTCGAAGCCCGGCAGGGAGAGACGATCTTCGAGGAGATGCAGACCCCAGCTGGCAATGGAAACGAGAATCAGGTAGAAGACCCCCACCATGAAGAAGACCTCGGTATAGCGAAAGGTGTGAGAAGCAAGAATCTTGGCCTCGCCGGTCAGCTCGATGCAGGTGATCATGTAGGCAAGGGACGAATACTTGATGAGATAGATGATCTCATTGCCGCATCCGGGCAGGGCTCGCCGCAGGGTCTGGGGGAGGATCACGGACACCACCATCTGCAGCTTGGAAAAGCCGAGGGCTTGCGCCGCCAGCATCTGCCCCCGCCTGATGGATAGCAGAGCTCCTCGAATGTATTCGGAATGATAGGCGCCGCTGCAGAGGGAAAAGCCCACGATCGAGGCAGCCACCGGGGAGAGATAGACGCCAAAATAAGGCAGGCCGAAATACCAGATAAAGAGCTGCACGACCAGAGGAATACCCCGGAACAGAACCACGTACCCATCGGCCATGGCCGCAACCAAGCGATTGCCGTAGACCCGCAGGGACCCGACCCCAATGCCGATCCCGAGACCCAGAAAAGCCGAGGGAACTATCAGTTGAATACTGACCTTCAGTCCCTTCCAGAAAGCGGGCAGGATCTCACTTTGAACGAAAGTCAGTTCGTCCATTCAGCCCCATGCCCATCACTCTTCATTCGGTGCTTTGCACGTTCAATGCTCAGCATCAGTCCTCCGTACCTCAACTCCCAGCTTCAAAGCGACTCCCCATAGAGTTCGGTGATCTTGGCACAGAACTCACGGGCGCGCTCGCACACGGCGTCGGAGAAAATCCTTTCCGGGGTGCCCTGTTCGAGGACCAGCCCATCCACCATGAATATGATTTCATCCGCCAGGGCCCTGGAAAATCCGATCTGATGAGTGGCCATGATCATGGTCATACCGTTGGCGACCAGGTCACGGATGACGGCCAGCACTTCTCCGATCAGCTCGGGATCGAGCGCCGAAGTCGGTTCGTCGAGGAGCATGACCTTGGGATCCATGGCCAGGGCGCGGGCAATGGAGACCCGCTGCTTCTGCCCGCCGGACAGCTGCGCCGGATAGTGATGAGCATGGCCGCTCAGGCCAACCCTTTCCAGTTCGGCCATGGCTCGGGCATCGGCCTCCTGCTTGCTCATGCCCCGGACTCGCAGCAGGGCGATCCTGATGTTGTCCAGAGCAGTAAGGTGGTCAAAGAGGTTGAAGTCCTGAAAAATCATTCCCACCTGCTGGCGGTAGGCATAGAGCTCGCGCTTGCGATGGTGATTGACCAGGTGTCCCTCCAGCCAGATTTTGCCAGCTTCGGGAGTGACGAGAAAATTGATGCACTGGAGGAGGGTGCTCTTGCCGGCACCCGAAGGCCCGATGAGAACCTTGAGTTCTCCCCTGGAGATGGACAGAGAAACCCCCTTGAGCACCTCTCGTTGGCCGAATGCTTTCTTGATATTCTCAATTCTCAGGATGGGTTCTCCCGGCATGATAAGGTCCTGTCGGTGATTAGTGATGGGCATAACCGCGAATCCGGACCTTTTGCTCCAGCATGCGCAAGGCTTTGATCCCGGCATAGGTTAGCACCAGGTAGATCAGGCCGGCCAACATGTAAAGGGGCAGATGCTGATAGGTACGAGTTGCCACGAAGTGAGTGCGGGCCATGATTTCCTGGACCCCCAGGGCAAAGGTGACGGCCGAGTCCTTCAAAACGATGGAATATTCATTGGACCAGCCTGGAATGGAGAGGCGCAGGGCCTGCGGCAGAATGATGTGCATCACCGCTTTGGCGTCACTCATCCCCAGCGCCCGGGCCGCCCGAAGCTGGCCCTCCGGGAGCGAAAGGATGGCCCCGCGGATGATCTGGGACTGGTAAGCCCCGCTGATCATCCCCAGGACCATCACCGCCACGGTGAAAGCCGTAAGGTTGATCTCGAGGACCGCAAACAACCCGAAGTAGAAGAGGAAGAGCAATACCAGCAGTGGCACCCCTCGAAAGAACCAGACATACAGGCCGACTGCCCGTCGCACCGCCTGGTTGCCGTAGACCTGCCCCACGGCCAGCGGAATGCCGAGGAAAAGCCCCAGTCCCATTGCCCCCAGCACCATCAGCATCGTGACCAGGGAACCCCCGAGCATGTAAGGAAAAACGTTGAAAATGGCAGTCAAACCTTCGGACATGGGGTTCCCGTGTAGAAAAGCGGCGCAGGTGCGAGAAAAAAACTGGAAGGCTGCAGGATTGCTCCCGGAGCCTTCCAGGGCTAGGTTCTTCGTTGTCCGACAGCAGGACGTGATAACTAAAGGTCGTATTTCTTCTTGAGCTCCTCCCAGACCGGGGAAGCCATGATCTTTTTCAAGCCTTCGTTGAAGGTCTTCAAAAGCTCCGTGTCTTCCTTGCGGAAGGCGTAGCCGAATTCTTCATCCGGCATGCCGAACCCGCCAATGATCACAACGGTTTTCTTTTTGCTCACCGCATCCCTGGCGGGCGCATCGTCCATAGCGGCGGCCACGATGCGGCCGTTGATCACGTCTTCAACCGCCAGCGGGGCAGAATCATAATAGACCAGTTCAAATTTCTTACCCTCTTTCTTGATCAGGTTCTCTTCCATCCATTTGGCTTCGGTAGTTCCCCGCTGTACCCCGATCTTGTTGCCGTCGCTCATGGCCTTTTCCGGGGTCAACCCGGCGTCGGCCTTTGCCACTAGCACCTGCTTGATGATCCAATACGGGATGGAAAAGTTGACCTTCTCCTTGCGAGCGTCCGAGATGCTCATACCCGAAGCGATCAAGTCGATCTTCTTGGCATTCAGGCTGGGGATGATGCCATCCCAGTCCATGGGCTTATGTTCCACCTTGAATTTGTATTCCTTGGCGATCCAATCGACAATGGCGACATCAAAACCGTCCGGCTTGCCCGTCTTGTCAACAAAGGCAAAAGGAGGAAAATTGGCATCGATCCCGTTGATAATGACTTTTTCTTGAGCCACGCCCGGGGACACACTCCCCGCCAGCAACCACACAAAAACCAACAACCCGAGCCACCATGCCTTTTTCATTGCGTCCCTCTCCTCTCACATTGTACGACCCCACTCACCCATCCGATCCCCATTCCACCATCGATTGCCATCGCTATGCCTGGACCCGTTCAGTCAAAACCCGACCTCGACCCGGAACGACCGCAAAAGTACCAAATGGCTTTAGCCGGATCAAGCACAAATCCTCCCTCACAGTATGCCGCTGATCCCCCTCAAGCCGATCTCGACTCACAACCCATAACCGCGCAACCCGCTCGGTACCACTCAAGGGTATCGAGTTGCGGGGTGTGAATCGTACCCGTTTCACGTCCCCCGGCGGTCCTCACGCCCGAGTTTCGAGCCCAGGGCTATCAGCTTTCAAGGCTCAGTCGCATGCCACACACTTGATTTCAACGACTCCCCCGCGCGGGAGGCCGCTCACTTCCACCACTGCACGGGCTGGCTTGTGGTTGCCGAAGAAGGCCTGGTAAATCTCGTTGAAGGCGGCAAACTGCGCCATATCCACCAGGAAAACGTCCACTGAAACCACGTTCTCGATCCCGAGCCCCGCCTCCTCGAGGATGGCGTGTACATTCTGAAGGGACTGGGTGGCCTGTTCTTTCAGTCCGTCGCCACTGAACTGTCCGGTGGCAGGTACAAGACCGAGCTGCCCGCTGACGAAAAGCCAATTTCCCGCCCTGATCGCTGTGAATAGGGCCCGATGGCAGCAGGGGCCCGGTCCGTTTGAATCTTTGTCAGAGTCATGGTCAACCTCCCCGGTAAAGATGCGATGCGTAGCATACCCCGCCCTTGCTCTGGAAACAAATCATTATTGCCATGGCTTATGAGCCTTTTGCAAGAGTCTCCGAGCCTCATTCCGACGGAAGGCGGAAACCGGGGGTTTCGCAGGTTTCTAGACTCCGACCTTCGCCGGGGTGACGTGATACAAGAGTTGTTCAAGAGGTTCCGGGGGTTGTCCAAAAGGAAACACTGACCGGAACCAACCCTGCCGCCCTACAACAGAAGCATTGAACATTCATTCTGAAAACTTTATATTACCCGCACTTTCAGCCTGCAGAGCACCCGGTAAATCCAGGGGAAAGATCGATAGCGAAAAGGACCAGGGAAGAGATTGATGGTTTACGACGTTGGCATTGACGTTGGTTCGGTGAGTATCAACGGGGTGGTGATCGATGAGCGGCAGCAGTTGGTGATCGTGACCCCCTATCTCCGCCACTTCGGAATCTTTTTCGAAGAGACCCTGCGGCTGCTCAATGACTTGACGGCGGCGCTGGGGGATGGCGGGGAGATCCGTTCGATCAGCTTCACCGGGGTGAATGGTCAGCTCCTGGCCGAGATGTTCGGAGTGCCCTATGAGGTGGAAACAATCTCACAGATCCTCGGGGTGCTCCAGCTGGTGCCGGGGGTACGGTCCATCATCAGCATCGGCGGCCAGGACGCATCCCTGTTTCAGCTTGCCCATGAGAACGGCCAATGGCAGCTGGAAGCCTTTAATATGAACGGTCCCTGTGCTTCGGGAACGGGTTCGTTCATGGATCAGCAGGCGGAACGGCTCGCGCTTTCCATGTACGGCGCCGAATTCCGCATGGATCAGGAAAAGCTCCAGCAGACCCTCGATGATTTCATCGCCCTGGGACTTAAAGCCACCTATCCGGCACCGGTGGCCTGCCGCTGTACCGTTTTCACCAAATCGGACATGATTCACCTGCAGAACAAGGGCGAATCATTACCCAACATCATCGCCGGGCTCCACTATGGCAACGCCGCCAATTATCTCAGTACCATCGTTGCCAACCGGCAGTTAACGGATCCTATTGTCTTCATCGGCGGCATGGCTTCCAACCGTTTGCAGGTGCAGGCCTTCCGGCACTATTTTCCGGATCTCCAGGTACCGCCTCATCACACCTCCCTCGGCGCACTCGGCGTTGCTCTGCAGGCGCAGAAGCAGGGGTGGCGCAGCCGGATTGATCCCGCCCGGCTGGACGTCCGGCAAGCGGCGGCAACGTACCGGTTCCCCAGCGCCGACCGACTTGAACTGGAACTCACCCACTTCGACCCGGACAATAGCCTGTCGCCGTGGGGAACTCGAAGGAAGAGCCCGGCCCAGGGGTTTCTTGGAGTGGATATCGGTTCGACCTCAACCAAGTATGCCCTGATCGACGACCAGGGGCAGATCCTGCACAAATGCTACGTGGCCACACAGGGAAAGCCCATCGAGGTCACCCAGCGGCTGCTGCAGACCATCGACCGGGAAGTCGGCAGCCGGGTGCGGCTCCTGGCGGTGGCGACGACCGGGTCCGGGCGCAACGTGGTGGGGGATTTCCTGGATGCCGATCTCATCATCGATGAAATCACGGCGCATGCACGGGGCGCCGTAGCGGTCGACCCGAAAATCGACACCATTTTTGAAATCGGCGGCCAGGATTCCAAGTACATCCGGATCGAGCAGACTCATCCCCTTGATTTCGATATGAACAAGGTCTGCGCCGCCGGGACGGGCAGTTTCCTGCACGAACTCGCCAACAAGATGAAGATCAACATCGTGGGCGAGTTCCAGGAAGTGGCGCTATCCGCCCGAACGCCCATTCACCTGGCGGAACGTTGTACCGTTTTCATGGAATCCGACCTGGTGAGCTACGCTCAGAAGGGCGCACGGCGGGAGGATCTGATCGCCGGGCTCTGCTACGCCATCGTTCATAACTATCTCAACCGAGTCGTGGAAAAGCGCTTCATCGGCCAGCGGATCATGTTCCTGGGGGGGCCCTCCCTGAACCGGGGGATTGTGGCGGCTTTCGAAAAAGTGCTCGGCCGGCCCATCCTGGTTCCCAAACACCGGGAGGTCATGGGAGCCTTCGGGGCGGCCCTGGCGGTGCGGGAGCGCTACCACCGGGGCGAGGTTATCGGCAAGACCCGCAACCTCGAACGGCTGGCAGGTTCCCAGGTGAGCTTTACCGAAACCATCTGCCGGGCGGATAAGAAGTGCCACAACGAATGCAAATTGAAGCTCTACGATTTTGGGGGAAATAAGAGCATCTGGGGGGGAGATTGCGGTCGTTACGAGGCAACCCGCCATGAGGGGCAAACGCAGGCGAATCATTTTCTCGAACGCCAGCAGCTGTTCCAGGAAGCCCTCGAGGAGAAAGGCCTCAGCCTCCTGGAAGTGGCTGGCAGGGATACGCCATCCCGGCCCACGGTGGGCATTCCGCTGGCACTGCACAGCCTCGACTGGGGGATTTTCTGGTCACATCTCTTCTCCAACCTGGGGTTCACGGTTTTGTTGAGCCCGCGCACCAACAACAAACTGGTCCTGGCCGGCGTTGAAAGCATGACGGCCGAAACCTGCTTCCCGGTCAAGGTATTCCATGGCCACGTGCACCATCTCCTGGACCGGACCGAATATCTGTTCCTGCCCAACGTGATTGACATGCCCACTCCCGAGGCGCATGAAACCGGCTTATTCTGTCCGCTGGTGGAAAGCTCGCAGTACTTGGTGCGGGCGGCTCTCGGGATCTCGGACCAACGTCTCATCCGGCCGACGCTCTATCTCAGGGAGGGCTCAAGGCAGGTTGCGGAAGCGCTCCTCGCTAGCCTCCCGGACGCCCTCCGCCCCTCGGTGGCAACCCTCGAGAGGGCTGTGCAGCAGGCCTGGGACCGGCAGGAGCGGTTTCGCCAGGATCTCTTTGAGCGCGGCCGGGCTGTCCTCACCGGGATGGCGCCGGGCGAAGCGCTCTGGGTCGTCACCGGCCGCCCGTATAATCTCCACGACGAGCGTTCCAACCTGCAACTGGGAAGGCATTTGGCCAAGCTGGGAATCAGGGCTCTGCCCATGGATTTTCTCGATGTCGACTCGGAGGATCTCAGCGATTTTCCCATGATGTACTGGGGCCAGGGGGCCAAAATCCTGCGTACCGCCAAGCGCATTGCCCGCACGCCCAACTGGTATGGAGTTCACCTGACCAATTTCAGCTGCGGCGCGGATTCGTTCATTGAACATTTCTATCGCCACATCCTGCGGGAAAAACCGGCACTCGTTCTCGAACTAGACGAACACAGCGCGGTAGCCGGGCTCCTGACCCGCATCGAGGCCTTTCAGAATGTTGTAAAGAATCTACAAGACAAATCGTCTAAAAATCATTATGAGGCAGATACGCCATACAAGGCCATCTGCCGGTAACCCCGTTGCAGCATGCGTCTTCTGTCTGAAGGACAGGGGAGGTGTGCCGTGAACCGACGGACCAGACCAAAGGATAAGACAGTAGCTCACGATGTCATCAACGACCGATCTTCATGCCTTTCATCGTTTTCAGACCAGCGTCAAGCAGTTCGATGTTTCCGGAAGAACCCTTCTCATCCCTGATATGGCTCCCTTCGGCTGCCGTCTCGTTGCGGCCAGCTTTCGGGCGGTGGGAGTCGACGCCATCGTGCTGGATACCTACCGAGGGCTGTCGCAGGGACGGGAATTCACGTCGGGCAAGGAGTGTTTCCCCTGCCAGGTGACGCTCGGCGACATCCTCTTCTACCTGCAGCAGGAAAAGGAGCGGTTGGGAGCGGCCTTCGTGCCCGAACGCTACGTCTATTTCATGCCGGATGCCGACGGTCCGTGCCGATTCGGTATGTATAACAAACTCCAGCGGCTGGTTCTGGACCGGTTCGAGGACTTCCGTGAAGTCCCCATTGTCTATCTTTCCACGGAAGATTCCTATGCCACTAATGGTATGATCGCTCCCGAGCGCGCCCCGATTTTTCGCAAGCTGGCTTATGTGGCCGTGATCATTGCCGACGTGCTGGACCGGACGGTCTGGCGGGTGCGTCCCTATGAGCGGCGGGCGGGCATGACGGATGCCTTCATGACCGAGGCGCTCCAGCGGATGGCGACCGAAATTGAGGTCAACGGCGCCCGCCTGGAATTCGATAAGCTTCTGCAGCTTCTGGAAGAGATCGTTGCCACGGCTCGGACCTTCATCGATCCGAGACAGCCGCGCCGACCGCGCATTGGGATTGTGGGCGAAATCTATCTGCGAACCCATCCCGATTCCAATCAAAATATCATCCGGCAGCTCGAAGCCTTTGGTGGGGAAGTGGTGGATGCCTCGCTGGGTGAATGGATCAATTACGTTTCCTTCGAACAGGCCCGCAAGCTCCGACGCCGCTGCCTTACGGCCTGGCAGGACAGAGACCGCAAGACCCTGTGGGAAGCCGGGCGGCAATGGCTGGGCCTTGAAATCGAAAAGCTCTACCAGGCGTGGCGTCAGCAGCAGGTTTATCGTAGCGCCTTCAAACACTTGGATATCCAGGCGGATCACCGTATCGGCCAGATCGAACGGCGGCTCGATGCCGATCGCCTGTTCACCTTTGCCATCGGCACCGAAGCCGCACTCAGCATCGGCGGAGCGCTCGAATACGCCCATCATGGCTGCGATGGCATTGTGAACGTATTTCCCTTTACCTGCATGCCGAGCACCATCTGTTCGGCCATTCTCAAACCCCTGCTCCATCAAATGCGCATTCCCTACCTTGATGCTCCCTATGATGGCACCATTCAGCCCAACCGGGAAGTGGCGCTGCGCACCTTCCTCTATCAGGCGAAACAGCATCAGGCGTCCAGGCTCACGGGAAAAAGAGAGTAAGGTCAAGCAATGGCAAATCAAACGATGATCATCAATGCGGTGCATCCGGAGGAATTCCGGATCGCTATTGTCGAAGGGCAGTCGCTGGAAAGCTTTTTCATCGAAACGGCGGCCCGCAGCAAAGTCACTGGCAACCTTTACAAAGGTGTTATCACCCACGTCCAGCCGAGCCTCCAGGCCGCTTTCGTGAATTATGGCATGGACCGCAACGGCTTCCTGCCGCTCTCGGATATTCACCCGGAATACTATCAGAATGAAGTTGAAGAGCCGGTGCGGATCCAGGATGTGATTCACCCCGGTCAGGAAGTGCTGGTGCAGGTCGTCAAGGAAGAGATTGGCAGCAAAGGGGCGCTCCTCACCACCTATCTCTCCCTTGCGGGTCGGGACGTGGTCCTCATGCCGGGCCAGTCCCAGCGCGGGATTTCCCGCAAAATCGAGGAAGAATCCCAGCGGGAGCGGCTTCGAACGATCCTCAACGATCTCCGGATGCCAGAAGAATTCGGTCTCATCATCCGCACCGCCGCGGAAAACCGGACGAAGAAAGAAATTGTCAAAGACTTCAACCACCTCATGAGGATCTGGGAAGAGGTCAGGAAGCAGGTGGAAAGTGCTCCCGCGCCCTCGCTCATTCATAAGGACCAGGATCTGGCCCTGAAGATCCTGCGGGATTACTTCAATCCCAACATCAAGACCATCCTGGTGGACGACCGGGAGGTTCTCAAGACGGTCAAGGAATTCGTGCGCATCATCAGCCCGGCTCACGAGCGGGCGGTGAAGCTCTACAAGGAAGAGGGTCCGATCACCAGCAAGTTCAATCTGGAAGACCAGATCGACCAGATTTTCCGCCAGCGGGTGCCCCTGAAATCGGGCGGCTCCCTGTTTATCGACCGAACCGAAGCACTGGTGGCCATCGATGTCAATTCCGGGCGCACCAACGGCAACGGGGTGCTCGAAGAGATGGTTTTCAAGGTCAACCTGGAAGCGGCCGTCGAAATAGCCCGCCAGTTGCGTCTGCGCGATCTCGGCGGGCTGATTGTCATCGACTTCATCGATATGCGGGAAAGTCGCCATGCGCGGGAAGTGGAACGCCGGTTTAAGGAAGAAATCAAGAAGGACAAGGCCAAGATTACCGTCGGCCGCATTTCCCGCTTTGGCCTCCTCGAACTCTCGCGCCAGCACCTGGGCTTGAACATCATGCAGGGCTCGTTCGGAGAATGCCCGTTGTGCCATGGCGCGGGACTGGTCCGGTCGACCGAGACCCTGGCGCTGAGCAACCTCCGCAAGATCTGGCACACCCTGAGCCACAAGAAAGTGTCCCAGGTCAAAGCCACCCTCAACGTGAACGTGGCCAACTACCTCCTCAACCGCAAGCGGAACGATCTCCTGGAACTGGAGGATCACTACAAGGCGAGCATTCTCATCGAAGGTTCCGCTGCCCTGCTCCCGCACGAGGGGCATCTGGAATACGTTGCCGGGGAAAGCACCTGATTCGAATCACACGATCACATAGCGTTTGATCGTACGGACCACTTCATCGGGATCGTCCATCACGGTGAAGAGGTCCATATCGGTATCGGAGATATAGTGTTGCTCCAGCAGGGTGCTTTTGATCCAGTCGACCAGGGCACCCCAGTAGTCACGGCCTACCAGTATCACCGGAAAGGGTTTGATGCGCCTGGTCTGAATGAGGGTGAGGGCTTCGAAAATCTCGTCCAGGGTGCCGAGCCCCCCGGGCATACCGATATAGGCCTGCGCGTATTTGACGAACATGACCTTGCGCACGAAAAAGTACTGGAAATCCAGCTTGACGTTGGAGAAAGGATTGGGCTCCTGTTCCAGCGGCAGCATGATATTCAGCCCGACAGAACTCGCCCCTCCCTCACGGGCGCCCTTGTTGCCCGCTTCCATGATGCCGGGGCCGCCCCCGGTGATGACGTTGAAGCCGTTTTCAGCCAGCTTCCGGGCGATAATGACGGTCTTCTCATAGGGTTCATCGCCCGGTCTGACGCGGGCTGAACCGAAAATGGAAACCGCCGGATAGATATCCGAGAGTACTTCGAAGCCGTCTACCAATTCGGCCAGGATCTTGAACAGTCGCCAGGAATCATTAATGGTTATGGCGTCGAGCAGGAATTGCTTCTCCGGAAGATCCGAAGTCTTTCGCTTTTGCATGATGGCCCCTCTTTGATCTGTTGGTCAGCGCTGATACCCGCTGTGTCGCAGCGAGCTTCCGGTCAGGTCCCTTACGACCTGACCGGAAGGATTATACCGGTGATGGAACGCGGATGGAATTGCGAACATCGGCGGCTGAGAGTGAGAGGATCTGGAGCCGCTTCAGAAAAAACAACTTTAAACTGCAAGTATTCGGAAAAAATGATTGAATCGCTTACCGAGATAAGCTATTAAGCCGGGTGTGACACGGCAGCGAACCGATCTGCGGCGATGACCACGAAGTGCAGCGCCACCCAAAAGGGTGTCCGAGTTTCACCAGGATGACCGCGAAAGCGGACATCCTGGTGGTCTTTCTGAATTCCCGCCCACGCGGGGACGCCCGGGACTAAGGGTCACTTTGTTTTGTGGAGCAGTACTGAGTTTTGCTTGAGTGCAGACCAGCCCGGTTGGTCTGGAATGAATGGAGGCTAGGTGCCATGGAGATGAAGGTTTTCGTGAAGACCTCCCTGAGACGGGTGGCCCAAAAAGTCAGCGATGGAACCCTGGACAAGCGGGAAGAAGGCTACGATGATCCCGAAGAGATGCTCTTGGACTGGATCTGGATCGAGCTCAAGGAAGAATCTCCTGACAAGGATGCCGTCATTAATATGGAGTTGGATGATCTTTATGAAGTGGTCGAGAGCTCGGCGGACATCTATGAAGATTACCAGATTCTGCTTGAAACCATCCGGGCCGGGAACGGTTGATCGTCCTGCTTCGGGCAACGCCTTTGAGCGCCCCTCAGAGGGCGCTTTTTTTATTTGAAAGAGACGATGCGGCATGAATGATCTCAAGAGCATCCAGCTCCTCCCCGGCAGGGAAAGACGTTTGCTCCAGGGCCACAAGTGGGTGTTCAGCAATGAACTGGCAGAACCACCCATCGAGTTGAAACCGGGGGGGTGGGTGGCTGTCCGTTCGAGCCGAGGCGTGGGTTTTGGCAGCGGCTATTTCAATCCTCATTCCCTGATTGCCGTGCGCCTGGTTTGCGGTCCCCACGAAAAACCGTCCCGGGAATGGTTCCGCGAGCTTCTGCAGAGAGCGGCCGAGCGCCGCTGGAACCCGTTCTATGCCGCTTCCCCATATGCCCGGCTGGTTTATGGCGAGGCCGACGGTCTGCCGGGCTTGATTGTGGATCGCTACGGCGAGATCCTCGTCTATCAGATCACCACGCTGGGTATGTCACGCCTGGAAGACCTGTTCCGGGGCCTTTTAATCGAGCTCTTCCAGCCCCGGGCCCTGGTTTTTCGAAACGACACCCCGGTGCGCACCCTCGAAGGCTTGCCCTTGGTAAAAGGCGTTGCCCACGGTGAGCTGCCGGTACCCTGCTGGATCGAAATCGACGGTCTCCAGTTCCTCATCGATCCGCTGCATGGGCAAAAGACCGGCTTCTATCTCGACCAGCGCGACAATCGCCAAGCTCTCCGCCGCTGGGCAAGAGGCAGGAGGGTGCTCGACCTTTTTTGCTACAACGGGGCCTGGAGCCTTTCGGCAGCGGCGGCGGGAGCGTCTGAGGTGGTTGGTGTCGACCAATCCCGGGAGGGTCTCGACCAGGCCCGGCTGAGTGCCGCGCGCAACGGCTTGGATTCGCTCTGCCGGTTTGAGCAGGAAGAGGCCTTCACCTTTCTTAAATCAGCGAAGAAAGGCGCCTTTGACTTAATCGTCCTCGATCCGCCGGCCTTTGCCAAGACCCGGAGCAGTCTCCCCCAGGCCTTGAAAGGCTACACCGACCTCAATCGCCGTGCCTTGCTGCTCCTCGAACCGGGTGGAATTCTGGTCAGCTGCTCCTGCTCCTACCATCTCAGTGACGCAGGATTCCGGGAGGTGCTCATCAAGGCGGCCCAGGCCAGCGGCCGCCAGCTGCGCGTCCTCGATGTCCGCGGGCAGGCCCTCGACCACCCTGTCCTGCTCGCCATGCCGGAAACCCGCTACCTCAAGTGCACCATTCTCGAAGTGCTCTGATAGAGCGGCCCGCAGCCTCAATTAGAGATAGCGATAGGAGAGAATCAAGCCAAAGAAAAGTTTTCCACTTGACGCACCGCGACATCTGACATAATAGGCGTATTTGGCTCCGGGCCAATGATAATGTGGGGCAAGAAGCTCCAAGTCACACCATAGTCAGGCAAAATCAAAAAAAAGCCATGAAGGCTCACGATCCTCGGGAGAGGACTAACGCCTCCCTGGCTTTTTCTTTGTCTTATCGATGTCGATGGGACAGGCGTTATCGAGCCGCAGGAGGGGCACACGTCGGAGGCAAGATCATGCATATTTCGGAAGGAGTGCTCAGTCCGGCGGTCCTGGGTGGAGGTGCCGTCCTGGCAGCGCTGGGAACTGCTATTGGCCTCACGAAGATGGATTATGAGGCCATCCCCCGGGTTGCGATCCTCTCTTCCGCGTTCTTTGTGGCCACTCTGATTCATGTTCCGGTCGGACCGGTGGGTCTGCACCTGGTGCTCAACGGCCTCATGGGGCTGCTGTTGGGGTGGGTCGCGGTGCCCGCGATCGTCATCGCCCTGTTCCTGCAGGCCATTCTCTTCCAGTTCGGCGGGCTGACCGTGTTGGGGGTGAATACGGTCATCATTGCTCTGCCCGCCGTAATCTGCGGTTACCTCTGCCGCCCGCTGCTCTGCCGCCCCGGTCTGGTGTCTTCGGTTGGAGCGTTTGCCTGCGGTTTCACCGCCATTTTGTTCAGCGCGCTCCTGGTGGCCGTGGCTCTCATCACCACCGGCCAGGCCTTTCTCCAGGTAGCTCAACTGGCTGTTGTCGCCCATGTGCCGCTTATGCTCGTCGAAGGCGTTGTCAGCCTGTTCATTTTTCATTTTCTCAAGAAGGTTCGTCCGGAAATACTGGAGGACTGGAATGCCTGAGTCCCTTGAAAACCCCACGCCGGTTAGTATCACAGGTTCTTGTCGGTTGCATGATACGGCATTCAGGGAGATGCTCTGCCGGTGGCTCGTGGCGAGCCTCCTTTGCCTTTCCTTCATGACCGAGGCCTCCCCGGCCCTGGGCCACCGGGTGCTGGTCTATGCCTATGCAGAGGGCGAGACGATTCATACTGAAAGCAAGTTCGTGGGCAGCGGTCCGGTGCAGCAAGGAGCGGTAAAGGTCCTGGCGCAACAGAACGGGAACGTCCTGTTGACCGGAACGACCGACAACCAGGGCAAATTTGCCTTCCAGATCCCTGCTGAAGCCGCAGCCCAGAGGGTCGATCTGTTGATCGACGTCGAGGCCTCGCTGGGCCACCGCGGCGAATGGCTGCTGAAAGCCGACGACTATCTTCCCGGTGCTGAAAGGGTGGGGCCTTCCGCGGTCGCAACAACCCCAGAGACAGCGCCAGCCGCCCCGGCGGCGGCGCCTGATCCCGTTATGGTCACCAGCGATCGGCAATTTTTCGAGGAAACCCTGAATCGAGCCCTGGAACGTCAGCTTGCTACCATCAAGACAATGCTGGCGGAATCCCGGGAAGACAGGATCACCCCTACCGACATCATCGGCGGCATCGGCTACATTATGGGGATTTTCGGCCTGCTGGGCTATGTGCTGAGCAGGAAGCGGCAGAAGTCATGAATGGGATTCAAGAGCCTTTTGCCGACGGTGCCTCCCTGCTCCATCGCCTCGATCCGCGTGGTAAGGTTGCGGTAGCGGCGGTGTTTGCCGCTACGGTAGCGGCGGCCAAAGCTCCTCATGCAATGCTGGCCGGGTTCCTGCTGTCCCTGGTCGGCCTGGTGCTGGCGCGGCTGCCTCTGAAGCAAGTAATCGGGCGGTTGCTGGTCGTCAACAGCTTCGTTTTCTTCCTGTGGTTGGTTTTGCCGCTGACCTATCCCGGGGAAACGGTGTTTGCCCTGGGACCGCTGTCGGTCAGTCGCGAGGGGCTGATCCTGGCAGCGTTGATCACCGTGAAGTCCAACACCCTTCTCATCGCCCTCATTACCCTGGTTGCCACAATCCCGATCGTCACCCTGGGGCAGGCGCTGCACATGATGTGCCTTCCCAAGAAATTATGTCACCTGCTCTTGTTCTCTTACCGCTATCTCCACGTCCTGGAACAGGAATTCTACCGTCTTGTCCAGGCCATGAGAATCAGGGGGTTCCAGCCGCGCACCAATCTTCACACCTATCGCTCCTACGCCTATCTTGCGGCGATGCTGCTGGTGCACAGTTATGACCGGGCCGATCGCGTCTTTCAGGCCATGCTCTGCCGCGGGTTTCATGGCATCTTTTACAGTCTGCGAGATTTTTCCTGGCATCGTCGGGATGGAGTTTTCGTCGCTGTAGCGGTGCTGGCGCTGGCGGTGGTCCTCTATCTGGAGTGGGGGCTGCCCGGCGCTGCCGTGAGGCTGGGATGAGTGAACCCCTGATCGAACTTAAAGACATTACCTTCAGCTATTCTCGAACAGCCTTCCCGGTTTTTCAGGATCTCAACTATCAGCTCCTGCCGGGCAAGCACATCGGCCTCATTGGTCCCAACGGCTGTGGTAAGACCACTCTCCTGCACCTGATCATGGGTCTGTTGCGCCCCCAGGCGGGAAAAATTGTGGTCTTCGGGCAGGAAGTCGCCAAAGAGAAGGACTTCGTCCATGTCCGGCAAAAGGTGGGCCTGCTGTTTCAGAATGCTGACGACCAGCTCTTTTGTCCGACTGTTATCGAGGATGTGGCCTTCGGTCCATTGAACCAGGGAAAACGACCGGCGGAAGCCATCCGGATTGCTCGGGACACCATCGCCCGGCTCGGACTCGAGGGCTTTGAGGAGCGAGTCACTTATTAAGCTTTCCGGGGGCGAAAAGAAGCTTGTCGCCCTGGCCACTGTCCTGGCCATGCAGCCTCAAGTGCTCCTCCTCGATGAACCCACTGCGGGTTTGGATGAACCGACCAAGCATCGGGTCATCGATGTGCTCAGGGACCTGAAACTCACGCTCATGATTGTTTCGCACGAAAATGAGTTTCTGGAGCATACCGTGAAGGAGTGCTGTCATGTGCATAGCAACTCGTGCGAAACGATCCCCATGGAGCCACGAAGGAAATGGTTTTGAGAAGCATCGGTCAGCTTCAGGCGCCAGCGACCGCGCTGCCAACCTGGCAGACCGTGCGTGCCGGAAACCCAATCAGAATGGAGGAGAATCCATGAAGCAGTGTTTTGCGGTCAGTCTGTGGGTAATGCTCGTTCTTGGCATGGCCGATCCAGGCCTCGCGCACTTCGGTCTAATCCTGCCGGAGAAATCCATGGTGATGCAGGGTGACAACCCCAATCTGGACGTGACCCTGGCGTTCTGCCATCCCTTTGAGCAGAAGGGTATGGCCATGGCGAAGCCGAAAGCCTTCGGCGTCCTGATGGGGGAGGAGAAGAGCGATCTGCTCAAGACTTTGCAGGAATCGATACTGTTTGACAATACAGCCTGGAAGACCACTTACTCGCTGAAGAAACCGGGTGTCTATACCTTCTTCTTCGATCCCGAGCCCTACTGGGAACCTGCGGAAGATAAGTACATCGTTCACCAGACCAAGACCTTTGTGGCCGCCTTTGGGGAGGAAGAAGGCTGGGACCGGGAAGTGGGTCTAAAAGCCGAAATCATCCCCCTTACCCGCCCGTTTGGCCTTTATGCCGGTAATGTCCTGCAGGGTATGGTAAAATTCAATGGCAAACCCGTGGCCGATGTGGAGGTGGAAGTGGAATTCTGGAATACCGATCGGAAAGTGACCGCTCCCAATGACTATTTCTACGCCCAGGTGATCAAGACGGATAAGAATGGGGTCTTCACCTTTGCTGTTCCTGCCGCCGGCTGGTGGGGATTTGCCGCCCTCATGGAGGAGAAACAGGCGATTCCGCATTCGGATAGCGGGAAGAAGGACGTGGAATACGGTGCGGTCCTTTGGGCCCAGTTTGTCGCCTGGCCGGGGAAATGACAACCGCCTCCGATGGTTCGGCGTGATATCGGCGGCGGTCGGCAGGTGGGGAGTGAGTCGGCGAGGAGGGGCGAACAGAAGCTCGAACCCGTTTGAGGTGTTGTCTGGGGAGGTGATGAGATCCTGATGGAAGGCATGTCCGCAGAGCAGCGCTACGGCGAGTTGGTGCAACTTGCCCTGGAGGAGCGTGCCAAGGCGGCCAAGGTCATTTCGGCGCGGCTGGTCGTGGTCGACGAACGGGTTCGTTTGAAATGCGAAGTTCCCCGCTGCGCCAAGTTCAACCAGTACCTCACCTGTCCTCCCCACGTGATGCCGGTGGCGACCTTTGCCGGCATTCTTGCCCGGTATGAATGGTGCCTCCTGGTGCAGGTCGAAGCAACTGGTGTTGACTCTGCGGACAAGAGTCCGAGCCGGATTGAACGGAATGTCCTGAAGGAGAATCTGAAACGGCATCGCCCTTATCAACTCAAGCTACTCGAGATCATCGAACGCGTTGAGGCAGCTGCCTTCAAGCGCGGCATGCGCTTTGCGGCTGGCTTTACGGGAGGGGAGTGCGTTCTTTGTGAACAGTGCGTCGCGAAGCGGCTTTCCGATCCCTGCCGACACCCATTTCGAGCGAGACCGGCGATGGAAGGGGTCGGCATCGATGTGATTCAAACGGCCCAGCATGCGGGGCTGCCCATCCACCTGTCCTCCTCGGAAAATGTTCTCTGGACCGGTCTGGTACTCCTCGAATGAGGGGGCAGAGGGGGGAGCGGTGAAGCGGGCCGGCGGTGCTCTCATGTTCGGCCCGGTTTTTGCCAGGCCACCACGAGGAAAGCCCCGGTCTTCAGACCTTTTGAAGCTCCCGCCCGCTCGGTTTCCCTCGCTTGTTCGGGATCATCATCCTTCCGAAAATGGACCGCAGTCTTGACCGATGCAGGGAAGGGCGCGAAGTCGGCCAGTTCCGCCGGGGAACGAAAGCGGGCATGTTCGAAGATGGCATGGCCGGCTTGGGCCGCAGCCTTGCGCCGCGTTGCCCAGGGGCTCAGGCTGTTCAAGCTGGCAACGACCACCAGCCCCCCCGGCCTGGTGACGCGGAACAGTTCGGCGACGGCGCTCGAGGCCTCCTCGATGAACTCGATGGCGGTCACCGATACTGCTTTATCAAAGGCACCGTTGGCAAACGGGAGACATCGCATGTCCCCCCGCACGGCCTGGAAGCAATGGCTCGGGGCCTTCTTTCTTGCTCGCCCCAGCATGGGGAGCGAAAGCTCGAGCCCGACCACACGGGCTCCGGCGGTGAGGAGATCCAGCGTGAAGATGCCGGTGCCGCAACCGACATCGAGGATCCTTTCCCCCTGTCCGGGCCGAGCCATTTCGAGAAGGAGGCGGCTCTCGTATTCCTTAACCAGTCTGCCGATAGGACTCGCAAACCACTGATCGTACTTTTCCGGCCAGTCATCAAAAATCTCTGCCATGGTTGTCATCCTTTGAGAATGCCACATGATTTCAGACGCCCCGTTCGCGTTTCTTGTGAAGGGCTGTGCCGCCGGGTTGCACGTAGTCATGCCAGAGCGCGCTTCAGGGCAGTGCGGGGGAACGCCGGTTTGGACTTGGCTGGCGTGGCTCAGTCCATGATTTCCATCAGTTTGCCGCAGCAGGGGGGGATGCGATCCCCTTTTTTCAACATCACGTACTTATTGCAGGTCTGGCAGTAGCAGCGGCAATCACTTTGGGCATAGACAGCGGCGAATTGCTCCTCCTTGCCCGTCAGCCCCTCGATGGTAAAACGCGCCACGTTCTTCTTGGTCGGGACATACTCACCCATGGGCACCAGCTTCTTATTGAAGCGGACGCAATCCACCATAACCCGCCACAAGCCTTCCAGGTTGGCCGTTTCATAGTCCTTTTCCGGCATCAGTTCAATGTAGTCCTTGAAAATCTCAATCTTCATGTGTTTCTCCTTCTATGGAGTTTCGTTTGCTATTGGCTGTCAATTCTAGGGTGCTGACGCTTGGTATGCAACTGCCTTGTCATGATCTGCGACTCGGTCGCCTGAACGCCCAAAGACCATTCTACGTGCGGAGCATTCCATAGCTGGCGGTGACAGAGCTGACCGTCGGGACAAGCGGGACCGCGCGAAGATTCAGAAGCGATCCTTCAGCCCGTGGAGGAGGTTGAGACGCAGCGAGACATCCAGCGTCTTGAGCATCGAGAGTATTACAGGATCGTCTTGCAGAGCCCACCGTTGCTAAGGGGATTGATACTATTGAACAACAAGGGAAAGCCAACGTTCGATTTCTGGGCCCACTATCGAATACGCAGAAGCGAGCCATGATGTTGGTTATGCGCGTCTATTATGTTAGGATGCGTGTAGCTTACAAAGGAGAGATGCCTATGCGGATCACCATCAATCTTCCTGAAAAGTTGGGCGACAGCATGAAAAGGGCAGGTTTGCAGGAGCGGGTTTCGGTTTCCCGGCTGGTCACCGGTGCCGTGGAGGATTTTTTGTTGGAGAAGCACCGGCGGACGCTGGGAAAGAAAGTCCTGGATCTTGTTGGTCGCACACGCGTTGCGCCTGAGGCACTGGACCTCCTTGACGCCGGACGTGAAGATGACAGGACTCGATACCGGCTTCTTTGTGGAACTTCTGCGGGGTGAGTCGGCTGCGGTCGCGATCTGGGAGGCACTCATCGACGACAGCGAGGAAGCGACAGTTTCCTGCCTTACCCTCCTTGAGATCAGAACGGCTTGGTATGAAGGGGCCATCGAGGGGGCGGAGGTGCTTTTGGAAGCGATCCCGGCGGTCTGCCGCCTGGTCTGGATTGAGGACTTGGAACTCCTCTCTTCCGCAGCCGGCCTCAGCCATGGTCTGGAGATACCGGCAGGAGATGCCTTGATTCTTGCAGGTTTTATCAGGGAGAAGGCCGAAACGATCTATACTACCGATAACCACCTGGCAGCCTACAAGAAAAAGGGAATCCGGGTTGCTAATTGACCAAGACCTCAATTAGGGACTGGAGCAAAGCCTTCCCGCGTTTTCTGACGTTGTGAACAAACTCGAAGAACCCCAAATACAGCGGGAGCCGTTCCTGGGGTATGCCACGATCTGGCAAGGGCAAGGATGAGTGTCTCCGGTTACGCGGAGTCGCTCACTTCGTCGAAACACTGTAAATTTGGATGGAGCTGGAAGCCGCTGATGCGATTTGAATGGGATCCGAGGAAGGCAAAAACCAACGTTAGGAAACACGGCGTCTCTTTTGAAGAGGCGGTGTCTGTTTTGTATGACCCTCTGTCGGCCACTTTTGATGACCCCGACCACTCCGCCACTGAACCTCGTTTTGTAACCATTGGGTATTCCTCTCGGAATCGTTTGTTCGTGGTCTCGCACTCTGACCGAGAGGAAATCCTGCGGATCATCAGTGCTCGAACAGCGACCGCGCATGAAAGGAAGCGTCATGAAGAACAAGCATAATGAATCTTCTGATGAGTTGCGTCCGGAATACGAGTTTGATTACTCGAAGGCCGTCCGGGGCAAATACTATAAACGGCTTTTGTCCGAAGGCGCCAATGTTGCAGTCCTCGATGCGGATATAGCAGAAGCTTTCCATGATTCAGCTGCCGTAAACACGGCTTTGAGATCTCTTCTTGAGCTGACCCGTTCCACACAGCACCTAACACGCCGCTCCAGCGGACCCGCAAAAAGCGAGGGCCGCTAGGCTTTCCGCTAGGGAGGACGCACCATGTTCAAGTATAGTCTGAACGGCTAGCATCTTGACTTTTTGGAATGACTGAAAATTCAAAGCCATCCAAGATTCCAGCTGGTCGCCATACTCATAAGGAGCAAGGGTGATATACCACTGGATTGCCCTCTGGAATTGAGTAAAATCGGAATAAAAACTGAGGTTTCCCGGAAGGACGTTACACACCTCGATTCAAAAGTCCGGTACTTATCCATTCGCAGTATAAGTTCTCCTGAAAGGCAAATATGAGGAGATCTTATCGAGCCTTTCTCTGCCGCCTGGCTTCTGAGAGATCCTCTCCAGATACTCCCGAAAAAAGGCGAAAGTCATCGAAAGAAAAAAGCCGAATATGGCGCCGACCAGCGTCATGAGAATCGGCTTGGGCCAAGCCGCCTTTTCCGGAATGACCGCCACATCAACCACCTGGACGATTATTGCCTCATTGGCTTCATCCAGTCTTGCTGCCTCATATTGCTTGACAAGAACCTCGTAGATGGCTTCAAGGTACTTGAAATCACGCACCTTGCGCAGATACTCCACTCCCAAGCTGGGTATGCTACCCGTGGCAATAAGCGTGCTCGACTCACCCGTCCCCCCCGTGGCCTCGAGTTTCTGAAGCTCGGCCAGCATGCCACGGTATTCTTCCTCGCTTTTCTTGAAGTCGGGGTTTTGCTCGGTCGCATAAGTCTTCATGACCTTGAGCTGGATTTCTTTCAGGGCGATCTGCGCCCTGAGAACGGCGACACTCTCAAGGACCGCCCTCGCCTGGTCGTCAATCTTGATTGCTCCCGTAGTCTCTTGGAAGGCCTGCATGGCCTCTTCCGCCTCCGTCAGAGAGGCATGAGCTTTCTTCAGTTCCGTCTCAAAAAAGAGTCGCCTTTGGGAAGCATCCGAAATGGACAGGGTGGAGAGTAGTTTCTTCAATTCCTCGACGAAAGCATTGGTCATCTCCGTGGCCTTTTGCGCACTTCTGTCCTCAATGCCCAGAGTGACCACATTGCTGGCGGTGTCGATTTCGGTGGAGAGCAAATCCGCGAGTATTTCCCTGGCTCCTTCACGGGAAAACGGCAACCATCTACCCAACCCCAGGAGTCTCTGGTCCTTGTAGGCTTCCATCAACCCGAAACGATCAATGATTGCGTCCAGGACGGTCCTGGATTTCAGCAGGGCGACAAACAAGCCCGATGATGGACTGCTGGATCCCAGAAGAGGGTTGAGCATCCCAGTTACACTCGCGATTTGGGACAATGCCGTCGACGCCGTGCTGCTCGTTTGGGAAGGAAGGATTTTCGCGTAGGGTCGGTACTTGGAATCCATCCAGAAAAAGGAAATGACAAAGACCAGGAAAGCTGTAGCCAAAGTGCCGATGATGATGGACTTCTTTCTTTTTAACAATACGATGACGAGATCGAGAAGATTTATATTGCTTTCTTCAACGGTCGGGTCGCAGGTATCCAGATCCTGGGGATTTTTCATACAGTTGTCCCTCGATGGGAAAAGTGTGTGTGAACGAGGTAGAGGACATCCACTTCACACCTCGCACAATGCCAGGCCTCCAGGAGTTGCCAATGCCACAGGACCTTGCCGAGCTTCAGCATGTCGGAACGGAGAACTGTCAGGAGGATCCTGTATGGATCGTCCCGCAACCAGCAGACACTGGACGAAATCCCGTGATGGTCGACACGAACGATAAATCCAAAGATCGCCGCGACAAACCAGCGAAGGGTCGCGCCTCTTCGGGAAGTATCTCCAGAGCCCATGATCAGAATCCCTGTAATTGCTCAACTTTCAGAGAGTGTGACGATCTACAGCGATCGCGCAGAGCATCAACCAGTGGGGTATTACAGGATCTCCCAGCAACATTTGACATCGTGCCTTTTGGCTCTCGATTCAACCAGCTGTCGAACAAGCAAGAAGGCCAGTCTGTTACTCAAGATGTGGAATGAAACGGTTGCCCTGCCCTTGGAAGTCGAACATCTTCGCAGGAGTGCACTCGGTGATCAACACCGGCAAGTGCCAGGAACTCAACAGCTGGCAAACTATAAAAAGGGCACTATCCCCCTTCAACTCCTTCTTTGGTTTCCAGTCCGCACCGAGCCGCGCGTTTTACATCATCCGCTATTCGTCCACCATTTCAGCTCAACCTCCCGGCTATTGCCAACAGGGGGTTGGGCAATTCCCAGTTCGGGGCTGTCCTATCATAGTCTGAGGTCACGAACAAGACAGAATGAAGATGATGGCGCAGGGTGTACCCCGATTTGTGTCTGTTTCAAACCAGGGGTACTATCAGGGACCGCGTGCCGTGCAGCACCCTTTTGAACCCGGGAAGTTGGACAGTATGAAGCACCGGCCGCGGTTGATGAAGCGAGGTCGGCCTGCAACACGAAAGACTTTAAACGGTGCGGTGGCGGTGGTTTCGGAGAGTACACCAGCGTCTTCAACGTGGACCGGGAAGGGGTGGCTTCGGCCTACCGAACAGTCCTGGCCAGCAAGTATACTCCGCGAGCTATCATCTATCGGCTGCGTTACGGACTCACTGACGTGGCTACCCCCCGATGGCTGTTGCCGTCATGGTCATGATCCGGGCGAAAACCAGCGGAGTACTCTACAAAGTGGATCCTTATCGTCCGGCTTCAGGACAAGCGCGGATCGACGCGGCCTTGGGGATGGGTGAACAGGTTGTGGGCGGAGCCGCCTCTCCCGATGTTTTTCACATCGACCGAGAATCGCTGCGGATTGCTCAGCGCATCATCCGAAGTGGCGTCGACAGTCAGGATGGAGGCGAGTCGCAGTCGGCCGTGAAAGGGTTGGATTGCCCGTTTGTGGAGGAACTGCTCGACCAGACCGGTCGGCTGCTCGGCTGAAGCCGGCTCCTGGATCTTGCAATTCCCAGCCATGGCGAGACAGGGGCGCTGACCAAGCTCTTCTTGCGGTGGCTATCCCTATCGATCGTTGGTTCACGCTCGAGGTCGCAGTTCAGTTAAAGGTGTGAGGTCTCAGCTACCTTCAACGACCTTGCTTCGCTGCGATTCACTGCTCTCGATCCCGTTGATGACTACGTGGGCCTTGGAGCAAAGGCGAGTTGTAGTCCCTTGCTCTTTTCGCAAGAAGCGTGATAGATAGTTGGCATAGAGGTGAAAGGCTCCATGAGAATGCCTGTTTCTGGCTGAAAATCGATAGACTACTAGATCCGGAGGAACAATGACGAATATCAAGGCGACCAATATCACCTGGCACAGCACTCATGTTGCTCGGAAAGACCGTGAACGGCTGCTCAGACAGCAAGGCTGCACCATCTGGTTTACCGGACTGCCATCTTCTGGCAAGAGCACCACTGCCTTTACGCTTGAACATGAACTGATCAGTCTCGGGTATCTGGCTTACGTGCTTGATGGCGACAATGTGCGCCATGGACTGAACAGGAATCTGGGCTTTTCGGCGGAAGACCGTGAGGAGAATATCCGTCGGATCGGCGAGGTGGCCAAGCTTTTTGCCGATGCCGGGCTGCTCACTATGACCAGCTTCATTTCTCCCTACCGCCGGGAGCGAGAGTTGGCTCGCGAACTGCACCAGGCGGCAGGACTCCGGTTTGTCGAAGTGTTTGTCGACACGCCCGTCGAGGTCTGTGAGGAACGGGATCCGAAAGGCCTCTATAAAAAGGCGCGGCGCGGAGAGTTAAAAGGTTTTACGGGGATCGATGACCCTTATGAGCCGCCCCTTGCTCCGGAACTGGTGGTCAAGACGGCGGAACATTCTCCCCAGCTGGTTTCGGCCCAGATCTTGTCTTTTATGGTAAAGAACGGCCTCCTGGTCGTTGATGAAAAGAACTCGTGTATCGACAGGATCAACACGCTGAGTTGCCAACCGACGGCGACATGTGACTGCGGGGGTCACCTACGATGACATGCAGAGAAGGGACGATGATCCATGAGGGGATGAAGGAATCCGGTCGAACCCGGCCTCAGCAATGATTGAGCGGGTCGCAGGGTACTTCGGACAGGCTGCCAGGCTTTGGCTTGGGAACCTGGTAAACCTCTTTTGCGGCCCTCAGTGGTCCGGGCTGGCCATGGATTTCAGATACTCTATTACCAGCATGGCGGTCGGACGGTGATAGAGCATGGTCACGTGACTTATGGGAGCGGTCTCCTGATGCACCCAACCCGCTTCGGTGGTCCTTAGAGCCTGGCTCGGGAGTACCATATTGTCAATGGGTGAGTAGATGGCGACACAGGGGCAGTCAGGTGCCCTCGAGGCGCGTTCGAGGGCCTCGATCAGGGGGTTGCCGTACAGCAGGCTCCGGGCCAGCTTGCCCACACCGAAGGCCGCCAGCTTGCTCCCCCTGTGGGGAGTACCAAGCGTGATGACCCCCGCGAGGTGAGCGGACCCTTCTGCGGAATGGGCACAGGCACGGGCGACGAGACCGCCCAGACTGTGTCCGATCAAAATCGGCCGCTGGGCGGGGAACTCTTCGTGCACCTGGTTAAGCAGTTGTTGCAGTCTGTTCACCAGGGCAGGAAAGGTCTGGTTCCAGCTGCTGTAACCCAGGCAATAAACATTGGTAAAACCAGCGAAGTGCAGCCACCTCCGGTAGAGAGTCCACGCACTGACATTGTGATAAAGCCCGTGGACAAGGATGACGGGAGGCTGGAGGCAATCGGGCTGTGGTACTGGCTGCCGCTGCCGGAAGCTGGTCGGAAAGAGGATCACGGTGAGCAGCATGCTGCAATACGAGGAGACGATCCCTTTGATCAGCAACCACCCGGCCTTGCCGTTGGTGAGGTTGGCCAGATATTGTCGATGAGGACTGCTGGCGGTCTCATACCAGAAGAAGGCATAAGTCAGCAGACTGATGGCCAGCGGGATGGCCAGCAGGATCAGGATGACGAGCATAACGGTCCTTTCTCCGTAAAGTACGCCATGATTTCGCCCAGATGGACAACCGATGAGTCCGGGGGTGGTTTGTCGCCTCGCAATACCTGAGCCAGGAGCGTGGATGCCGGTTGTCCAGGTCCGGATGGCAGGGAAAGGGGTGATTTGCCCATGAGCCAGCTCGAGATATGCGTGGTCTGGGTCTGAAGTTCAGGCATGGTTCCGCTCCCGTTCGAGCTTCATTCCCACCGGGGGGGGCGCAACTCCGCTTGGTCTGTGCTGGTGAGATCACTCTACCTCATTTCCGGGATCCTGGCCATAGCCAGACTGTTGGTGAGTGCGATGGATGCGCGGATGTTGGCTGCTGTTGGGGATAGCTGTGCAATTGATGATGAAGAAAACGGATGCCGGAATTGCGCCTGGTCAGGATGAGGAGAATGAAAAGAGGGTGAACAGGATTGCCTACTACATTACACCCCACGGCTTTGGCCATGCCGTGCGCTCGCTTGAGGTCATGAGGCATCTCTTGTGGCAAAATCCCTCGCTTGAGATCATCGTGGTTTCCGACATCGATGAGTTCCTGGTCCAGCAGCGGCTGGGAAAGCTCCTGCCATTCCGGAGAAAACGGCTGGATGTGGGACTGGTGCAGGAGGACAGCATCCGATTCGACCTGCCGGCAACCCGGCAAGCCCTGCAGACTCTCTATCAAAATCGGGAGGCACTGGTCGCCGAAGAAGTCCGCTTCATAAAGGAAGAAGGGATTCAGACGGTGGTTTCCGACATTGCCTTTCTGCCCTTCCTGGCGGCCTCTCGTTGTGGGATACCGGCCATAGGCCTTGGCAATTTCACCTGGGATTGGATTTACAGTGGCTACGCTGAAACGGACCCGTCCTGGCACCCATTCATAGCCTGGATCAAAGAAGGTTACCGGCAGTGTGATCTACTGCTCCAGTTGCCCATGCACGGAGACTGTTCTTCCTGTCCCAAGCGGCGACAGGTTCCGCTCGTGGTCCGAAAGGCTGACCGGCCTCCGGCAGCGACTCGCCGACTGCTCGGATGGGAGCCGGATAAGAAGCACTATCTCATCGCTTTCTCTCATCTGGACCTTTCGGAGGGTGCCCTGAACCGGCTTGCCACAATCCCCAACACCATCTTTCTCTTCAAGCGGCCACTCTCTTTTCGGTTTGTCAACGGTCGGTCGCTGGATGCGTTCGATCTGTCATACAGCGATGTTGTCGCAGCCGTGGATGGGGTGATTACCAAACCTGGCTATGGCATTGTTGCCGACTGCCTCGTTCATGGGACCCCCATTGCCTACACCGATCGTGGTCCCTTCCCCGAATACGACATCCTCGTGGAGGCAATCCAGCAGCATTTGCCAAATGTGCATCTGCCCTCCGAAGATCTCTATGCCGGGCGGTGGGAAGGCCTCCTCCGGGAGCTTGACGGTCAAGCACGACGCCCGTTCACCATTCGAGATGATGGCGCGGCGGTCTGTGCCGGACTGATCATCCAAAGGGCGAGAGGAGAGACGCATAATGACTGACGATCCGGAGGAGGTTGTGGTCCTGCCCGTGGAGGAGACCCTCGACCTGCATCCCTTTCAGCCCCGCGAGGTTAAGGACCTCCTCGATGATTACCTCCAGGCGGCCTATGAAAAGGGTTTTCGCGAAGTCCGGATCATCCACGGCAAGGGACGCGGGGTACTCCGACAGCGAGTCCATGCCATTCTCGAGAAGCACCCCCTGGTCGCGGAGCTGCACCAGCCCGAAGCCTCAGGAGGAGGATGGGGGGCTACGGTGGTGGTTTTGAGGCGTGAGATGTGAGGTGACAGCACGTGCTGTATGATATCTTCCAATAAAGTATTGAGTGAAACCGGAATATAGCGCCCAAAGGTCAGGTCTGGGCCGGGATGGCAGACATTAACCCGGAGGTATTAAAGGTGCAACTGGCGGAACAGGCCCTGAGAGAATCTTTGAGCGCCAGAGCCGAACTCCGCCTGCTGGAGGTCGATCTGCTGAACTTTCCGCGAGGAGCCTTCATTATGGCCACGGTTCAGGGGACCCGTGCCCTGATTCCCATGGAGATTGAGGCCCTTTTGGCTGTTGCCGGCCGAACACCCGTTCGAGCAGGGCTTCGTCGATGGAGCGAAGATGAAGGTCTCGCTGGGGGAAGGGGATTTCAACGCCGGCTTCGTTGAAGCGTGCCGCAATCTCCTGGCAGAGATGGCTGGTCACCGCCAGCCGTTCCTTCACATCGGCAATCCAGGCGTGCAATTCAAACTCCAGAGCGTTATCCCCAAACCGGAGGAAAAGAGGAGTCGGGGCGGGGTCGCGGAGAATCCTGCGATCTGTTTCGGCAGCTTCCTTGAGGAGCCGCAAGACCAGCTGAATATCACTTCCGTAGGCTACGCCGACCGGAATCCTGATCCGGGCAAATTGGCTGGAGCGCGTCCAGTTAGTAACTTTGCCCGAGATGAACTGTGAGTTGGGAACGATCAGTTCGGAGCGATCGAAGGTTTCGATGATGGTGGAACGCAGGCCGATCCTTCTTACGGTCCCGGTTTCGTTATCCACCACTACCATATCGCCCACCTTGAACGGTCGTTCAAACAGGAGCATCAGGCCGCTGACAAAGTTATTGACGATGTTTTGCAGGCCGAAGCCGACCCCAATACCGATGGCACCGGTCAGGAAGGCAAAACTGGTCAGGTTGAGGCCAATGAGGCTGATGGCCAGCATGATGCCGACAAACAGAAAGGAATAGTGGATCAGCTTGTTGATGGCATCGCTGGCGCCGCGATCGAGCTGCCTGCGAGGGAAGACCTCCCCTTCAAGAAAGGCGCGAACGAACCAGGAACCGGAAACAACGATGTAGACGAGAAACACGGACAGGAGGATGCGCCCCAGGCTCAGGGTCAGGTCGCCGATGGCGAACTGGAAGTCGAAAATCTTCTGCCAGGCCTGCCCGAAGGATGGGTAGATACCCCACAACTGAAAGAGGACCAGCAGGAGAAGAAACAGCAGGCCAGCCTTGAGGAGCTTTTTTAACCGGGTTTCAATAGCTTCCCCGAACCGGCTGATCAGCCCCAGCCGGGCTACCAGGGGTTGACTCAGCAGGATTTCGATACCGCCATTGCCGAGGTGGAGCAGGAGATAGCTGATGATACAAAGGAAGATGCTCCCGCCCGCAGAACGCACCAGGTAATGGGCCAGGTTGTTGTAGCCGGCCAGCAGGAGCAGCAGGGCTGCCCCCAGAACGAGCGGCCCGGACCGCAGGCCGACCGAGAACAAACCCAGCCTCCCGTTCTGTTCGTCCAGATACCGTTTTGCCTGGCCGATGAAAAACCAGATTCCCACCATGCAGACGACTGCCAGGGCGAGACTGAAAAGGGGTGGCGGAAGAGAGACCAGCTTCAGGGACGAGGTGAGCGTCAGGATCCCTGCCACAAAGAAGACCACCCGGCCCATTCGCCGGTGGGGAAGTATAGCGGACATCAGAAAGGAAGTAGAGAAGTACACCAGGATGAGGTTGAGGAACGTCCAGGAGAGAGCCTGCCCTGTGTAGAGAAGCAGAGCCAGGGATTGGACCGCAAAGATTGAAAAGGCGTAGGGATGCCGCCGAACAAAATGCCATTCCTCGGTCTTTTCAGACAGGCGCCGTCGCCGTTGCAGGAGCGAAATGAGCGCGATGGTGGCCAGGAATTGTACCAACAGCATCCACCCATAGTTGGGAAGGTATTCCCATTCCAGCCTCAAGCTTTCCACCAACCGCTGACGCATGGTCACCCACAGCGCCTGGTTGAACTGTTGGTAGAATTCCACGCTGAAAAAAGACGGAGTATTCTTTTGAAAGGTCTCGCTGTGCACTTTCCGGAGTGCTGCCTCGACCGGGGTGTTCAATTGGTGAAGTTCGTCCAGCAGTTTGGTCAGCCTTTGCTGCAGGACCAAGAGGGGCTGAGACGCATTGGAGACGGATCGGACTACGGCAGCGACAGTTTCATGGACTTTCCGAAAGTTCTCGAGGGGGATCTCCGTTTGCGCCTCCCGGAGCGATTTTTCCCATTTTTCCCAGAAAAGGTGTTCCTCCCCCCACTTCTTCCCAATGGTTTCGAGCTCAGATAGTTTCGGCGAAATCGTGTCAAGAAGTGCTTCAATACTTTGTTTTTCGTTCAGAACGAGCTGCTGGATTTCGATCAGGCGATAGATATTCCAGGAAGCCGGGTCCCCCATCCCTGCAATCCTTTTGCCGAGCTGAGTCAGCCGGTTTTCAGCCTCGCTGATTTGGTTGCCGTAAGCTGAGGCATCGCCCAGTGAGCCAATCGTTTCTTCCGCTCTGATTGCCCTCTGGCTGAGATCGGCCGTACGGGGAACCACTTCGGCCAGCCCTGGAAAAGGAGGCGATGTCCCATTGCTTTCCTTCGCCGGGTCGGTGCTCACTTCGGTAGTAAAGACTTTTGGGACCAGCTGCGGAATGCCGGCTTGGCCGTCACTCTTCTCCTGGGCGGGAGAGGAGCTGGCAAGCAGCCATAAGACTGACAGAAGTGCAGGAAAGAGTAGGCGTTTCATGGTTGATATGGTTCGCCTTCATGATCGGTTGGGCTGAGGTACCGAGCCCAGGATAAACGCAAAGCAGCTCCATAGCCAAACGGTGCGTCCGGGCGAAACAGTGCCGTGAGGCTCCTCGACCGATGGTATCTACAAGCAGGTGCCGCTTTCCTCCGTCGATCTTCTTCCCGGCATCATGTCCATGGAGCCCCCTTTTTCAGTCGATTTCACAGACTGGCTATCAATGATGGCGGCGCTTGGTTCGGCTTCGCGACCTTCGGCTTCCCGCTCGTCAATTCAAGCAGCTGCGCAGAGGGTATGAATAATATAATCCGACTCCGCGTCCAGCAAACAACACAGCGAGGGGAGCGAGGCTACCAACAAAGTCTTCCGAAGTCAATCATATGGACAACAACGCAGTGCTGACGCATGAGCGAAGAGCCATGGTTGCAGGGTCCATTTTTAAGCCTTCTTCCTATGGGAATTTGATTTATCCATCGAAATTTTTAATTGTACAAAGCATTGAGCGTTTTGTAGATATGTCCCGGTTTTATGATTCTATTGTTTCAGTCTGCAGTGTTTTGCCGGCTCGCCGGTTCCAAGCTCCAGCCTGGAAACGAGCGGGATTTTCTGAAGTTGGAGCATTTTCCATGCAAAGGTCTTTCGGCTTTGGGTGAAGTGGCTTGATGGTCCTGCCGTGGTTCGGCAGGTTCAGAGCAAGGCTGAAAGATTCCTCCCCTTTTCTTCGCTTCTAATCTTCGCGGTCAGCTCATCAGTCGTGCTCCCAGGCTCTGGTGCGGGAAAAAGCGGCCTTCAGTCTCATCGTCTTCTGTTCGGTTCATGACCGCCCCCGGCTTTGGCGGTCAAATCAAGCAGTGGCGTGAGTTCCCTCAGATGGTGATGGTGAGTACAGGCCTGCTCCGCTAAACTTCCGCACCCCCCTTATATGGCACTTTCGGTCTCTGAAGCGCATGACCGAGCTTGTTCCATTCCTGGAGGAGGTCAACGTGGAAACGACTTTTGAACCCGTCATTGTTTGTTTCTGTTGTCATTGGTGCTCGTATGCGGCGGCTGACCTTGCCGGTTCGATGCGGCTCCAGTACCCGGCTAACATCCGTATTGTGAAGGTGCCGTGCACCGGGAGGGTAGATGTGCTGTTTATCCTCAAGGCCCTGGAAAAGGGTGCGGACGGTGTTATGGTCTCGGGCTGTCTTCTCGGCGACTGCCACTATGTCTCGGGCAACTATCGGGTGGCGAAGCGGGTGGTTTATGTCAAGGGCCTGCTGGGGCGAATCGGCGTGGACCCGCAACGCGTGGAGCTGTACTACAACTCCGCCGCCATGGGACCACAGTTCGCCCAGTGCTGTCATGAGTTCACCGAGCGTATCAGATCCCTTGGGCCTGGAGTGAGGAGTAAACGAAGGGGGTTCGGTTAGGGTGCGGCGGCATGAGTCTGAATACGGTCAAGGCTAGTGGTTGCCTCTGAAGGCGAAACGCGACACCGGCTGCTACCATAACATCCTGCGTGGTGACCTGGCGTCGGGTTGAGTAATCTTCAAATGGATCGGGATGGTAAATCATGGGGAAGGTGATTTCGCTGTTATCACACAAATATCAGAAGGCTGCGGAGAAAGGTTTCCAGGAATGGCGCCGGCTCTTCAAACCGATCGCCGACTTTGACCGGCACACGCGCTGGGCCGACCTGCCGGATGAGGTCGTGGCGTTTCTCTGCGAGGAAAATCCGGACAGCCAGTTCATCTTGTACAATCTTATCATGCGTTCCCAGGGGTTGGGAACTGGCTATGACTTCGAAAGACAACCCTATGACCGCTTGACGTTGCTCATGAACGCCTACTTTTTCATCATAGATCAGGCACGCTTCGAGTGCATGCGGCGCATCGGATGGCTCAAGCGGATTCCTCGGGAAGAGCAGTCCATCCTGGAGGTGATCATGGAATCAGAGAACTATGACTATCCCACTCTGATGGAGACGACGGAGCCGACCCCGGCGCATCCCGCCTACGCTGAATACCTCAAAAGCTGCGACCTCGAACGTTCGGCGCTGGTGAGAAAATCGTTTCCGGAAGCAATCCGGCTGTTCAAAACAGAGCAGGAGAGAAAGACCAGAGGAACAGAAAGGAGAGTTCATGGAAGAGCTGGTGGTGAATCCCCAAGTCAAGAATCCCATCAAGGAGTATCTGAGTAAATTCAATCTGAACCTTTGCCTGACCTGCGGCACCTGCACCTCGGGCTGCCCGGTCTCGGGGATGCCGGGCATGGAGGGTTGGGATACCCGCAAGACCCTGCGCATGCTGGCTTTCGGCATGGTGGATGAGGTGGTGCAGTCGAAATTCCCGTGGCTCTGCACGGGCTGTGGCCGGTGCGTTCATGCCTGCCCCATGGGAATTGACATCGTGGGCATCATGGGCCACATGAAGCACTTGCGGCCGCGCGATCAGGTGCCGGGCATCCTCCACAAAGGTGTCGAGAATGTATTGAAAACCGGTAACAACATGGCCATTCCCCAGGAGGATTATTTCTTTCTCATGTCGGACCTCGGGCGCGAGTTGGCCGAAGAGGAATGCCCCGGTTTTTATGTTCCCATCGATAAGGATAACGCAGAAATCTTCTTCCTACCCAATTCCAAGGAGGTCTTTTCGGATAACGAAGACATGAAGTGGTGGTGGAAGATTTTTTACGCTGCCAGGGAAAACTGGACGATCCCGTCTGAGAACTGGGAAGCGGTGGATTGGGGGCTCTTCACCGGCAACTATGAAGCCACCCATATCCTGGCCCAGCGCAAGATCGATTTCATGCAGCAGCATCATATCCACCGCATGATCATGCCCGACTGCGGCGGCGGCTCCTACGGCTGCCGCAAAGGCATGAAGGAATGCGTCCTGGAAGATCCCAACAACCGCATCGAACACATTTACCTCTACGACTACCTCAAGGAAGTGATTGAGAGCGGCCGGATTAGGCTGGATAAGAGCCTGAACGCAGGCAAGATCTTCACCTGGCATGACTCCTGTAAACATGGCCGGGAGCTCGAACGTAACTTCGGCAAGGGCTACTTCGACGAACCGCGATGGATCATCGCTCAGTGTGTGGAGCAGTTCGTGGAAATGGTACCGACGCGCCAGAATAATTTCTGCTGCGGGGCCGGCGGCGGCAACTGGCCCATGCCATATGAGCAGGAATCCGCTTACCATGCCCGTCATAAATATCGGCAAATCAAGGAAAGCGGAGCTCATGTCGTCGTGGTCGGCTGCTCTAATTGTCGCGACCAGATGATGAGGCGCATCCCGAAATTCTACCCGGAATGCGATTATGAGGTGAAATACCTCTGGCAGCTGGTGGCGGAAAGCCTGGTAATCGAACCCTGGAGCGATGAAGAGATCGCCAAGGCGGAGGAAGAAGCAAAAGCGCAGTGGGAACGGTTGGGCGTCGAAATGGAGGAAGAGGAGTAATCCGGGGAGCTCAGTCTTGATGCGAGGAAGACGAACGATGACCAATTCTTTTGAACCGAAGATCCTGGCTTTTCTCTGCAACTGGTGTTCTTACGCCGGTGCGGACCTGGCCGGCGTTTCCCGTTTCCAGTATCCGCCGACCATTCGCGTGATGCGGACCATGTGCTCGGGCCGGGTGGACCCTGTTTTCATCGTGGAAGGTCTCAAGAGCGGATTTGACGCCGTGGCCGTCTTTGGATGCCACATCGGAGACTGTCATTATCTCGATGGGAACCTTTTTACGGTCAAACGTATGGCCCTGGTCCGGGAGCTGCTGGAACTCTCGGGGATCGGCCCCGAACGGGCGCAACTCCGGTGGGTGAGCGCGGCGGAAGGGCAGCAGTTTGCTCAGTTTGTGAATGAATTGAGCGAGCTGACACGGGCGCTCGGCCCCTTCGATGCCGAGCGGCACGCCACAGCCCTCGCCGCGCTCGAAGGGGCTCTCCAGTCCCCGCGCCTGCGGTGGCTCCTGGGCATGGGGCGCCTTCTCACCGAAGGGAAGAACGTCTACGGCGAGACCTTAAATCCCGAAGAGTACGAACAGATGATGGGCATGGCGGTCCGCGAGGAATATAAGAAGGCCCTCATTCTCGAATGCCTCCGGCAAGGCCCCCTTTCCGTTCGCCAGATTGCCGCCAAAAGCGGGCTGGGAGTCTACAACATATCGGTGCTTCTGGGTGAAGTGGAACGGGCGGGGTTGGCGGACCTGGATCATTACGAGGGGACAACCCCCCATTTTGTCCGCCTTGGACCATGACGCGGTGAAGCGGTAACTCGGAAGAGACTTAAGCCGGTTCCCGGGCTGGAGCTTGGGAACCGGTCCAGAGCAGGAAGTGGTGATTACCATGAGTGAGATAGAAACGGGAACCGTCGGTGCGGTTTTGGTGGTGGGAGCGGGAGTGGCCGGCATGCAGGCCTCGTTGGATCTGGCTGATTCGGGATACCTGGTCCACTTGGTGGATCGAACCCCGGCCATCGGCGGGATCATGTCGCAACTGGACAAAACATTCCCCACCAACGACTGCGCCATGTGCATCATTTCTCCGAAGCTGGTGGAGGTCGGACGTCATCCCAACATCCGCATTCATCCCAATTCTCGGGTGGAAGCGCTGGAGGGTGATGCCGGTCGCTTTGAAATAACCCTTAAGACTCAGCCGCGCTTCATCGATCTCGAACGGTGCACGGCCTGCGGCCAGTGCCGCCAGGTCTGCCCGGCTTCCGCCATCAATGAATTCAATCAGGGGATCGACCGCCGCGAAGCGACCTTCATGTGCTATCCCCAGGCCATTCCTCGAGGCTACGGCATTGACCGTGCAAGCTGCCTTGGGTGTGGGCTCTGTGAAAAGGTCTGCCTGGCGGAAGCGGTGCACTACGACGACCAACCTTGCCTCACCGCCCTTGAAGTGGGAGCGGTAATCCTGGCTCCCGGCAACGAAGTGTTCGATCCCTCGGGCATGGATACCTACCCCTACAGCGACCACCCCAATGTGGTCACCAGTCTTGAATTCGAACGGATCCTCAGTGCTTCCGGGCCTTACCGCGGGCATCTCATGCGGCCCTACGACCGGGAAGAACCGACCAAGATCGCCTGGCTCCAGTGCGTGGGCTCGCGCGATCTTCAGCATTGCGACAACCCATACTGTTCCGGCGTCTGCTGCATGTACGCGATCAAGGAAGCGGTCATCGCCATGGAACATGCTCAGGGAGAGCTCGATACCGCCATCTTTTTCATGGACATGCGAACCTATGGAAAGGATTTCGAGCATTTTTACAACCGCGCCCGTGAGGAGCATGGCGTACGCTTCATTCGCTCGCGGGTCCATTCGGTGACGTCGGTGGGCGACGGGGAGCTTAGCATTGCCTACAGTACCGAATCCGGAACCATCGAAGAAGAGGTCTTCAACCTGGTAGTCCTTTCGGTGGGGTTTGAAGTGGGACGCGAAACCCTCGATCTTGCTGCGCGCCTGGGTATTGAGGTCAACGCCAATCGTTTCGCGCGCACCACCAGCTTTGCGCCGGTGGAAACCTCGCGCAAGGGGATTTATGTTTGCGGCACCTTTCAGGGTCCCAAGGATATTCCGCAATCGGTCATGGAAGCGTCCGCCGCCGTGGCCGCCTCGAGCACGCTGCTAAGCGAAGCCCGCTGGTCCCAGGCAACGATTCCGGAGAAACCCGTTGAAGTGAACGTTATGGGGGAGCCGCCCCGCATCGGTGTCTTTATCTGCCAGTGCGGCATCAATATCGGCGGTGTGGTGAACGTCCCGGCTGTCCGGGAATACGCGAAAGGCTTGCCCAGCGTTGTCTATGTGGAGGACAACCTTTACACCTGCTCGCAGGATACCCAGGTCAAAATGTGCCAGGTCATCAAAGAGCAGGGCATCAACCGCGTCATCGTGGCGGCCTGCACCCCCAGCACCCACGAACCGCTCTTCCGCGAAACCCTGGTGAGCGCCGGGCTGAACAAGTACCTGTTCGAGATGGCCAATATTCGCAACCATGACTCGTGGGTCCACCAAGGCGATCCCGTCGGGGCTACGCAAAAGGCCAAAGACCTCGTACGTATGGCGGTAGCCAAGGCCGCTCTGCTCGAACCCCTCGAAGAACCAAGCCTCAGCATCACTCGTGGGGGCCTCGTCATCGGCGGGGGCGTGGCGGGCATGGTCGCCGCCAAGGTCCTGGCCGATCTAGGGTATCCCGTGCACCTGGTGGAACGCGACACGCAACTCGGTGGCCAGGCGCGCAGCCTGTTCAAGACCTGGCGGGGCGAAGATATCCGGCATTTCGTCGAGGAGACGGCCCAAACCGTTCTGAATCACCCCCGCATCACCGTTCACCTTGCCACGAATGTTGCTCAGGTGGAAGGTTTTGTAGGGAATTTCCGGTCTACTCTGCAGAATGGCCGCGAACCGGTGACGGTGGAACACGGAGTGGCGATCATCGCCACCGGCGGCAGGGAATATCAGCCGGAAGCGTATCTTTTCGGGGAAGACCCACGAGTGCTGACCCATCAGGAGCTCGATGAACGGTTTGCTTCCCAGGATTCCTCCCTGCGCTTGCTGCAATCGGCCGTGTTCATACAATGCGTTGGCTCGCGCGAACCGGAACGCCCCTACTGCAGCCGGGTCTGCTGTACTCACACGATGGAAAGCGCGCTCGAGCTCAAGTGCCGCAACCCGGCCATGGATGTTTACGTGCTTTATCGGGATCTGAGGACCTACGGTGAGCGCGAATTGCTCTACCAGGAAGCACGCCGGGCGGGGGTGCTCTTTGTTCGGTATTCCCTTGAAGACAAGCCGATGGTGGAAAAAGGCGACGACAAACTGCGGGTGACGGTCTTTGATCCGATTTTGCAGCGGCCCATGGTCCTCCCTGCGGATCTCCTGGTTTTGGCCAGCGCCATCATTCCCAATGAAGCCCGCCAGCTTTCGCAGTTCTTCAAGATTCCGGTGAATGCCGACGAATTCTTCCTCGAAGCCCACGCCAAACTCAGGCCGGTGGATTTCGCCACGGACGGGGTCTACGTCTGCGGCCTGGCTCATTATCCCAAATCGATTGATGAGAGCATCGCGCAGGCCCAGGCTGCTGCCGCCCGCGCCGCCATTCTTCTGGCTCGCGACAGTCTTTCGCTGAGCGGCACCGTGGCTTCAAGCAATCCGAACGTTTGCAGCAGTTGTGGGGTGTGCGTGAACATCTGCCCCTTTTCGGCGCCGCGTTTCATGGAGGCGGGAAGGGACGCAGGCAAGGCGGAAATCAATGCGGTCCTCTGCAAAGGCTGCGGGCTCTGTGCCGCCTCCTGCCGCTCGGGTGCCATTCGCCTCAAGGGCTTTGACGACACGCAGATTTTTGCCATGATCGAGAGTGTCTAAGAATGCCTGGTAGCCGCCATGGCCCAGGGGGAATATCATCCAAAAAGCAAGGAGGTGAGAGATGTCCGGTTGGGAACCGAAGATTGCCGCTTTGTTATGCATACCACGAACGGATAAGTACTGGTGGGTGGCCTTGGAGTGAATTGAGCAGTCGGGCTTTAGCGGTCAGCTCTATCGGGATTCTAATATGGAAGAAGATCTGGGCAGCCAGAAAGGCTTTGTGACCGGAAGGTAGAAGGGATCTGCCGCGAGGCGTCATCTCTTGGTGCAATCATCGAGAACTGTTCGGGGAGCATGCCCGCCGCATCGGCGCGGCACCGGGCGCAGTGGCGCATCTGAGGGACAAAGGCCTCCGCAGCGGTTCGCAGGTGAGCCAGCATCCCAGCGGTAGGTGGGGCCATGCCTTCAAGGGGTGTCCCGGCAACGGGAATAACGCCGATGATGTTCATAAGACTCACTCCCAACCTTGCCATCTGCGAGGCGACGGCAATCACATGGCCATCGTTTATGCCCGGTACTACTACGGTGTTCACCTTCACCATCATTCCCCAGCCCCTGAGAGCCTCCAGTGCCAGGATCTGATTCTCCACGAGCTGTTCCGCCCCCTGACGTCCCTGCAGCGTCTCGCCTTGCCACTCCACGCTTTCGATCATGCCGGCACCGATTTGAGGGTCCACGGCATTCACCGTGACGGTCAGATACCGGACCCCAAGCAGCGCCAGCTCCCGCAGGTGCTCCGGAAGGCTCAGCCCGTTGGTGGAGAGGCAGAGGTGGAGATTCGGGTACACACGGCGCACGAGCTGCAGGGTTTCCAGGGTACGTGTCGCCTCGCACAAGGGATCTCCCGGACCGGCAATGCCCACCACCTTGATGAAGGGCATGGCCCGGAGATTTCTTTCAAGATATTCCAGGGCTCCCTCGGGATCGAGAAGCGCCCGGGTGACCCCGGGACGGCTTTCGTTCACGCAGGCATGGTTGCGAGCGCAATAGGTACATCGGATATTGCAGGAAGGGGCCACCGGCAGGTGAATCCGCCCATAGCGGTGACGGACCCGCGAGTTGAAGCACGGGTGGCAGGAGCCGGAGTGCTCTGTATCGAGCACGAGGGCCATGGCTCGCACCATCAGCGAAGCTTGCGGCCGAAGCGAATGGCATCTTCGGGGCAGGCCTCGAGACAATCGCCGCAGTTGGTGCAGTTGACCTCTGCCGGACGGGTACCCATTTCACAGACTTGCAGGCAGCGGTTGCAGTCGTTGCAGTCACTGGTCTTATAGAACTTGAAAAGCGAAATTCCTTTGACGAATTCCAGCAGCCCGCCGGTAGGGCAGGCGAAGCGACACCAGGCGTTTGCCAGGACCAATCCCAGCAGCAGGAATCCCAGCACGAAGAAGCTCCGAACCAGCCAGATCCGGTCGGCGTGTTCGAAGGTGAGCGCCACCGATTGGAAGAATTCCCCCACCCGGATCGGAATGTCGGCGCGGGGCTGCCCCAGTACGAAGTAGGCATAGACGGACACGGCCAAACCTAGCAGCATCGCCCAGGGTGCTCTTCGAACCCAGCGATTCGAGGTGCGGAGCTTGACGGGGGCAAGCTTCCCCAGAAGCTGATTCAGCAGCCCGCCGGGACAGGCCCATCCGCAGAAGGCCCGCCCAAAGAGGATTACTGAGACCGGCAAAAGCAGCCAGAACCCCCAAAAAATGCTCATCAGGCGGCCATGGCAGGTGATCACCGGGCAATTCTGGCAACTGATATAGGGGACAATGAATGGACAGCGGAAAATGCCATAGAACGACCACTGCCAAAGCACTCCCAGCAGCGCCAGCTGACTGATTCGCCTCCAGACGCTCAGCCCGGGGACGGATGCCGCCCCGTTCCGAGAGGGTGCCGTGGTTTCCGTCATGACAGCGCCGCTATCAGACATCTTTCACCCCCAATTTCTCCACCAGGGCCTGCCCCTTCTCCGAAATGGCCGGAATGAAACCCTGCTGTTCGAAGAATTTCTGCCCTTCCGAGGAAGTCATGAACTTCACATAATCGTCCGCCAACGCCCGGTCCCGAGCGTGCCTCATGACGCCGATAGTGAAGGTCAGAGGCGGGGGCGGAAAGAATTCCTCGGGAATGGCGAGCACCTCCATCTTTCCTGTAAAGTCCGGCATGCGGGTGATCCGCAACTCCACAATGGAAACATCCCCCTTCCCTGAAATCACATCGTCCATTGTCCGCTGTACACAGCTTCCCAAAGTGACGGCATTCTTCATCACCGGATCCAAGATTCCCGCCTTTTTGAGCAGATTCAGCGCCGCCTGCCCGCCGGGTGGTGAGGCGTCAGGAGCCAGCACCACGCGCACGCCCGGTTTGGCCATGTCCCCGATGCTTGCGATCCCGGCGGGATTGCCTTTGGGCGTGACCATGACGTAGCTGGTAAAGCACAGCGGTTTGAAGTAGAGCATCTTCTCCGCCTGTCGGAGTTTCTTGGCCAGGTCAAGGACCCGTCCGGCAAAAACCTCCGTTTCGGCGCTCCCCAGAAGCGATTTGCCGAGGGCGGCAGCAAAAGCTCCGGTATAGCTGACCGTCACTCCGGTTCGCTCGCCATAGAGCGCATTCGCCGGGAGAAAGGCCTCGGCAAGCCCGCCGCAGGACCAGACCTGCAAGTGGGTTTGGTGGAAGGGGGCGGCTTTGGTTACCGATACGGGTAGGGCCGTTCCCACCGCGGAAGCGAGAGCTGCCTTGAGGAAGGTCCTTCTTTGAGGCCATTGAGGCTGGTCAGTCATCAGTTTCCCTTATTCGCGGTTGAAGGTGGTTGCGCAGAGGTAGGGGCCTCTCATTTCCTGGGTTTGTCGGCAGCGCTTTTCAAAACAACCCGAAAACACTGAACGTCGCTGCTCATAGCACTGCAAACATGTGAAGTCTAATCGGTTTTATGAATGTCACTCCAGCCGACGGATAGGCGGTCCCCATGCCTTTACCCATATCGACATGTCCATAGGTATTTTCAGGGATAATCCTGTTTTCCTATACTAATTCACTACTGCACAAGAGCCACTTATCGGATCCGAAACGGCTGTCTCGACTCATGATTGCTAGCTGCCTCGCGGCCTACCGGATCGTTCATCTTGGGGCACACGCCATGGCCTCTGGGTTGTACAAGGTCATTCACCGTACCGACCGATTCGATCTGAGTCTCTTTCGGCTTGGTTTGAAGTTGTTCGACCATTGACTCAATGAGAGCCTCTCGATACCGGTCGCCTTCACGCCCGCGAGGGCCGGTTAAAATGTGTCCGGTAGTGAATTCTACAAAAGTGCCGATGAAAGATTGCATGGTTAGCAGCTAGAGCTTGGCTTGATATTGACATGCTCACAAACTGGTGTCTGGTAGGGTAACCGAACCTGCACACCCAGTAAGGCGCAAAGGGGGTCAAGGTAGGTGATAACTTGATCTGAGCGCTTGGTGAAAACCTTCCCCTGAAGTTCAAAAAGAATGAGATTCGTCACCATGTTAGCAATAGGTAAGCAATAAAGAAGAACAAGATCTTGGTAAATCGATAACCTATTGTTTTTAGTGGCGCGCCTGGCAGGATTCGAACCTGCGACCTACGGATTAGAAGTCCGTTGCTCTATCCATCTGAGCTACAGGCGCGCATGGGGCTGCAACGCGACTCACACGGATCGACTCGGCTGACAAATCGTCTTGTGTCAGGTCGATTCAGACCCTGCTGCAGCCGTGGCCAGATATTACCTGTCCAAGGTCCTCGTCTCCTGTTAGGGTGCCGCGCAGGGAAAGCGTGAGCGGACCAAACCCTTACCTGACTGTCCGAAAAAAAACAAGATGCAAATGCAGCCCAGATGGTGTACCCCCGGATGGCCTAGAGCTTGTCCGGTGACCCTTGCCCTGCCGTTTGCTGCTTCAGCAACTTGATCGGCGCCGGGGAATGACCAACGCGCGGCGTCAGGCCCAATAACCACTGCGAGCCCCAGGAAAAATCTTCAAGCATGCTGTGAAAAGCTGAGCAAGGGTGCAGCTTCTTGCCACGGAACCCGGCGATGGGCTAGGGGTTGCAGACGCTGCAGGGATGGTAGCCGGCCTTCACAGCCTGCTCCCGACCTCTAAAGACGGCGATACAGCTGCTACAGTTGAACTCCTCACAGTTCGTAGAGTGGAAGCGGTGTTTAACGATATCTCCGTGGTAGATCGGGATCTGTGCTCCTCTGTTTGGGCGGAATTCCCAGGGAGGGATGGGATTGGGCAGGGACCACAGACCGAGCCTCTGTCTTTTGACACGCTTCTCGAGTTCATGCCAGGCCCGGCATTCCGGTCTGGTGCAGGATTGGCGATGAACCCAGGCAAGCCCTGCCAGAAGCAGTTCTTCGTTGAGGCACATCCGTCCTTCCACATAGACCAGAGCTACTGTCTGACCGAAACGGTAGGTGGTGCGGCCTCGGCGTTCGAGGGCAACCGTTTCTATCTCCACCATTTTGTGGGTGACCAACGCTGAAGTGAAAGCCCTGGCTTGCTCGCCGAAATCCTGCCGTACATGCGGCGACTCGATGCCATAGAGCCTAACCCGCTCCTCCTTGCCGTCACGCAGGACGGTGAGGGTGTGGCCGTCGGCGACGGCGATGGCTGTATCCTGCCAGGCCGACGCCTGGTCGCAGCACCAGAAGCAGTCAAAAAAGAGCAATAAAACAGCGCAGCAACTGATACTTGCAAGGTCAAGCGATCTCATCGTTCAATCCCGTGATGGTTCCTGATTTCATAAGATTACGACACTTGCGACGGCGTGGAAGCATCTCGTATCTCCTCCAGAGCACTGAGCGCAGGGCATTGCCATGCCAACTTAGATATTCGGTTCCTGCTTGCTTGTCAACAGGCTCTCGCTGGCAGGGTCTGGAGCGAAGGGCTGCAGCACCACTTCGTTCATTTTTCCTTTGTATTTTCTAAGTACAAGTCGTAAAGCTTCGAAGGCTTGGAAGATACTTTCAGTGCGAAGCTGCCAGTAAGGTAGCCTAGGCAGAAGGAGCGCGCTTTATGTCTCGCAGTACGCAGTTGTTGAGCCTGCTCGGGGGCATTGTCGTGATCGTGCTGGGTGGGCTGAGGCTCTACCGGGAAGGTGAGTGGATGTTACTGATTCTGGGCATCTTAATCGTTGCCTTCACTTTCTCGAACATTGCCAGGACTTCTCAGGCAAGCAAGGATGGTGAATCCAAGCCGGGGTAAATGGCCTTGACGTAACCGTTCAAATCATCTAGCATTCAGCCGGTTTTGCCGGGATTGGGGGATGAGTTTTCTCTGAATTGTCCCAGGCCCCGGTTGTCGGGAACAAGGCGTTTGCACGCCCGTCTTGGTTCGAGTTCATTAGAAGAAAGAAGCGGCTGGTATGGAAGACCTTAACCTGGTGATGCGCGAGCGGTACAGGAAGGCCTCGCAGATGGAGGAGGAGGGAGTCGCCCTCTTTCCGAACGGGTACGCCGTCACTCATTCAATCAAGGACGTTGTAGCAACCTACGCCCTGACGCCGGCGGCAGAACTGGACGCCCAACCTGAAATCTTTACGGTTGCCGGGCGGATCATGGCCATCCGATCGTTTGGCAAATCCATGTTCATGCATCTGCTCGATTCCGGCGCAAGAATGCAAGTTTACCTTCAGCAAACCCAAGTCGGGAGTGAGATCTACACTCTCGCCAGGAAACTGGACATCGGGGACATTATCCGCGTCCGGGGGACACTTTTTCGCACGCGCACGGAAGAGTTGACGCTGCTCGTTCAAGAACTGGTGCTGCTCAGCAAGAATTTGCGGCCGCTACCGGAGAAGTATCATGGCTTGAAGGATGTCGAGCTCCGATATCGGCAGCGCTACGTGGATCTGATTGTCAATGACGAGGTGTGTGAGACCTTCCGCAAACGGGCGAAGATCATCCAGGCGATGCGCAGCTTTCTCATGGACCGTGGCTTTTTGGAGGTGGAAACACCGATGATGCAGCCGATCCCCGGCGGTGCTACGGCCAAGCCCTTCAAGACTTTTCACAATGCCCTGGGGATGGAGCTCTACCTGCGGATTGCGCCGGAGCTCTATCTCAAGCGTTTGCTGGTGGGCGGTTTAGAACGGGTTTTCGAGCTGAACCGGAACTTCCGCAATGAAGGCGTATCAACTCAGCACAATCCCGAATTCACCATGCTGGAGTTCTACCAGGCCTATGCCACCTTCGATGATCTCATGACGCTCACTGAGGCGCTGTTCGGGGCTGTAGCGACGGCGGTGAACGGGGGCAACCTGACCGTGGACTACCAGGGTGAAGTGATCGATCTCACCCCCCCATGGTCGCGATACCGCTTTGACGACGTCCTGGTCGAAATCGGTGGATTTCCCCGGGCAGCGATCACTGATCCCGTGGAAACATCCAGGCTGGCTGCGTCGATGGGCCTCAAACCCGAAGCTCAGGAAGGCCACGGAAAGGTCCTCACCAAGCTTTTCGACCTGGCTGTTGAACCCAAACTGACCCAACCCACCTTTATCAGCCATTATCCCATCGAAGTTTCACCACTTTCGCGGCGCAACGAAGCAGAGCCGACTCTGGCCGACCGATTTGAATTGTTCATCGCCGGCAGGGAAATGGCCAATGCCTTTTCCGAGCTTAATGATCCCCGCGATCAGCGAGAACGATTTCTGCAGCAACTGGAAGCACGCCGGGCTGGTGACGAGGAAGCTCACCTGATGGACGAAGACTACATCCGGGCATTGGAGTATGGCATGCCTCCGGCCGCGGGTGAAGGCATCGGCATCGACCGGGTAGTCATGCTTTTTACCGATTCCTCCTCCATTCGCGACGTGCTCCTTTTTCCGCACCTCAAGCCGGAAAAGAAGAGCTGAAGCGCGTATGAATTTCGAACTCTTTGTCAGCCTCCGGTATCTTCTAGCCAAGCGGCGTCAGACCTTCATTTCCCTCATCACCTTCATCTCCATTGCCGGAGTGGCGGTCGGGGTGATGGCCCTCATTGTAGTGCTGGCGGTGATGAATGGTTTCCAAGATGATCTGCGGAACCGCATCCTCGGGATTACCTCCCATGCCATCGTTGGCAGCTTCAATGGCACATTCTCCGACTACCAGCACCTGCTCGAGGAAGTCGAAAAGGAACCGGGAGTGATGGCGGCGACTCCCTTCATCCACGCCCAGGTGATGATCAGTTCTGGAAAAAGTGTGTCGGGGGCGCTCCTGCGCGGGATCGATCCCCAGACCGCCGCCGGAGTGATCAATATCCAGGAGAACATGATCCGGGGAAACCTGGGAGACCTGCGCTCCGAAAAGGCCGCTGGGGAGGGCCCCCCGGTGCAGGGAATCATTCTGGGGGTTGAGCTCTGCAACAACCTCGGCGTTCGGCAGGGCGAATGGGTTACCGTGATTTCACCCTCAGGACGTCTCACCCCCATGGGACAGGTTCCCAAGAGCAAGCTCTTCCAGGTGGTGGGCGTGCTCCAGTCGGGAATGTATGAATATGACAACACCCTTGCCTACATCAGCCTCAGCGCAGCACAGCAGTTCCTGGGCCTGGCAGATGTGGTTTCAGGTATCGAGATAAGGCTCGGGGACATCTACCAGGCCCGCGGGATCGCCGATTCGCTGCGCACCCGACTCGGCATTCCATACTGGGTGCGCGACTGGATGCAGATGAACCGAAACCTCTTTTCCGCCCTGAAGCTCGAGAAGGTTGTCATGTTCATCATTCTAACGCTGATTATCCTGGTGGCGGCATTCAACATTGTGAGTTCCCTGATCATGCTGGTGATGGAAAAGACTCGCGACATCGCTATCCTGAAGGCGATGGGGGCAACGACTTCCAGCATTCGTAAAATCTTTGTCATGGAGGGGTTCTTGATTGGCACCTCGGGAACGATTCTGGGGCTCCTGGGTGGGTTTGCGCTCTGCAGCCTTTTGAAGAAATACCAATTCATCGAACTCCCCCGCGATGTCTACTATATTTCGACCCTCCCCGTGAAACTGGAGCTCTCCGACGTCGGAATGATTGCCCTGTCAGCCATTGTCATCAGCCTCGCAGCGACCTTTTATCCCTCACGCCAGGCGGCCAGGCTCGACCCGGCAGAAGCCCTGCGCTATGAGTAACGAACTGCAATCCATCGAAGTCCAGGCATTGTCTCTCACCAAGGTCTTCGGGGAGGGAATGCATGCCATCGAGCTGTTCCGCGGGCTGGACCTGATCATTCGAAGGGGGGAGCGGCTGGCAATCGTCGGGGCCTCGGGGGTGGGCAAATCAACCCTGCTCCACATTCTGGGAACCCTGGAAAAACCATCGAGCGGACGCGTGCTATACGGCGGCCAGGACATTTTCCTGTGGGAGGAAAAGCCCCTGGCACAGTTTCGCAACCGCCAGATCGGCTTTGTCTTCCAGTTCCACTATCTCCTGCCCGAGTTCAATGCGTTGGAAAACGTTATGATGCCTGGGATCATCGCCGGTATTTCCCTGCGAGAATTGAAAGATCAGGCCTTGTCCCTGCTGGAGCGCCTCGACCTCACCGATCGGCTGCAGCATCGGGTTGGAGAACTGTCGGGGGGAGAGCAGCAGCGCGTGGCCGTTGCTCGGGCTCTTGTGCTGCACCCCAGGATCTTCCTGGCTGACGAACCGAGTGGCAATCTGGACGGCAAGACCGGGCGGAAGCTCCATGAACTGCTGGTCACCTTGAACGAGGAATTGGGCCTGACCATGGTTGTTGTCACTCACAATGCCGAACTTGCAGCCATGATGCATCGTACCTTGCGGTTGGTAGACGGGCAACTCCGGCATGAACAGTAGGCGATCGCCGGGGAGATGGGACTGGCGGGAGCTGCAATGTCCCAAGTAATGCGCGTTTATTAAGGAATCTGTTGAGGTATGAAACGGGGTGAGCTATAGATGAGGGGCTCAGCGGCAGTCGTGAGATGTGGAGGCACTCGGATTTTTGTGGATCTGTACGGAGCTGAAGGAGGAGCGAGCCATGGTTAGGGGCAGAGCGTTCGTCCGCAGGGCATGCGTCCTGGTGTACCTCACGGTCCTGGTCTCGGTGGGGTGGACGCAGGAACAGCATCCAAGGGTTGCGGTCATGCCTTTTACCGTGCGTGGTGAGCAGGAGCCGGCAAAGGTTCGGAGGGACATCTCAGAGCTGTTGGTCCGCCAGTTTACTTCGGAAGGGGCGAGGGTGGTCAGTCTCCAGGAAGTGGAAAAAATGGTGCGGCCAGGCCAATCGGTCCAATCTGATGACCAGGCTCGGGCACTCGGTCGCCGTCTACAGGCCGATTACGTTTTGTTTGGCAGCTTCAACCAGATTGGCAACAGCATCAGCCTAGATGTCCGACTGACCGATGTGTCAGGACGAAAAGCGACGGAAATCATTTTCGCCGAACAAAAGGGCCTCGAGAATCTGGCGGCAGCGGCCAATACGGTTGTTCAACAAGCTGCGGTCCACCTTTTGGCCAAAGCGGTGATCGCAGACGTGCAGGTACGTGGCAACGAACGCATCGAATCCGAAGCAGTTAAGTTGAACGTCAAGAGTAAGAAAGGCGAAGTGTTGCGCCCCGACTTGGTGGCAGAAGACATTAAAGTGGTCTACAAGATGGGGTTTTTTGAAAAGGTGGAGGCTGAGGTTGCCGACAGTCCGGCGGGTAAGGTGCTCGTCTTTGCAGTCCAGGAGAATCCGACTATCCAGGAAGTGACCGTCAGCGGCAACAAGAAGATCAAAGAGAAGGATATCATGGCGGCCATCGCCACGAGGCCCTTCAGTGTCGTGCAAAAGAACATCGTGGCGGAAGATGTTCAGAAGATCATCAAGCTCTACCATCAGAAAGGCTTTTTCAATGTTTCAGTCAGATCCTCGATTGATTTTCCGAAAGATCCCCGCAAAGCCGTGGTGACCTTTACTGTCGAGGAAAAGGGTAAGGTTTACATCAAGAGCATTGATTTTGTGGGAAACAAGAGCTTCTCTGACCGCAAGCTACGCAGCATCATGGAAACCAAGGAGAAGATGATCATTCTTTCATGGTTCACCGATCGCGGCATCATGCAGCGCGACATCCTGGAGACGGATATCGATCGGCTGAGCATCTTTTACCATGACAAAGGCTTCATGGATGCCAAGGTCGGAAGTCCTGAAGTGGCCATGAAAGAAGAGGGGTTTTTCATCACGATTCCGGTAGAAGAGGGAGAGCGTTACCGGGTATCGAATATAGAGATCAGCGGTGACCTTCTGGACAACAATGAGAAGCTGGTCAAACAGCTCAAATTGAAGCCCAAGGACTATTTTGGGCGCGAAAAACTGCGCGATGACATCGACAAGATCAGCAAGACTTATATGGATGAGGGCTATGCCTATACGGAGGTTGACCCGCAGGTTAAGCGGGAAGTAGAGGGGCGGACCACCAGCATCGAGTACAATGTGCACAAGAAGAATCTGGTTCACATCGGCCGAGTCAGTGTCACGGGCAACACCAAGACCCTGGACAAGGTCATCCGCAGAGAGCTGAAATTGGCGGAAGGCGACCTTTTTAGTTCGACCAAACTTGAACAGAGCATCAATGCATTGCGCAAGCTCGATTTTTTTGAGGACGTGGAAATCACTCCGGTTGATACCGAACAGACCGATGTCATGAATCTGGTCGTTAAGGTCAAAGAGAAAATGACCGGAGCGATAAGCCTCGGCGGCGGCTATTCATCCGATGACGGCCTTTTTACGAGTGGCGAGATCAGTCAGCGCAACCTTTTCGGCACGGGGCGCTATGTGGGGGTAAAAGGTTACCTGGGACAGGAAGCACAGCGTTATGTATTGAGCTTCACGGAACCCTATCTCTTTGACCGACCGATCAGCGGTGGAATCGATCTCTATGACTGGAGAAGGGAATACACTGATTTTACTGAAGATGCTCTCGGATTCCGATTGCGCTCCGGGTATCGCTTCGGCACCTTCAGCAGGCTGCTTGCGATCTATAATTTCAGTAGCTCCATCGTTTCCGATGTGACCGAAGGGGCGCCACCCATCATTACCCAGCAACAGGAAGACCGGATGATCACCAGTGCAGTCACGTTCGGGGTGGAACGAGACAGTACCGATCACCCGTTCCTGCCCACCCAGGGGATGGTCAGCTTGGCCAGCATCCAGGTGGCCAGTCCTTACCTGGGAGGGCACAGCAACTTTTTCAAAACAGAAATTCGACATGGCATTTTCTTCCCGCTGTTCTGGAAGCTGGTCGGTTATGTGCGCGGGGAATTCGGCTATATCAACCACATGGGTGATCCAGATGATAACACTACCCTGCCGCTCAACGACCGCTTCTTCCTGGGTGGCATCAACTCGTTGCGCGGGTTCAAGTGGGCAACCGTCGGACCGGAACGAGACGGATATTATATCGGCGGTCTGGCCTATGGGCTTGCCACGGTGGAGGTGTTGTTTCCTCTGGTGGAGAGCATCGGGATGCGCGGGGTGTTCTTTTTCGATGCTGGTAATGCTTTCGAGAAGATGTCGGATTTCAGTGTCAGCGATTTTCGCACCGACGTCGGTGGTGGTATCCGTTGGAATTCCCCTTTGGGGCCACTACGCATCGAGTGTGGCTATAATTTGGACCCCGAACCGGGAGAAAGCAACTACCAGTTTCAATTTTCGGCAGGAGCATTTTTCTAAGGAGAAAGACAGATGAAGATGAGACATGTGGGATCGATGCTGGTAACGGTAAGCGTTATCATTCTCTTTACGGTTGCGCCATCAGCGGTAGCGGCAAGCCCCAAGATTGGCGTCGTCGACGCGGTGGGTGCCCTGCAACAGTCGCAGTGGGGCAGACAGGCTACCGAAGAGATGAAGAAAGAGGCAGAAAAGCTTGACGCGGAACTCGATCAGAAGCAGAAGGCGTTTGCCGGGAAGAGAGAGGAATTCGAGAAGAAACAGAGCGTCCTCGATGCCAAGAGCAAGACCCAAAAGGAACAAGAGCTTAAGGACATGCAGCAGGAAGGACAAAAATTCCTCATGGATTCCAAAGGCAAACTGAATGAGCTCCAGGCCATTCTAGCCAAGAAAGTCCATGAGGTTGTGGAAAGAGTTGCCAGGGATGAGAAGTACGATTTTGTCTTTGAGAAGACTTCCCTGGTCTACAGTTCCAGCAAGGATGACATCACTAAGCGGGTCGCCACGGAGCTTGATAAACTGCCTCCCTTCAGGCCGTGAAGATGAGCAGTAGCAAGCCCATGACACTCAACCCTGATGCCAGTCCACCGAAATCTTATTCGCTCGAAGAGCTTGCCTGCCATCTGGGAGCAAGCATCAAAGGCGATCCGCTGATCCGCGTTGGAGGGCTGGGTTCCCTGGAAGATGCTCAGGTAGATGAACTGAGTTTTGTGATCCATGAGCGATACCGGTCCTTGGCCGTTAATTGTCGGGCAGCAGCGCTGATTGTGCCTCACACCTTGGAAGATCTTGATCGCCCCTTGCTTATTACCGGCCAACCTTACCTGGCTATGGCTCGCGCGGCCCAGCTGTTCTTCTCCCCTCCCTCTATTCAGCTCGGAGTGCATGAGACGGCAGTGGTGGGCGAGGGGGTGGAAATAGGAAAAGATGTCTGCATCGGTCCCTTGGTTCATGTTGGGCCTGGCTGCCGGATCGGTGAAGGGACGAGAATCTATGGGGGAACCTATCTGGGGCGTGAGGTTGAAGTTGGCGCGCATTGCATGCTTCACCCCCATGTCACGCTGCTTGACCGCTGTCGGGCGGGTGATCGGGTCATCATTCACAGCGGGACGGTCATTGGCAGTGACGGGTTTGGCTTTGCCCAGGATCAGCTGGGACACCATGTAAAGATCCCGCAGATTGGCATTGTCCAGATTGACGATGACGTTGAAATCGGGGCCAATTGCACCATCGATCGCGCAGCTTTCGGCCGGACCTGGATTCAGCGTGGCACCAAGATCGATAACCTGGTCCACATCGCGCACAATGTTGTGGTCGGTGAACACTCGATCCTGATCGCACAAGTTGGGGTTTCAGGCAGCACGCGCCTGGGAAAGCATGTAGTGCTGGCAGGACAGGTGGGAGTCGTCGGACATATCGAAATTGGGGATGGCGCCAGGGTGGGGGCACAGTCCGGGGTGGGCCGGTCGGTAAAGCCCGGGGAAGATGTTTCCGGCAGCCCGGCCATGCCCCATAAGGACTGGCGGAAGATGGTAGCTCATTTCAAGCACCTGCCGCAACTGAGAGAAGAGCTCAGGCGGCTCCAAAAGAATGTCCTAGAACTCGAGAAGGCGATTCACGGGGAATGACAATGGAAAAGGACATCCTTGAGATCCTCAAGATTATGCCGCACCGATACCCCTTTCTCTTGTTGGACCGCATTCTGGTTTTCACGGAAGACGAAGTCATCGGGTTGAAGAATGTGACCATCAACGAGCCTTTTTTCCAGGGGCATTTTCCCGCTCATCCGGTGATGCCGGGAGTCCTCATCATCGAAGCGCTGGCCCAGGCAGGAGGCCTGTGGGCTTTTTCGCATGCTCCACCCAGAGAACGGGCTGCGGTCTACCTAATGGGATTCGATAAGGTGCGCTTTCGCAAGCCGGTGCGACCGGGCGATCAGCTCATCCTGAAGCTGGCACTCATCAAACAGCGGGGATCCATATTCAAAATGAAGGGCCAGGCGTTTGTTGATGATCAGCTGGTGGCAGAAGCGGAAATCATGGCAACGATCGACCCGATCAAGCCGGAAACGACTGCTTGACATATAGGAAGGAGACGACTGTTCAGATGGAAATTCATCCCACCGCGGTGGTATCGCCTGGGGCCCAGCTGGCTGAGAATGTGAAAATAGAAGCCTTTTCCATTATTGGGCCGCGGGTTACCATCGGCGCAGGGAGCGTCGTCGGCCCGCACGCCATCGTTGACGGCTGGACCACGATAGGCGAGCGCAATCAGGTTTTTCCCTTTGCGACCATTGGATATCCACCCCAGGATTTGAGCTATCGCGGAGAAGAAACCCGGTTAGTGATTGGAGACGACAACATCTTTCGCGAGAGTGTTACGGTCAATCGAGGTACTCAGCGGGGAGGCGGGGTAACCCGCATCGGTAGCCGCAATCTGATCATGGCCTACGCCCATGTCGCTCATGACTGCATCATCGGCAACAACGTCATTCTGGCCAATGCAACCACTCTCGGGGGGCATGTTCGAATCGACGATTTTGCCATTTTGGGAGGGATTGTTGCCATCCATCAATTCATTCGCGTCGGGACCTATGCCTTCATCGGTGGCAAGTCCGGCCTGAGAATGGACATGCCCCCCTACATGCTGGCCTTTGGGGCTCCCGGCAAGCTCTATGGCCCTAATCTCGTTGGTCTCAGGCGGCACGGTTTTGCTCGGAACACCATTCAGGCCTTGAAAAGCAGCTACCGCATCATGTTCCGCTCGGGCTTGACCTTGACCGAGGCGATCGACCGCATTCGCGCAGAAGTGGAGCCAACGCCGGAGGTGGACAATCTCATCCAGTTTATGCAGGACCGCTCCAAGAGAGGGGTTACGAGAAGATAGGGGAGAAATGGCCGGGGACTCCTTGAAACCGAAAGGGGAACTCTACCGCATTGGCTTGATTGCAGGGAGCGGACAATTTCCGCTCCTTTTTGCTCACGCTGCGGCTGAGGCGGGCATTGAGGTTATCGCCGCGGGTTTCCATGGGGAGACCGATCCGTCCCTGGCGGAGCTTGTGACCGAATACCACCTGCTCAAGCTGGGGCAACTGGGCAAACTCATCCGCGTTTTCCAGAAGGCGGGGATCAAGCGCGCAGCGATGGCCGGAGCCATCAACAAGACCAGAATCTACACCCGGATTCGCCCCGACTGGAGAGCGGTCAAGCTGCTCAATCGACTCCGCAGCAAGAGGGATGATTCCCTCCTCCGTGCTATTGCCCACGAACTGGAGAGCGAAGGCATTCACATCGAAGCCTCGACCATGTTCCTGCCAACTCTTCTGGCCCCTGAAGGAATCCTGACTCGTCGCAAACCGAATCGACATGAAGATGAGGATATTGTCTTTGGCTGGCAGCTGGCCAAAGGATTTGGACACCTGGATATCGGCCAGTGCTTGGTGGTCAAACATCAGTCCGTGCTCGCCGTGGAGGGCATCGATGGCACCGATGCTACTATCCTGCGGGGAGGAACTCTCTGTCGCGAGGGGGCGGTAGTGATCAAGGTGAGCAAGCCGATCCAGGATCTGCGGTTCGACGTTCCGGCCGTTGGGCCGGGTACCGTTGCGGTGATGAAGCAGGTGAAGGCCAGAGTCCTCGCGATTGAGGAAGGAAAGACCATCATCTTCGACCAGGAGCAAATGATCGACGAAGCCGACGCAGCGGGGATCAGCATAATAGTGCGGAAAGGCGATTTCAACGCCGCATCTGACCAGCCATCAGGGATCACGACCTTGTGTACAACGGGGGAATCGATGCCACAGGTGGACCTTGTGGCTAAACCGCCATCTCCTTCACCGCTCGTCAGAAGAGCCCGCCCCGATGCGCTGCGCGTTGGGGTGGTAGGGACAGGCTATCTTGGCCGATTTCACGCCGAAAAGTATGCACGGCTCCCGGAAGCTCGGCTGGTAGCTGTCGCCGACGTAGATCCCGCACGTGCAGAGCTGGTTGCTGTACCCCTCGATACCGATTTCACGGTTCGCTACCAAGATCTCATCGGTCTGGTCGAGGCCGTGAGTATCGCCACTCCCACGCTGCTCCACTACGCCATTGCCAAAGAGTTTCTGGAGGCGGGAGTCCATGTGCTCCTGGAGAAGCCCATGACCAGGACTGTGGCCGAGGCGGAGGATCTGATCAGATTGGCCGAAGAGCGCGGCTGCATCCTGCAGGTGGGGCATCTCGAACGCTTTAATTCTGCCTTCACAGCAATTCGCCCACGCCTCCAAAAGCCCATGTTTGTGGAAGCGGACCGGCTTACCCTCTTCAATGAACGGGGGCTCGATGTGGATGTCGTGCTGGACCTCATGATACACGATATCGACATCGTCCTGCACATCATCGGTTCGCCCCTGAGAACCCTTTGTGCATCGGGAGTGGCGGTGCTGACCCGGTTACCCGACATTGCCAGCGTCCGGATGGAATTCGCCAACGGAGCGGTAGCCAATTTGACCGCCAGTCGAATTTCCACCAAAAACATGCGCAAGCTCCGCATTTTTCAGGAAAATTCCTACTATGTTGCGGACTATGCTGAGCGGCGGGCTTATGCTGTCTATCGAGAACAGGAACCCGACGAGGAAGGATACCCCCAGGTTTCCATGGAGGAGATTGAAATCGAGGAACGGGATGCCCTCGAAGAAGAGATACTGAGCTTTCTCAGGGCTGTCAAGGGAGGGCCGCCACCGGCGGTGGGCGGCCGCGAGGGTAAAGAGGCCCTGGCGATCGCTCTGCAGATATCGTCTCAGATCAGCAGCTCATTAAGCGAACCAGGGAAGCGAGAAGGGAGCGGGCTATCGAGATTTTCGTGAGTGCCGGCGAAGCTTCGGGCGATTTGCACGGCTCCTTCCTCGTTCGGGCACTCTACCGCCGCAGCCCGGGGCTGCGCATCACCTGCATGGGCGGGCGGTTCCTGGAGGCTGCCGGGGCAAATGTGCTGGTGGATCATCGACAGCTGTCGGTGGTCGGTCTCTCCGAAGTTGCGAGGCATCTCCGGGTGCTCTACCGGGCGTGGCGAACTATTGCTGCTCATTTTGCCCAGAGTCCCCCCGAGCTGGTTGTGCTCATCGATTTTCCGGATTTCAATTTTTTGCTCGCTCGCCTGGCCAGGCAACATGGGATCAAGGTATTCTATTACATCAGTCCGCAGGTCTGGGCATGGCGAAGCGGTCGCGTCAAGACCATTCGCCGCTTCGTCGATGAAATGGCCGTGATCCTGCCATTTGAAACCGAATTCTATGAACGTTACCAGATGAAAGTTCAGTTCGTGGGACATCCTCTCTTGGATGTCCTGAGAGACCTGCCTCCCCTTGCTGCCGTGACGGAGCGCTACCGTCACGGCACGGGGGGGCATCTGGTAGGAATCCTGCCCGGAAGTCGGCCGAGC
>JAPXSS010000002.1:25257-100972 GCA_033812955.1 Syntrophobacteraceae bacterium | reverse complement strand
CAACATCAGCACCGAGGTGGCGCTGATCACGCCGGTGGCGCTGGAGAAGGAGCTTCGCTTCGCCATTCGCGAAGGCGGGCGCACCGTCGGCGCTGGCGTCCTCACCGAGATCATCCAGTAGCTGATGATGGCTGCTGGAGTCAGTCAGCAGCGTTGCCAAGAGCTCTTAATTAGAACAGGCAGGAATGAACTCTATGATGACGAATCAGCGAATTCGCATCCGCTTGAAGGCATACGATCACAAGCTGTTGGATCAGTCCACCAACGAGATCGTGATGACAGCCAAGAAGACCGGGGCCCGGGTGGCAGGCCCCATACCACTGCCCACCAAGATTCAGCGGTATACTGTGTTGCGTTCCCCCCATGTCGACAAGAAGTCCAGGGAACAATTGGAGATTCGAGTCCACAAGCGCCTCATCGACATCTTGGAGCCAACTCAGCAGACGGTTGATTCGCTGATGAAGCTGGACCTCTCGGCAGGCGTGGATGTAGACATTAAGCTCTAACCTTCCAGAGCCGAGTTGTTTTTTGAAAGAGAGCAAATCTCATGGTCAAAGCATTAATCGGACGTAAACTGGAAATGATGCAACTCTTTGCTGAGGATGGCAGTGTTCTGCCGGTAACCTTGATTCAGGCCGGACCGTGTGTCGTGACCCAGATCAAGACCCCGGAGCGGGATGGCTATGCTGCCTTGCAACTCGGCTATGGGGATGCCAAGGCAAAGAAGGTCACCAAACCCATGAAGGGACATCTCGACAAGGTTGGCAAGGGCTATTTCGAGGTTCTTCATGAGGTCAGGACCGACCACGCCGTCCAATTCCAGGCCGGTCAGGAGCTGTCCGTGGAGGTCTTTGCCGTCGGCGAAGTCGTGGATGTGACCGGAACGAGTAAAGGCAAGGGCTTTGCCGGCACCATCAGACGCTGGAATTTTCAGAGGGGGCCTGCTGGCCATGGCTCGAAAAGCGTCCGGGAACCCGGTTCAACCGGCAACGCAACCAACCCCGGGCGGGTGATCAAGGGGAAGAAGATGCCCGGCCAGAAGGGAAATAAGCGGGTCACCCTGATAGGCTTGAAGATTGTAGATATCCGGCCGGAAGAGAACCTGCTGATTATCAAGGGAAACGTGCCAGGTTGCCGCAACGGGATCGTTTATATCCGTAAGAACAACCGGGTCAGGTAACTGCACTCGAGCTTGCGAACGAGGGCTTTTTGGGGAACATTATGCCAACCGTTGATCTGTATGACATTGAACGCAACGTGATCCGTCAGCTGGAGCTGAAAGACGCCGTTTTTGCGGTACCGGTGAAACCTCACGTCATGCACGAGGTGGTTCTCTACCAGCTGGCCAAGCGTCGCGCCGGAACTGCAAAAACCAAGGGACGCAGTGAGATTGCCGGAGGCGGCAAGAAACCGTGGCGGCAAAAGGGCACCGGGCGGGCTCGCGCAGGGACCAGTCGTTCCCCCGTCTGGCGTGGTGGCGGTACCATTCACGGCCCTCAGCCCCACTCCTATGACCTCCGCGTACCGAAAAAGGTGCGCCGTCTGGCACTCAAGATGGCCCTGAGCCAGAAATTACTCGATCGGGAACTCACCGTACTCGACGCCTTCAACCTGACACAGATCAAGACCAGGGACTTCGCGGCGTTCATGAAGCGGTTCGAGCTCGGCAAGACCCTGGTGGTCCTTCCCCGATCGGACGAAGTGGTGGAGAAATCGGCACGCAACCTTCCCTCCGTGAAAATCCTGCGCTCAGAGGGACTCAACGTGTACGATCTTCTCAACTACCACAATCTGCTCCTGACTCGCGAGTCCGTTGCCATGATAGAGGAGAGACTGGGATCATGAGCAAGAACCCCTATGAGATTCTGAGACGCCCTCTCATTACCGAAAAGAGCACGACGGAAAAAGAAACGAGGAACAAGCTGGTCTTCGAGGTGGCTTCGCGGGCCAACAAGATCGAGATCAAGCAGGCCGTCGAACAGATGTTCAAGGTCAACGTCCTGGACGTCACGACCATGACCATGAGGGGCAAGAAAAAGCGCGTGGGACGGTTCATCACCAGGCGTCCCGACTGGAAGAAGGCCATGGTCACCATCAAGCCCGGGCAGCGAGTGGAATTCTTCGAAGGGGTGTAAGCTGAAAGAGGACATCGATGGGCATTAGAAAAGTACATCCAACATCACCGGGGCGGCGGTTTCAGACCTACAGCACCTTTCACGAAATCACTCGCGATGAGCCCTGTAGGAGTCTGGTCGAACCGCTGAAGAAATCCGGCGGCCGCAACAACAGCGGCCGCGTAACCGCCTGGCATCGCGGCGGCGGCCATAAACGCCGCTTTCGCCTGATCGATTTCAGGCGCGATAAGGAGAGTATTCCGGCCAAGGTTGCCAGCATCGAATACGATCCCAACCGCTCCGCCCATATTGCTCTGCTTCATTACCAGGACGGGGAAAAGCGTTACATTCTTGCTCCCGTCGGTTTGTCTGTCGGGGACCTGATCGTTACCAGCAGTGATGCGGATATCAAGCCCGGAAACTGCCTCCGACTGGCCAACATTCCATTGGGAACGGTGGTTCACAACGTCGAACTGAAGCCGGGCAAAGGGGCCCAGTTGGCCCGTTCTGCCGGCTGCAGCACCCAGCTCATCGCCAAGGAAGGGCAGTATGCCATTCTGCGCCTGCCTTCCAGCGAGATGCGCATGGTTCCCATCAGCTGCAAGGCAACCATTGGCCAGGTCGGCAACATCGATCATGAAAACAAGTCCCTGGGCAAGGCCGGTCGCAGCCGCTGGCGGGGACATCGCCCGCATGTGCGCGGCGTGGCCATGAACCCGGTCGACCACCCCATGGGGGGCGGCGAAGGTAGAAGTTCCGGAGGGCGGCATCCGTGCACACCCTGGGGGATCCCGACCAAAGGCTACCGTACCCGGAAGTCCAAGGGCAGTGACCGACTCATCGTACGCCGCCGCAAGTAGCACTCCGTTTTGGTCGGCAGCCCTTCATTGGTAAAGGGAACAGGCCAGGCAGGATAGGAAAAAGGAGAAAACAGTGCCTCGCTCGCTCAAAAAAGGACCATTCGTCGATGGCCATGTCCTTGACAAGGTGCTCAAGGCGAAAGATACCGGAGACCGCAAGATCATCAAGACCTGGTCGCGAAGGTCCACCATTATTCCCGAGTTCGTGGGGGTGACCCTTGCGGTTCACAACGGCAAGAAATTTATTCCCGTTTTCATCACTGAGAATATGGTAGGCCATAAACTGGGAGAATTTTCGCCAACCAGAGTCTTTTACGGTCATGCTGGGGATAAGAAGTCGAAAGTGAAAGGAAAGAAGTAATGGAAGTTCGAGCGGTTGGCAAGTACCTGCGCGTTTCGCCCTACAAGGTTCGGCTGGTTGCTGATCTGGTTAGAGGGAAACCGGTTTCGGAAGCCCTGACTATTCTCAAATTCCTGCCCAAGAAAGGCGGCCGTCTGATCAGTAAAACACTGCGGTCCGCCGTCGCCAACGCCGAAAGCCTGCGGACCGTCGACGTCGAGACCTTGTATATCAAGACCATTCAGATCGACGAGGGCCCCAGACACAAGCGCTGGCGACCCAAGGCCATGGGACGGGCCACGAGGATCCTGAAGCGCACCAGTCATATTTCGATGGTGCTGGCAGAGCAATAATGAGCATGATTGCTGGTGCACGGTAACGCGATAACGGCAAACGGAGGTGAAATTTGGGACAAAAGGTGCATCCAACCGGATTCCGTCTGGGCGTTGTAAAGACGTGGGATTCAAAATGGTTTGCTTCGAAGGACTACGCCAAGCTCGTGGAGGAAGACTTTCTGATCCGCAATTACATAAAGAAGCGGCTCTTCCACGCAGGAATCGCGCGCGTGGAAGTCGAGCGGGCGGCGAACAAGGCTAAGATCCGCATTTTTACTGCCCGGCCTGGGATTGTAATCGGCAAGAAGGGCGCCGAAATCGAGGCTTTGAGACGAGATCTGGAAGTCAAGTTCAGGCGGGAAATCCTCATTGATATTCAAGAGGTCCGGCGGCCTGAACTGGACGCCATTTTGGTTGGCGAGAACATCGCACTCCAGTTGGTGCGCCGAGTGGCCTTTCGACGCGCCATGAAGCGCGCCGTCAGTGCGGCTTTGAAGTTTGGGGCCAAGGGCGTGCGGGTGGCTTCCGCCGGGCGCCTGGGGGGTGCAGAAATGGCTCGCCGGGAATGGTATCGCGAAGGCCGGGTTCCGCTGCATACCCTTCGCGCCGATATTGATTACGGAACTGCGCTGGCTCGAACAACCTACGGGGTCATTGGCATTAAGGTTTGGATCTTCAAGGGGGAGGTTCTACCCTGACGATACCCGGAGCAACCCTCGCGCGTTTTTTCCTCACCGGGCAGCACGGTGCGGAATGGGGCGTAGGGACGGAGTTGTGGCTGGGCAGTCGGGGGGCTCAGGGTTTCCAGCGTAAGCGGAACGCACCCTGGGGACTTGAGGAACAGGAGATGGTTGAATGTTAGCACCCAAGCGCGTCAAATACAGAAAGCAGCAGAAGGGACACCGTCGCGGCATGGTGATCCGGGGCAGCACTCTCAGTTTTGGTGATTTCGGCCTCAAGGCCCTCGGCAATGGCTATGCTACCTCGCGGCAGATCGAAGCCGCCCGTGTCGCCATTACTCGCCATGTGAAGCGTGGCGGGAACGTGTGGATTCGGATTTTCCCCGACAAGCCCATAACCAAGAAGCCTGCCGAAACCCGCATGGGCAAAGGTAAGGGTTCTCCTGAAGCGTGGGTGGCGGTCATCCGACCGGGACGGATGCTGTATGAAATCAAGGGTGTTCCCGAAGGAATCGCGCGCGAAGCGTTGAGCCTGGCGGCTCAGAAGCTTCCCATCCAAACCCGGTTCGTGTCGAGGGAGGACGTCCTATGAAAGCCGGTCCGCTGCGTGATATGACCCGAGATGAACTGCTCCAGAAACTGGAGGAGTTGCGGGGTGCGCTGTTCAATCTAAGGTTTCAGCATCGAACCGGACAACTGGAAAATACTGCACAACTGGGGAAAACCCGCCGGAACATCGCACAGGTTTTGACAGTTTTGCATGAACTGGACCATCAGACCACGGCATGAGGCAACCATCCATGGAAGGACAGAAGTCGGGCAGGAAAACGCGCGTCGGAACGGTGATCAGCAACAAGATGGACAAGACGGTCGTCGTTAAGGTGGAACGCCTTGTGCGTCATCCCCGTTATCATAAGTTCATCCGTCGCCAGAATAAATTCATGGCCCATGACGCCCACAATGCATGTCAGATCGGGGACCAGGTGCTCATCGAGGAGAGTCGTCCCCTGAGCAAATTGAAGCGTTGGGTTGTGGTGAGAACGTTGGAAAAAGCGGTCATGTGATCGGTTTGTGGCGGGCGGCCGAAATTGCGGGCATGGCCTGGACGCACGCTGCGCCAAAATGGAGTAACCCATGATTCAAGCGGAAACGCAACTGAATGCCGCCGACAATTCCGGAGCAAAGCGCTTGTACTGCATCAAGGTGCTCGGTGGCACGCGAAAACGTTATGCGACGGTAGGTGATATCATTGTGGTCTCCGTGAAGGAGGCCATTCCCAACGCCAAGGTCAAGAAGGGTGATGTGCTGCGGGCCGTGGTAGTGCGCACCAAGAAGGAAGTGCGACGTCCGGATGGTTCCTACATCAAGTTTGATGACAACTCGGCTGTGCTCATCACCGCAGCCAAGGAACCTATCGGGACACGCATATTCGGCCCAGTGGCCAGGGAGTTGCGGGCCAGACAGTTCATGAAGATCATCTCGCTTGCTCCTGAAGTGCTCTAGCCTTGTATGAGGACATGTTTCCATGGAAGAACGGAAGAAATACCGCATTAAGAAAGACGACATGGTAATGGTCATTGCCGGTAAGGAAAAAGGCAAGAGCGGCAAGGTGATGCGTGTCATCCCCAAGAAGGACCGGGCCATTGTTGAGAAGCTCAATATGGTCAAGCGTCATCTCAAGCCAAGTCAGCAGACCAGGCAGGGGGGGATCCTCGAGAAGGAATCTCCCATTCAGGTGTCCAACCTGATGTTGATCTGCTCCAAATGTACTGACCCGACCCGGGTGGGCTATCGGATTCTCGAGGACAACCGCAAGGTCCGTTACTGCAAGAAGTGCAACGAGGTGATTGACTAGGCAAGGACCCTGTCGCGAACCGGTCGGGATTGGAGGCAATGGATGACACGTCTACAAGAGAAATACCAGAACGAAGTGGTTCCGAAACTCGCTGAGCAGTTCCACTATAAGAGCAGCATGCAGATCCCCCGGATGGAGAAGATCGTGGTCAATATGGGGCTGGGAGAAGCGATCCAGAACATCAAGATCCTTGATTCCGCTGCCGAGGAACTGGCTCAGCTCACCGGACAGAAGCCCGTTATCACCCGGGCACGGCAGAGCATCGCCGCCTTTAAGCTGCGCAAAGGGATGCCCATCGGATGCATGGTGACTCTCCGGGGGAACCGGATGTATGAGTTTTTCGACAAGCTGGTCAATGTCGCCCTACCCCGCGTTCGCGACTTTCGTGGGATCTCCTCGAAGGCCCTGGACGGGCGCGGCAACTACACCCTCGGGATCAAGGAACATATTATTTTTCCTGAAATCGACTATGACAAGATCGACAAGATCAAAGGGATGAATATCACCATCGTCACTTCTGCCCAGACGGATGATGAAGCCCGAACGCTGCTGTCCCTGATGGGCATGCCGTTCCGGCATTAGGCAGGAAAAGGAGGCCACCGTGGCCAAGAAGTCACTCATTGCAAAAGCCAAGCGTCGCCCGAAATTCGAGGTTCGATCCTACAACCGGTGTCCCCTTTGTGGTCGGCCGCGGGCATACATCAGAAAATTTGGCATTTGCCGGATCTGTTTTCGGAGCATGGCTCTCAGAGGGGAGTTGCCCGGCGTGATCAAAGCCAGCTGGTAGCCCTCTGAGGGAGTAAAAGGAGCGAGTTTTATGGCAGTTACGGACCCAATTGCCGATTTTCTCAATCGTATCACCAACGGGCAAAAGGCCCGCTTCGACAAGGTCGACATTCCCGCCTCCCGGATGAAGACCAGCATCGCTCGCATTCTCAAGGAAGAGGGCTACATCAAGAACTTCAAGCTGATCCGCGACAACAAGCAGGGCATTCTCCGGATCCAGCTGAAATACGACGACAGCCGCGCGGGCGGGATTACGGGCCTGAAGCGCATCAGCAGACCGGGCTGTCGTGTGTATGTGGGACATGATGAAATCCCACGGATCATGAACAGTTTGGGTATCGCCATCCTGTCCACTTCCAAGGGCCTCATGACCGATCGTCAGGCACGCAAGGACACTGTCGGCGGCGAGCTACTCTGCTCGGTTTGGTAGCGAACCCTCACCGCCTGCCGGCATCGTCACCTTCTCCGTGGCGCAGCCGTGGGGGCAAATTTGTTTCACAGGAGTAATACCATGTCACGCGTGGGAAAGTTGCCCATAAGTATTCCTCAGGGGGTCAAGATCTCCCAGCAGGACCAGGAGTTGACCGTGGCGGGTCCGAAAGGAACGCTGGCGCGCCCCATCCCCGAGCAAATTGCCGTCGAGGTTTCCGAGCAGTCTCTTCACATCAGGCGGCAGAGCGATTCTCGTCAGACACGCTCCCTCCACGGGCTCATGCGGGCGCTGGCGTTCAACATGGTACAGGGAGTGAGTCAGGGATTCACCAAGACCCTTGAGATCACCGGTACCGGCTATCGCGCCGAGGTTCAGAACAACTTTTTGAACTTGAGTCTGGGCTACTCCCACCCCATCAATTTCGAGCTGCCGACGGGGGTCACGGCGACGGTGGAACGTCAGAACGTGATTCGTCTGGAGGCCATTGACAAGGAGTTGCTGGGGCAGACTGCGGCTCGCCTGCGCGCCCTGCGGCCCGTTGAACCTTACAAGGGTAAAGGCATCCGCTATGCCGGGGAACGAGTGCACCGGAAAGTGGGCAAAGCTGGCTCCAAGAAATAGGGTTAAACAAGGACGGTAACCATGGCTTCAAAAACGAACTGGCGCGAGCTCTCACGCCTCAAACGCAAAAAGCGTATTCGCAGAAAGCTGAGCGGGGTCCCCGCACGACCCCGATTGACGGTCTTTCGGAGTGATAAACACATTTACGCCCAGATTATCGATGATACCGCTGGGGCTACGCTGGTGGCGGTCTCGACGCTGTCTGCCGAATACCGTCAATCAGATCCAACCAAGGGGAAGCTCAACGCCGCCAAGCGCGTGGGGGAAATTATCGCTCAGAAAGCCCAAAGCCAAGGCATTACCAAAGTCGTTTTCGACCGCAGCGGGTACATCTACCACGGTCGCGTACAGGCCCTTGCCGATGCTGCACGGCAGGCTGGCTTGGACTTTTAGGAACTCATTATTCTCTTTCTTACATAGAGGGGAGGCACGCAATTGTTAGCGGTGGAATCGAGCCAACTCCAGTTGATCGACAAGGTTGTCCATATCAGCCGCGTGGCGAAAGTGGTCAAGGGCGGACGGCGATTTTCCTTCAGTGCCATTGTGGTCGTAGGGGACGGCAACGGGCGCGTCGGCTTCAGCCTGGGGAAGGCGAACGAGGTGCCGGAGGCGATCCGGAAGGGGCTGGAATCAGCAAAACGCGGCATGTTCGAGGTCCCGCTCGTGAACGAGACGATCCCGCATGAGATCCTTGGCCGGTTCGGTGCATCTTCCGTGGTCTTGAAGCCTGCTTCACCCGGCACCGGCGTAATCGCGGGGGGAGCGGTGCGAGCCATCATGGAAGCTGCGGGCATCCACAACATCCTGACCAAATGCATCGGCTCCCGGAATCCTCATAACGTGGTCAAGGCCACCCTCGATGGACTCAAGAACCTGCGAAGTGCTGAACAGGTCGGCAAGACACGTGGCCGCGACATTCACGAAGTTCGTACCTGAAGGCCTTCCAAGGGAAGAGCGGAAGAGCACTGACGGCCTCCTTTTCGGCCTCATGCCCTCTGCGGCTTCGCCCGGAACGACCGGCGCTACTCACGTAAGGAAAGCGACATGGCAAAACCAGTGCAAGTCAAACTCGTACGCAGCCCTATCGGTCATCCCGAAAAACACCGCAAGGTGCTTCGGGCCCTGGGACTCACCTACATTAACAAATCGGTTACCCTTTTGGGGACGCCGGGTGTCCTTGGAGCGATTCGCAAGGTCATTCACCTGGTGGAAGTCAACGACCAGTGAAAGGGAACCATTCAAGACAGGAACACGGATAACCATCATGAGACTCCAAGATCTGGGACCGCCTAAAGGGGCAAAGAGCAACAGGAAACGCGTGGGAAGAGGGTCCGGTTCGGGACTGGGAAAAACCGCGGGACGGGGCACCAAAGGTCAGAAATCGCGCTCAGGTGGAGGTACGGCACCGTGGTTTGAAGGTGGCCAGATGCCTTTGCAGCGGAGAATTCCCAAGCGGGGATTCTCCAATATTTTTAAGAAGTCCTTCAGCATCATCAACGTCAAGGACCTCGAGCGGTTTGCTCCCGGCACCACCATCGGCCCCGAGCAGCTGCTCCAGGACGGCCTGGTGGCAACTGCCCGGGACGGCATCAAGCTGCTGGCTAATGGAGAAGTCACTCATCCTTTCACCGTTCAGGTCCACAAGGCAAGCGCTGCGGCAACCAGCAAGATTGAGGCAGCCGGAGGCCGGGTCGAATTGATTCTATTGCCTGAGAGGAAATAGAGGGTGCTAGCCGCATTCCAAAATATCACCAGGATTCCGGAGCTCAAACGCCGCATTCTCATGACTTTGGCTCTTCTGGCGGTTTACCGGGTCGGGGCCCACATCCCCACGCCCGGCATCAACGCCGAAGCGCTTGCGGCATTCTTCAGGGCCGCCCAGGGAACCCTTCTGGGGCTCTTTGACATGTTTTCCGGAGGTGCGCTGAGTCAGTTGTCGGTGTTTGCCCTCGGGATCATGCCTTACATCAGTTCTTCGATTATCCTGCAGCTGCTGACCGTCGTCATTCCCCATCTGGAAAAACTCAGCAAGGAAGGTGAGGCGGGACGCAAAAAGATTACCCAGTACACCCGCTATGGAACGGTAATCCTGAGCATCATTCAGGGGTTCGGCATTGCCTTCGGCGTGGAAGGCATGACCGCGCCCGGCGGGGAAATGGTGGTACTCCAGCCAGGCTGGGGCTTTCGCCTCATCACCGTCATTACCCTCACTGCCGGTACCGCCTTCATCATGTGGCTGGGTGAACAGATTACGGAACACGGCATTGGCAACGGCATCTCGCTGATCATTTTTGCTGGTATCGTCGCGGGCATGCCCAATGGCCTCATCAGCACCATGCGCCTGTTGCAGGCTGGTGAAATGACCCTTTTCATCTCTCTCCTGCTGCTGGTCATGATGGTCGTGGTGGTGGCCTTCATCATCTACATGGAGCGAGGCCAGCGACGGATTCCGGTGCAGTACGCAAAACGGGTGGTGGGCCGGAGGGTCTATGGCGGTCAGAACACTCATATCCCTCTCAAGATCAACACCTCAGGAGTCATTCCGCCAATCTTCGCCTCATCGATCATCATGTTCCCCGCTACGGTGGCCAACTTCATCAATGTGCCATGGGTGCAGACCGTGGCCGGGTATCTTTCCCCCGGACACTGGCTTTACTCCGTCATGTATGTAGGATTCATCATTTTTTTCTGCTTCTTCTACACTGCTATCGTTTTCAACCCGGTGGATGTCGCCGATAACATGAAGAAATATGGAGGCTTCATCCCGGGGATCCGACCAGGCCGATCCACGGCTGAGCACATTGACAAAGTTCTCAGCCGAATCACGCTTGGTGGGGCGATTTACGTCTCGGCCGTGTGTGTTCTTCCGACGTTTCTCATTCAAAAGTTCAATGTCCCTTTCTACTTTGGAGGTACTGCTCTCCTGATTGTCATTGGTGTTGCAATGGATACGCTGGGACAGATCGAAGCTCATATGCTCTCGCGCCATTACGAAGGCTTCTTGAAGAAAGGACGAATTCGCGGTCGGCGCTAGGCTATGACGGCACCTCCTACCGGTCGCGTCATCCTGGTTCGGAGGCCTTGGAGAAGTGCACGTATCGCCATTGCTGAACAAAAAAAGGAGGAAGGGAAGATGAACATCGTTCTGTTAGGTCCACCGGGAGCGGGCAAAGGAACGCAGGCGAAGCGCCTGATCGAAGCCTATGGTATTCCTCAGATCTCCACCGGCGACATGCTCCGCGCCGCGCTCAAGGACAGTACCCCGCTCGGCCTCGAGGCCAAGAAGTACATGGATCAGGGCACCTTGGTGCCGGATAGTGTCGTCATTGGCCTGGTTAAGGAACGCATCGTCCAGAAGGACTGCGCCAAGGGCTACATGCTCGACGGCTTTCCCCGCAACGTCAGTCAGGCCGAAGCCCTCGACCGGATGCTTGGCGAGCTCGGGCAGAAGATCGACCACGTCGTTTGTGTGGAAGTCCCCAACGACGAACTGGTTAAGCGCCTCACCGGCCGGCGAACCTGCCGGAACTGTGGCGCCGGCTTCCATGTTGCCTTTGATCCACCCAAGAAGGCTGCGGTGTGTGACAAGTGTGGTGGAGAACTCTACCAGCGGGATGATGACAACGAGAAAACCGTGATGTCCCGGCTTGATGTCTACGATGCCTCGACCAAGCCTCTCATCGACTACTACGATAAGCAGGGAAAGCTCCGTCGCATCGATGGTGTTGGTAACATGGACCTCATTCTCGCCCGAATTAAGGCAGTCCTGGGCTAGAGGATTTACCGTTGATAGTTCTGAGGTCTCGGCGAGAGATAGAGAAAATCCGGAAGTCCTGCCTCATTGTGGCTGAGATTCTGGAACGTTTGCGGGAACACGTTCAGCCCGGTGTGACCACCTGGGATCTCAGTGCGCTGAGTGAAGAGCTGGCAGCAAGCAGGAAGGCCAAGCCGGCGTTCAAGGGCTATCACGGGTTCCCTCATGCTTTATGCGCTTCGGTAAATGAAGAAGTGGTCCATGGCATACCCTCCCGAAAACGTCTGCTTCGAGAAGGAGACATCATCAGTTTGGATTTCGGAGTGGTACTGGATGGCTACTATGGGGATGCCGCCATAACCGTCCCGGTCGGGCAGGTCAGCAACCAGGCTCGCGAGTTGTGCCGGGTGACTGAGGATGCTCTATACGAGGGCATCCGTCAGGTCATGCCGAACAACTGGTTATCCGACATCTCTCACGCCATTCAACAGCATGTAGAAACCCGTGGTTACTCGGTAGTACGGGAATTCGTCGGTCATGGCATTGGCCAGAGCCTCCACGAGAGCCCGCAGATTCCGAACTTCGGTCCTCCCGGCATGGGGGTTCGGCTGCAGCCGGGAATGGTCCTGGCCATCGAACCGATGATCAATGAGGGTGGCACGGCGGTGGAGATTCTCCAAGATCAGTGGACCGCGGTCACCGTTGACCGGAAGCTGTCAGCCCATTTTGAGCATACCGTGGCGGTTACCGAAAACGAACCCGATATTCTCACGAAACAGTGAGGGTGTATTTACAACAGGCGAGAGATGCACTACAATAGTTTGCTTTTCGGAATGGTTTGGAATCCGAGGCAAGGAGTGGTTGGCAAGTATGGCTAAAGAAGACGTCATAGAGGTTGAGGGCACCGTCGTCGAGACGCTTCCCAACGCCATGTTTCGTGTCGAGTTGGCCAACGGCCACCGGATCTTGGCTCATATTTCCGGAAAAATGCGGATGCATTTTATCCGGATCCTCCCCGGTGACAAGGTAACGGTAGAGCTCTCACCTTACGATTTGAGCCGGGGACGCATCACCTACCGGTCAAAATCATAGCACCGTGTGGTACGGCCTGAATAGTAGAAGGAGATGAAGGCATGAAAGTGCGAGCATCGGTCAAACGACTATGTCGGAAATGCAGGATCATCCGCCGTCACGGCACGGTGCGCGTTATCTGCGATAATCCGCGGCACAAGCAGAGACAAGGCTAACAGGAGGGATGCACATTGGCACGTATCGCCGGGATTGACTTGCCCAAGAACAAACGGATTGAGATCGCCCTGACCTATATTTACGGTATCGGCCGCCCCACGGCGCAAAAGATTCTCAACGAAGCCAGCATCAACTGGGACACCAAGAGCGACGATCTTACTGAAGGTGAGATCAACGCCATCAGGCAGATCATTGACTCCCACTACAAAGTGGAGGGAGACCTGCGCACCGAGGTTTCCATGAACATCAAGCGCCTGATGGATCTCGGCTGTTATCGCGGATTGAGGCACCGTCGCGGGCTACCGGTTCGCGGTCAGCGGACCCACACCAACGCCCGCACCCGGAAAGGTCCCCGCCGGTCCGTTATGGGCAAGCGCAAGAAAGCATAACACGGAGGAATCATGGCACGAGAGAGAATGGCCTCACGCAAGAAAAAAGAGCGCAAGAACATTCAGAACGGGGTCGCACACATCCGTTCGACTTTCAACAACACCATCGTCACCATCACCGACGCCAGTGGCAATGCGCTCTCGTGGGCCAGTGCCGGCAGCCAGGGCTTCAAGGGTTCCCGCAAGAGCACTCCCTTTGCTGCCCAGGTAGCTACGGAAATAGCAGTGAAAAAGGCTATGGAGCATGGCGTTCAGAATATCGAGGTTTACGTGAAGGGCCCCGGGTCAGGTCGCGAAGCAGCCCTGCGAGCCCTCCAGGCGGCCGGGCTCAACATCACCATCATCAAGGATGTTACCCCGATACCCCACAACGGCTGTCGCCCCCCCAAGCGCCGACGGGTATAAGGCCACGGTGCGAATCACATCATTGAAACCGCTACAACCATTCCCTTGACAGGAGGAGGACAACTTGGCCCGTTATACCGGTATGAATTGCAGGATTTGCCGAAGAGAAACGATGAAGCTCTACCTGAAGGGTGATCGCTGCTATTCCGATAAATGTGCCGTTGAACGACGAAACTTTCCACCAGGCCAGCATGGCCAAGGCCGTGGCAAGTTTTCCGACTATGGGCTGCAGCTTCGTGAAAAACAGCGGATCAAGCGGATGTATGGCTTGCTTGAGAAGCAGTTCAAAACCTATTTCAAGGAAGCCGACCGCCAGAAAGGTGTCACCGGCACGAACTTCCTCGTGCTGCTCGAACGGCGTCTGGACAATACGGTGTATCGACTGGGCTTTGCCAACTCCCGCGATCAAGCCAGACAGCTGGTTCGCCACAAGCATTTTCTCGTAAACGGAAAAAAGGTGGATATACCTTCCTATCTCCTCCGTCCCGGTGACACGGTGAGGGTGGTCGAGGACAGCAGGACGCTTGCCTGCATCAATGATGCTCTCGAGGCGTTGCCACGGCGGGGGCTTGGACCATGGCTCGAACTCGATAAGGCAAACTACGAAGGGACTTTCAAGGCTTTTCCGACTCGTGAGGAAATGAACCTGCCCGTACAGGAGCAGCTGGTAGTTGAGTTCTACTCAAAATAGCGGCACGGTGCTTTCCTCACCACGTCGCGGCCGGGAAGCCTCAGTTCATCCTGAGGCATCCTCTGGGGCGGTCTCTATGCCTCAAGCGGAAGGTAACTCCGCGGCCCTCACATAACGAGGAAACGAGATGCAAAAAAATTGGCGCGAACTGATCAAGCCCAAGCACTTGGAAGTTGATTATAAGGGCCAGCCAGGCACCTACGGCAAGTTTGAATGCGAGCCGCTGGAACGGGGTTTTGGCATTACCCTGGGCAACGCCCTCCGGCGCGTTCTCCTTTCTTCGCTGCAGGGTTCAGCCATCACCAGTGTTAAGGTCGATGGCGTACTGCACGAGTTTTCAACCATTCCGGGAGTCCTTGAGGACGTGACCGACGTCATCCTCAATCTAAAGGAGATTCGCTTCCGGATGCATGGAGAAGGCTCGCGCCTGCTGGTCATCGAAACGGAAGGGGAGGGGGAGGTAACGGCCGGTTCGATCCTGAAGAACGAGCAGGTTGAGGTCCTGAATCCCGATCAGCACATCTGCACCTTGGCCAAAGACGCCAAGCTCCGTATGGAGCTCGTTGTTAAACAGGGTAAGGGATACCAACCGGCCGAACGCAGCCTGGACGAAATGCAGCCTATCGGCACCGTCCCCATCGATGCTATTTTTACCCCAGTCAAGAAAGTCAGCTACACCGTGACCCAGGCGCGAGTGGCACAGATCACCGATTTCGACAAGCTAACCATGGAGATATGGACCGACGGCAGCGTAACCCCCGATGACGCTCTCGCCTATGCCGCCAAAATCCTCAAGGATCAGCTCAATATCTTCATCAATTTCGAAGAAGAGGTCGAGGCTATCGAGGAGGAGGTGAAGGTTGAGCCAACCTTCAACGAGCATCTCTTTCGCAGTGTTGATGAATTGGAGCTTTCCGTGCGCTCTGCCAACTGCCTCAAGAATGCCGATATTCGCTACATTGGCGAACTGGTCCAGAAAAGCGAAGCGGAAATGCTCAAAACCAAGAATTTTGGCCGCAAATCCCTTAATGAAATCAAGGAGATCCTCGCTGAAATGAGTCTGTCCCTGGGAATGAAATTCGACGACTTCCCCAAACGTGCAGAAATCGAGCAGCGGAGAAAGGAGCAGGAGTAGCCGTGCGCCATGGAGTTTCCGGCAGAAAGCTGAATCGAACGACGAGTCACCGTTCCGCGATGTTCCGTAATATGGTGACTTCTTTGCTGCGGCATGAGCGGATTTTTACGACCCTACCGAAGGCCAAGGAACTGCGCCGCTGGGCCGACTGGATGATTACTCTGGGAAAGCGGGGTGATTTGCACGGGCGTCGTCAAGCCCTGGCGACCATCCGGGAAAAAGCTGCCGTGCACAAGCTCTTTGCAGAAATTGCCCCCCGCTATCAGAACCGTCAGGGCGGATACACCCGCATTGTCAAAGTCGGCTTTCGGCGGGGTGACGGATCTCCCATGTGCCTGATCGAACTGATTCCCGATACCGAAAGTGCCCCCCGGAAGGTCCGCCCCCAAACCGCGACCCCAAAGGAGGAGGCCGTCGGGAAAACCGACACACCCGCGGATACGAACATATAGACAGCTCAAACCACTACCTGACATCCCGATTTGCTCACCTTCACCTCCAAGCACCGACAACCCGCCAGAGCGGGTTGTCGGTGCTTGGAGGATCTCGTTTCTTCAGGGATCAAGAGTTCAACTGGGTTTGTCCTCCTCCCTCAGAGAATGCCACGGACATTCCTTGCACGTGAAACCACTCCACATCCCCTTGGCGGCCTTGTCGAGGCAAGAATCATAGAATTGACAGGCGAAATTGCGGACCCCGCGGCCTTCCTTGCACATAACCGGATTTTCCAAATTCTTGCCCTCCCGTTCGGACTGAAGTGGTTGTCCCCGGCAAGCCTTCTCTTTTGGCATCTTGACTGCCTCCTCATCAAAGCCCGGAATTTCGAAGGAGGCTTCTGCTTCCTTTTCATAACCTGCTTCATCACTAGAAGAAAGCATCTTCACCACCACCCGCTCCTCCAATCGGCCTTGAAGACTCTTTAGCCCAGGCCCGCCGAAAGTAGCCTTTGTGAATTCCGTGAAAAGGGTTATTCTTCATACTCGGGGATGCCGGAGACTGCCCTCATGGTTGAGGGCGGGCAATCACCTGCCCCGACTTGTTAAACTCGTTCTTTAAGCATTAAATGACTATTTGACAAGAGCCTGTGGATAATTTTACTTGTAATAGCATCAATTACTTCCATTTAGCCCTTCCAAGACGCACGGTCTTTTCCGGCATTCTCGGCGGTGATTTTGTCTTCTTTCGTTGGCAGCCCGGCAGCAGCTTCCTTCCGGTCGCTCGGAAAGGAGTCAGCCATTGATGTCAGCAGCTTCCGCAGGAACGGTCAACCGGTGTCTGATGATTGGCATCCTCCTGCTCTTTTTTCTGGCTACCTGCGCCATGTTGCAGCAGCGAGAGCCTTTCTACACCTGGTTCTACTCCTTCGCCTGGTGGAGCTACATCATCTATATCGAGTCCTTTCTCCGCACCCGGGGGTATGGCTCACGCCTTTCCGCCAATCCCAGACGCTTCCTGCTGTTGATCCCGCTCTCGATCGCGCTCTGGCTGCTTTTCGAGGCCTACAACTTCCGCCTGCAAAACTGGCACTACCTTGATCTGCCATCTTCACGGGGACTGCGCTGGTTTGGCTTCGCCCTGGCCTATGCAACAGTTCTCCCCGCCCTCTTCGCCACCCGCAATCTGCTAGATTATCTGGGATGGTTTCGTAACTTCCGCCTCCAGCCGATTCGCCGGCACCACTCCCTGCGCCCTTCTCTGCTCATCGGAGCCGGGATGCTGCTCTTACCCCTGCTCCTCCCAACCATCTTCTTCCCGCTGGTCTGGCTGGGTTTCATTTTCCTGCTTGACCCCTTCAATTACCGAGGTGGCGCGGAATCCATTCTGCGGGACCTTGAGCAGGGAGCACCCAGAAACCTCTGCCTGTTGCTTCTGAGTGGACTCCTGTGCGGGGGATTCTGCGAATGTTGGAACTTCTGGGCCGGAGCCAAGTGGATCTACACCGTCCCCTATCTGGGGTTTTTCAAGATCTTTGAAATGCCCCTCCTCGGAATCCTGGGCTTTCCACCCTTTGCCGTTGAATGCTACGTCCTGGTCAACACCTTTTTTCTGGTGATGACCAGGACCCAGCAAAAGGTGAGCTATCGAGCGCGACTTGCCACTTACATGCTTCTGGGGCTGGGGGCCGTTTCTTTTGCTGCCGTCGTTTTCCTGGGGATTGATGCGTTCACGGTGGTCTCATTTCGTGCTGGAAATTGATGACATGGAGAGAGGATGGATGATACGCTCCCCCTGGCAGCCTTAATCAGTCTCGGTTGTGCTAAAAATCTTGTTGACAGTGAAGTCATGGTTTCGCAACTGATCACTCTGGGCTACGAGATGACGAGTGACCCGGCGCAGGCTGTCCTGATCCTGGTGAACACCTGCGGCTTTCTTGAAGACGCAGTCCAGGAAGGCATCGAGACCATCCTGGACCTTGCCCGGCACAAGCACAGCGACTCTTGCCGCCAGCTGATTGTAGCGGGATGCATGGTACAGCGGTATGGCAAGAAACTCGCTGCCCTGCTGCCCGAAGTGGACTGTTTTCTTGGCACCCAGCATTGTTACGAGCTCTCGAAAATCCTGCGCTCCCGTGAGAAGGGTTCGCCCCGGCGACTCTGGATTGCTCCCCCGCGGTTCCTTATGGGCAGCAACCTGTCCCGTTGCCGGTCGACTCCTTTTTTTTCCGCCTATCTCAAGATTGCCGAGGGATGCAGCAATCGTTGCAGCTACTGCCTGATCCCCCAACTGCGAGGGCCCTACCGGAGCCGATCGATCGAGGACATTCTGGCCGAAGCCCGTAATTTGGCTGTCGATGGGGTTAAGGAACTCAACCTGATTGCGCAGGACACCACCGCCTTTGGCTCGGATCGCGCTAGTCCCGGGAACCTTATCGAACTTCTCGAGGGTCTCGATGCGGTTGATGGCATCACCTGGATCAGACTGCTCTATGCCTATCCCGAACGCATCGCCGCCCCTCTGCTCCGCACCATTGCGCAGTCCGAAAAGATCGTCCCCTATCTCGATATTCCGGTGCAACACTGTGTTCCCCAGATCTTGCGGGCCATGGACCGGGCAAATCCCGATGGCAATCCTGAGGAGTTGATCGGACGCATTCGCGATCAGATTCCCGAGGTTTCACTGCGCACCTCCATCATCGTGGGCTTCCCCGGTGAATCGGCAGCTCAATTCGAAGCGCTTGTTGATTTCATTCAACGGATCGAGTTTGACCATCTGGGGGTGTTCCGTTATTCGCCGGAAGCCGGCACTCGGGCTGCAAGACTGCCCCATCAGGTCGATGAACGCACCAAGGATGCCCGATATGAAGCCTTGCTGGCAGTGCAACAACCCCTGTCGAGACGACGACTCGAACGGCAGGTGGGCAGGAGGGTTCCCGTGTTAATAGAGGGGTTCCATCCCGAGACCGAGCTTTTGTTATGCGGTCGGACCGCAACCCAGGCCCCTGAGGTGGATGGGCTGGTGATCATCACCAAAGGGCATGCCCTTCCGGGTGATCTCGTTATGGTCCAACTCACAGCCGCTCACGATTACGATCTGGTAGGCGAGATCTACGAGCCAGCTGGGTAGCCGGCCTGGACTGATGATCCCGGAGCTGGCCGGCATGATACCGGGAGGAAGACTGCGAAACGCAGGATCAAAGCAAAAGACTTTGACATGCCGGAATAATTTCGTTATGAATCGGATGATCTGGCAGCAGAGACCGCCAGCTCGAGGCAAAGGCGTTATGGCTTGTGATATTCAGGTCCTCCTTAACTAGGGAGGACCGCCGACGGCAAGACTTCTCTTCTGATGGAATGGCTACCCGTTGCGGCAGGCTGCCGTCTCAGCAGAGGGTTCCACAAAAGAATGCAATGATAGAGACAGGCACGGTAACGGTGAGTCCCTTCAATCCATCTGTGATCCCCGCTGAAAATCAGAAAGACCTCAAACAGCTGATTTATGACCGAGTCCGGCCCGATTTGGAGCGGATCGAAGCTGAAATTGAACGGCATCTTGCGTCCAGTGTCCCGTTGATATCCACCGTTGGCCGCCACATTATGGACAGTGGCGGCAAACGGTTGCGCCCTCTGCTGATGATTCTCTCAGCCAGGCTGTGCGGTTACCGGGGAAATCATGATGCTCCCCTGGCAGTAGTCTTTGAATTTCTCCATACCTCTTCTCTGTTGCACGATGATGTGGTGGACAACGCCGAATTCAGGCGCAGCCAGCCAGCTGCCAATGTACTCTGGGGCAACCAGGGAGTGGTGCTGGTGGGTGATTTTCTCTATTCCAAATCCATTCTGATGACAGTCGCCTACAACAACATTCGCATTCTTCAGACCCTCTCGGAGGCCACCACGCTGATGGCAGAAGGGGAAGTGTTACAGCTGATCCATGCGGATAATCTAGAAATTGCGGAACAGGATTACCTCGAGGTCATCACGCGCAAGACCGCTGCTCTGATCAGCGCCGCATGCCAGATAGGGGCGATCCTTGGTGGCGCAGAAGCGGCACAGGAGAAGGCCCTGAGCACCTATGGACATAATCTTGGCATTGCCTTCCAGCTCATTGACGACACTCTCGATTATACAGGCGATGTGAATGAACTGGGTAAACCGGTAGGCAATGACATTCAACAGGGGAAAGCCACCCTGCCTCTCATTGTTGCCCTCGGGAACTGCAATCCGCTCGAGCAGAAGCGACTGAGAGAGCTCTTCAGCACAGAACAGCTTGCGCTCGAACATTTCCACGAAATCCGGGAATGGGTGGCACGCTCTGGAGGAATTGCCTACACTCGGCAATTGGCCCTGGAATACGGGGAGAACGCGAAGAGCGCCATCCAGGGTTTTCCTTCCCATCCCTCAAAGGAAATTCTCCTCGATATTGCCGATTACGTCGTTTACCGAAGGGCCTGAACCTCATTGAGATCGTCACCCCAGTGATGGACCCAGTGCCGGGAGCCGATAGGCCGTGCCCTCCCACTCTCATTATCCGCTGTTCGTCAACCTTGATGGACGGGTGTGTCTGGTCGTCGGAGGAGGGGCTGTAGCGGAGCGGAAAATCAAAGGAATCATCCAATCCGGGGGCAGCGTCCGTCTCGTAGCGGAGAAGCTCACCCCCTGGCTGCAGGCTCAGTACGATGAAGGCACCATCCTGCTGCTGGGACCGGATTATAGCCGGGATCAGCTGCAGGATGTCGATCTGGTCTTTGCCGCTACCAGTGATTTTGCGTTGAATCGCATGATTGCCGAAGATGCCGACCGTTGCCGGCTCTGGTGCAACATGGCTACCGAACCCGACTTGGGGTCGTTCATTGTCCCGTCCCTACTCCGGCGGGGCTCACTCACCATCGCGGTCAGCACGGGCGGAACCAGTCCTGCCATGGCGGTTCGGATCAGGGAACAGCTGGAACACGAATTTGGCCCGGAATGGATGGTCCTGCTTGAGCTCATGGCGCGCTTGCGGGTTTCCATTCAGGCAAAAGGGTTGGCTACGGCTCAAAATCAAGATATCTATCGAGAATTGGCAGACCTCCCCCTGTTGGAATGGATCCGGGAGGAGGATACGATGGCACTCCTCGAGGCGCTGGCGGAGGTCTGTCATCCCTGGCTGGGGTTGATGGAACTCACGCAAATTTGGAACGAAGCATGGAAACAGTCTTCCTGATCGTTGCCACCATTTGTTACTGCCTTGGCAGTGCAGGATATTTCGTCTATCTCCAGCGTGATCGGGAAGTGCTGCACCGCATCTCGTGGGGCATACTTCTCGTGGGTGCAGTTTTTCATGGCTGCGCCATCCTCCTTAGCTCCGTCAGCATGGGCTATCTGGCCGTGACCACCATCCAGAATGCACTCTCCTTTTTTGCCTGGATCCTGGTGATCACCTACCTGCTGATTCAGCTGCGCCTGCAACTCAGGATTCTGGGTTCCTTCATATCACCCCTGATCGTGGTATTCATGCTGCTTTCTCTATTCCTGCCAGCCCACATTGTCCCTAAGAGTGGGATTTTCCAGAGCGGGTGGTTCGTTGTTCATGTGACTTCGGTCTTCCTGGCAAGTGCCTTGTTTGCCCTGGCATTCGGGGCCGGCATTATGTACCTCTTGCAGGAACGGCAGATCAAGAAGAAGAATTTCGGGTACTTTTACTCCCGCTTGCCTTCCCTGGAGCGCCTGGATCAGATCAATTACCTCTGTCTGGTACTGGGTTTCCCCCTTTGGACTGCCGGCCTCATCATAGGCTTCGCTTACGCCAGCTCCGTCTGGCCATCCCCCGCCGGCTGGGACCCCAAAGAGATCTTTGCTTTGATCACCTGGTTCATCTACGCCGTTCTCCTGCATGAACGGCTGGCTGTAGGCTGGAGGGGGCGCAGGGCAGCATGGCTGGCCATCTTCGGCTTCTCTGCGGTGCTGATAACCTTTCTCGGGGTCAATTTATTCCTAAAAGGCCACCACACCGTTTTTATCAGGTAGGATCTGCTATGTTCAACCTGGTCCTTCTTGGCATGAATCACAAAACGGCGCCGGTGGAAATCCGGGAACAATTGGCCGCCTCCTGTCAACAGCACGTGAGTCCCCTTCATCTGTTGACGCGCCTGCCACATGTTGATGAGATGTTCTTTCTATCCACCTGCAACCGGGTAGAGTTCCTGTTCACCAGCCGGGATCACGATTTCGCCTTGGCGGAAGTCAAAACCCTGCTCCTGGACTATCTGGGCAACCCACCGGCAAGCCTCCTGGAGGCACACCTGTATGTCCACGAGAATCTGCAGGCCGTGCAGCACCTTTTTCGCGTCTCCTCCAGTCTGGATTCCATGGTGGTCGGAGAACCTCAGATTCTGGGTCAGCTAAAAGCTGCTTACCGAGAGGCGACAGAATGCCGTACGGTCAGAGTGATCCTCAATCGTCTGCTGCACAAATCCTTTTCCGTAGCCAAACGCGTTCGTTCTGAGACAATGATCGGATCGCACGCGGTCTCGATCAGCTATGCAGCCGTGGAACTGGCACGAAAGATTTTTGGGGAACTGAAGGGTAAACGGGTACTGCTGGTTGGCGCCGGAGAAATGGCGGAACTGGCCGCCGAGCATCTCCTGGCTCAGGGAGTGCGCCACATGACAGTCACCAACCGTACCCAGGAGCGAGCTTTCGAACTTGCCAGGAGATTCAAGGCGGATACCATTCCGTTCGATCACCTGGGCGACGGCCTTCGAACGACGGATATCGTTCTCACTTCGACCGGCTCTCCTGACCCCATCGTGTCCTATCAGAACGTTAAATTCAGGATGCGCGAACGACGCAACCGTCCCCTCTTCTTCATCGACATCGCGGTACCCCGGGACGTCGAACCGAGGGTCAATGAAATCGACAACGTCTATGTATACGACATTGACGATTTGCAGGGGGTTATCGATCTCAACCGGGAAGATCGCAAACGGGAAGCGATGAAAGCTGAGCATATCATCACTGAAGAGACCTTGAAGTTTCAGAACTGGCTGGAGACCCTGGAGGTTGTCCCGACCATTATCGCGCTGCGGGAGAAGGCGGAAACCATCCGTGCCAGCGAACTCCAGCGAACCTTCACCCAGCTCCCCGACTTATCCTTCAAGGAACGCCACGCCATCGAGGTCCTCACCGGCTCGATTGTAAAAAAGCTGCTGCATGATCCCATCTTGTTCCTGAAGAAGAAGGCCGATCGAGACAGCAAGGAATTGTTTGTGGACTATACTCAGCAGCTATTCAATTTGTCGGACGGCAATGGAATCACTTCATCCTCCTTGACGGATTCTCCGGTAGATGCTAAGAATGAAACTAAGATGTTGAAAAATATAAATAAATAATCAAGGTGCCGAGTATGGCTGAAATTATCGAGTTCGATAAGAAATGCCAGGATTTGAAGACTTCGCGGGACAGCTTGCTGAAGCAGCGGAAAATCGAGGCGCTGAAAAAGATCTTTCAATGTACCCGGTGCATGCTCAAGTGTGCCAAATGCGGGACACAGCTCGAATCGGAGATGCAGGACTCTTCAAAATACGCGAGCCCTTATACGTTCTGCCGGAATTGTTTTGACGAATACCAGGAGTATCGAGAAAGAACCGAGAAGCACAGCGCCAGTCCCAAATACTACTGGCACAATGAGACATGGATGAAAGTCTGGGAGAGTTGGCTGGAACATCAGAAGTGGCTGGATCAATACCGGCATTCCAAGGAATTTCTGCAATTGCTGCAGGAAGTAGAAAATCTATTCGGAAAGTAGTCTTTGGGTTGCCCAGTGAGGAGCGATTATGATTGGTGGAATAGGCATGCCGGAGTTGCTGGTAATCTTGGTCATTATCCTGATCATTTTTGGAGCCGGTAAGCTGCCTGAGATAGGGGCCGGGCTGGGTAAAGGCATTCGAAACTTCAAGAAAGCCACCAGTGAGCCTCTGGAGTCAGAGGAACAACCGGATAAGATTGAAGAGAGGAAAGCCACTGCCGAATAGGAGGCAACCCTCAAGGCAGAACCACCCCAGCAATGCTGGCTGGCTTGGATACAGCAACCCACTGAGCAGCGACGGGAATCCGAACATCCCTGCGCGCCGCTGTCGGGCCGGTTCAGGCATGCTGAGACCGCGAGAAGACAGTAGGTATCCCAACGTACCCTGGTCGGCGACCGGAGTAGGCGATCGCCCCCTGATGACAGACCGGACGACGTGAGGCTAAAAAGGAATTTCGCTATCCGGATTGTCGGGCGGCGGCGGCAATTCCTCAACATCTGACCGGCCAGTGAAAGCTTGGTTGCCACTCGGCTTGTTGGCGCTCTCGCCGGCCAGGGGCTGACCCGCTCGGTTGCCGGCACTGTCCATCAGCTTGATGTCGCGGGCCACGATTTCCGTGGTATAGCGCTTCACGCCTTGATTATCCTGCCATTGCCGGGTCTGCAGTTTTCCTTCGACATAAACCAGCCTGCCTTTTCCCAGGAGGCTGGCATAGATCTCGGCGAGCTTTCTGAAAGCAACGACGCGGTGCCATTCGGCTCTTTCTTCCCAAGTGCCGTCGGCGGCACGGACGGGCTCATTTGTTGCCAGATTGAAGTTGATGACTGGCGTGCCGTCTGCCAAATAACGCACGTCCGGATCGGCACCCAGGCGACCGATGAGAATGACCTTATTGATCGTTCCTGCCATGGCTTCCCTTTCTATTTCCCTGGAATGTCAGGTGAACCGCAGATTAAAAAGACTCCCTGTGCATCTGGCTTTCCTATACCACGGCGCAGCGAAATACCGCAAGCGTTATCGCGGCACCGGCTCTGTCCCAGCCCGGCTACCGGTCAAAAGGGTGGACCGGCTCTCAAACAAGGAAATGCTCAGTTGACTGATTTTGTCGGAAAGTTTACACTTGCGGCCAGGTTTTGCACAATAACTTATTGTTATTTATGACCATCCAGGGCACAATCCGGGATGGATCGGAATTTGGGCACTCATGCGAGGCTGATGTTGGAGGACTTGAGGGAACGTCGTGAAGATCCTGCGGTCTTTATTCTTTTACCCGGTCTTTTTCATCTCGACGATCGCTCTCGGCGTTTCAGCAGTGCTAGCCACCTTCGTGACCCGCAACAGCGACTGGGCGCATCTTATAGGAAGATTGTGGGGCAACGTGTGTCTTTGGGCTGCCGGAGTTGAGGTCAAGGTGACGGGATTGGAGAACCTCAAACCCGACCGGCCATACGTTTTTCTGTCAAACCATCAGGGTTGGTTTGACATTTTCACCCTTCTGGGAAAACTGCCCGTCCAATTTCGATGGCTGGCCAAAGAAGAGCTTTTCAAGGTTTTTGTGCTGGGGCCGGCCATGACGGCTGCGGGGTATATCCCTATTGACCGGAGCGACCGCCGCAAGGCTCTGGCAAGCCTGCATCAGGCAGCAGAGAGAGTTCAGGCGGGAACTTCGGTGGTTATTTTTCCTGAAGGCACCAGAAGTCCGGACGGCAGCCTGCAGGACTTCAAGAAGGGGGGATTCATTCTTGCCATCAAGTCGCAGCAGCCCATCGCCGCAATCAGCATCAGCGGCTCCGCCCGGGTCCTGCCAAAGTCTGGGACCTGGCTGATCCAGCCCGGAACGATTGCCGTGACGGTTGAAGAGCCCATCGAGACCGCGGGACTCACCGTTAAGGACAACGATACGCTCATGCTCAATGTTCGGGAGGCAATTCGCCGGCATCTCACGTCCGCGGAAGGTGGCCCCTCACCCCTCGGGCCGCAACCACCAACCACCATGGCACCCTAGTTAAGTCTGATGAATACTGAATCCTCTGCCAAGCAGACTGCATCAGCCCCACTCAGAGTGATCCCTCTGGGCGGTCTCGGTGAAATCGGGTTGAACATGATGGTCATTGAATATGCAGATACCGCCATCCTCATCGATGCCGGCCTGATGTTCCCCGAAGAGGAGATGTTCGGGATCGACATTGTCATTCCGGACTTCACTTATCTCCGAACCAAACGCGATCAACTGAAAGCCCTGATAGTCACTCATGGCCATGAAGACCATATCGGAGCGATACCCTTCCTGTTGCGAGAATTCCCGATCCCGATCTACGGAACAGCGCTCACCCTGGCACTCATCGGGGAAAAACTGAAGGAGCACGCCCTCCTGGATCGTTGCGAACTCATTCAGATCCACACTCGTGAGTCTGTTTCCATCGGACCCTTTGAAATCGAATTCATCCAGGTCTGTCACAGTATCCCGGATGGCGTCGGCCTCGCCGTCGGCACTCCCGTGGGGACCCTGATCCACTCAGGCGATTTCAAGATCGATCAGACTCCCATCGATGGGAAACGGCTTGATCTCGGAAGATTTGGGGCTCATGGCGAACAGGGAGTGCTGGCCCTCTTTTCAGATTCGACCAATGTCGAGCGGCAGGGTTCCACTCTGTCGGAGAAGGATGTGGGCAGAACCCTGCGAGAAATCTTTCCGACCTGCCCAGGTCGAATCATCGTCGCGGTCTTCTCCAGCCATCTGCATCGCATCCAGCAGGTCATCAACCTGGCCCGGGAATTCAATCGAAAGGTACTGCTCACCGGCAAGTCGATGGTGGCGAACGTACGCATTGCCAGGGAACTCGACTATCTTCAGTTCGACCCGAAGGATGAGCTCAGTCTCCACGAACTTGCCAGGGTTCCCGATTCACAGGTCCTGATGCTCACCACCGGCAGTCAGGGTGAACCGCAGAGCGCTCTGAACCGGATGGCCTTTAACGACCACAAGAAGCTCAAGGTAAAGCCCGGGGATACGATCATTCTCTCCTCCAAGTTCATTCCGGGAAACGAGCGGACCATTCAGAATATCATCAACCATCTGTATCGCCTGGGGGCTGAAGTGATCTATGAACAGGTACGTGAGATCCATGTCTCGGGCCACGCGTATCTGGAAGAACTGAAATCGATGATCAACCTGGTCCGGCCCCGGTATTTTGTCCCTATTCATGGCGAATACCGACAGTTGGTCAAACACCGCCAGCTTGCCGTGGACATGGGAATACCGGTGGGAAACTGCCTCCTGGCCGAGGATGGCGACATCCTGGAATTTTTCCCCAGCAGTGCGGGAATCGTTGAGCGGGTGGAGACCGGGCGGGTCTTTGTCGATGGGAAGGGGGTCGGGGATGTGGGTGGCCTAGTCCTGCGGGACCGCCGTCATCTTTCCGAAGACGGCCTCGTGATCGCGTCGCTCGTGATCAACAAAGAAACTAAAGAAATCCTGAGCGGGCCGGACATTCTCAGTAAGGGCTTTATCCGAGAACGCAATAAAGCAGAAATTCTCGACGCCGCCAAGTGTATCGTGTTTGAAGTTTTTGACAGGCTACTCGAACAAGACTTCGAGCTGGACTGCGTCGAACTGCAAAGCGAAATCAAACGAGAACTGAAGCGCTTCTTCAACCAGGTACTTGAGCGTCGTCCGGTGATTTATCCGCTGATTGCGCAGATATAAGGGATCCGTCGATGCCATTCTGACACCCCTTTCGGCATCCATGGCAGCACGAGGTTATGGTGGAGCGAAACAAGCACGAGATCTGGGCCGTTCTTATCTTGACGCTGGCCTTATTGGTTTTTTTCAGCCTACTCTCCTTTCATGCAGGGGATCGGACCTTTTTCAACCCTGCAGGCAGTGCTCCCAGGAACTGGGTAGGGGCCGTGGGTGCAAACCTTTCCTATTGCTTCCTGGTGCGCCTGGGTCTTGCCGCTTATGCACTCCCTCTCATCGGATTGTGGGTGGGTTGCAACCTCTTCCTGGGTCGCCCGCCCCTCACTCATCCCAGGTTACAGGCCCTGGGCAGTATTCTCCTGCTGGCCTGTAGCATGGCGCTTGGGGTCATCCATCAACCCAATGTCACGTTCCTCGGGCAGGAAATCCTGTCCGGCGGAGAACTCGGGGAGATGCTTGCTCAGTTCGTCCTCAAGCAGTTCCACCCGACAGGGGCTCACGTTGTTCTCATCGGCCTGTTGCTGATCGGGTTCCTCCTGGCCACCCCGTTCTCTCTGAAAGTGATTCTGCAGAAATCCGGTCAGTTACTTGCCTATTGCACCAAAAGCCTGCTTGCAGTGGTCGGAAAGGTGCTTTCGCGCTTGAGACGAAAACCTTGCCCGGTCGTGACGGTTCTCTCCGCTCCGGAGGCGGGCAGCGGGAAGCCCTCACCGCCCCCCCCTCTGAAACCGGCAGTCGAACTGCTTCCGCCTCCCACACCCCAGCCCAGGAAGAGTGCCAGGAAGGGACCCGCCGCTGCCGAGGCGCTCTTCGATCCTCCCGAGCACTACGCCCTCCCTTCTCCCAAAATGCTTGATAGCTTCGAGCTCGACGAGCATCGACCTGACTGGAAAAGACTCGAGGAAAATGCGCGGACCCTTGAAGAAAAATTGGCTGATTTCGGGATTCAGGGAAAAGTGGTGGGGATTTCGCCCGGGCCGGTGATCACCATGTATGAATATGCTCCGGCACCGGGCATTAAGATCAGTCGCATTGTCGGTCTCTCCGATGATCTGTCCATGGCTCTTAAAGCCACCAGTATCCGCGTGGTGGCGCCAATCCCCGGCAAAGCCGCGATCGGTATTGAACTCCCTAACCACCGGCGGGAAATGGTGGCTATCAGGGCAATTTTGGAATCCGAGGCCTTCACCGGTTCGTCCGCACCGCTGACCATCGCCCTCGGGAAAGACACCACCGGTCAGCCTGTGGGGGCAAATCTGGCCAGAATGCCCCATCTGCTCATCGCCGGAGCAACGGGTACCGGCAAGAGTGTCTGTCTCAATACCATCCTGGCTAGCCTGCTTTTTCGGAATACTCCGGAGGACACCCGCCTACTGCTGATTGACCCCAAGCGGATAGAATTAAAGAGCTACGAGAATATCCCGCATCTGCTCCATCCCGTGGTCTGCGATGCCAAGTTGGCCACCCGCGCGCTGCGCTGGGCGGTCCAGGAAATGGAGCTGCGCTACCGTCTGCTGGCGGAAAAGAACGTCAGAAATATCGAAGGGTACAATCGCGCACTGGCCCGTGAGAAGCCCCGAGAGAACAAAGCTGGAGCTCCACCCGCATCCGATTCAGGGTTTCAGCATTATCGCCTGCCCTACCTGGTTATCATCATCGATGAGCTGGCTGATTTGATGATGGTGGCTTCTCGTGAGGTCGAGGAGTCCATCACCCGCCTGGCCCAGATGGCCCGAGCCGCCGGCATCCATCTGATCCTGGCAACCCAGCGGCCTTCGGTAGATGTTCTGACCGGGATTATCAAGGCCAACATCCCGACACGAATCTCCTTCCAGGTTTCCTCCCGCATCGATTCTCGCACCATCCTGGATACAAGCGGTGCCGAGAGCCTGCTCGGCTCGGGAGACATGCTCTTTTTGCCGCCGGGCACCGCCAAGCTGCAACGGATTCACGGCGCCTTCATCTCCGAAGCTGAACTACAGCGCGTCACAGATTTCTGGCGCGCTCAGCAGCTGGTGGAGGACAACCTGCGGGAGCGGGTCGATTTTCATAATGGCAATTCTTCCGATGAAGTCGTGGAAACAGAACTTGATGAAAAATACGAGGAAGCCATTGAGCTCGTGTTGGAGACCCGGCAGGCTTCCATCTCCATGTTGCAGAGAAGGCTCCGAGTGGGCTACAACCGGGCGGCACGAATGATTGAAATGATGGAACAACAGGGAATCGTGGGTGCTTCGGACGGGGTAAAACCGCGAGAGGTTTTCGGCAAACCATCCTCATGAGACACACAGCTCTCAGGACTATTTGATGAAAAACCAACATGTCGCATTACTTATCCTGCTTGTCTTCGGCGCTCTGCTGACCGGTATTGCGCGTTCCGGCCTGGCCGATTCGCCTCTCGTGGTCGCCGATATCCTCAAGAAGGTTGAAGCAACCTATCAGCAGACCCAGGCTTTCACCGCCACCTTTCAGCAGTCGGTGACGTCAGCAGCGGTGAGCACCACGAGCACCGAAGCCGCCGGAAAACTCTATTACGAAAAACCCCGGCAGATGCGCTGGGAATACGAGAAGCCCGAACCTCAGATCTTTGTTGCCAACGGGCAGGTGGCGTGGCTTTATGGCCCATCGGAACAGCAGATTTCACTATTCGAATCCGGCAAGATCTTTTCTCACCCCCTGGCACAGACCTTTTTCGAAGGTGTCGGGGTGCTCAAAAACCACTATGAAGTGACTCTAGACCACCGCCAGTCAACCAGTGACGCAGCCGTACTCAAACTTATCCCTAAGAAGGAAGACCCGGAAATCAAGACGCTTTTCCTGTTTATCGACTTGCCGACCTATCACATCGTCACCATCGAAGTCCATAATGCATTGGGAAACATCAATCGCATCAGCCTGAATTCCGTCAGGGTCATGGCCAGCCTCAACCCCCGGTTGTTCCAACTGGAAATTCCGCCTGCGGTTGCCGTCGTGGATGCCGATGGTCGCCCTTTGACTGCTGCCGAGATCGAAAAGTTCAAGCATAACCCTAAGTCCGAACAGTAGTTTTTTCGGGTCGTTTGGCAGGAACTCATGGCCACAACCGGTCACCAATACCCGAGGCTTCGAATTGCCATTACCATGGGCGACCCCTGTGGCGTCGGGCCGGAGATCATTGTAAAATGCCTTCAGTCTCAGAGCATATTTGAACCCTGGGCACCCGTCATTATCGGTGATCGCCACGCTCTGGAACGCGCATGCCGTCTGCTCGGGGCTGAACTGGCGCTACGTCTTGTGGAGCATCCAGAAGAACTCGACGACGCTCCTGCCGGCACCGTGGCCGTTATCAGTCATTCTCAGCTGGCTCGGCACGACTTGGTTTTCGGGCACCCAACGCCCGCTGCCTACCAGGCCGTGATCCACAGCATCGAGGAAGCAATCCGTCTGGCCCTTGCCGGCCGGGTAGCCGCAGTTTGTACCTGCCCCATCAACAAGGCCGTGCTCCAGCGGCACGGCTTTACGTTTCCCGGCCACACCGAGTTTCTACAGGCACTCACCGGAGCTAACCGGGTTGTCATGATGCTTGCGGGACCCCGTTTGCGGGTATCGTTGGTGACCATCCACCATGCCTTGCAGTTAGTTCCCCGGATTTTGTCAGCAGATCTGCTCTACCACACCATTGCCATAACCGCTGGGGCTCTCCGGCACGATTTCGGGATTTCACCGGTGCGTCTGGGGGTGGCCGGACTCAATCCTCATGCCGGTGAAGACGGTCTTTTTGGACGTGAAGAACTGGAGTTGATTCAGCCGGTGATTCAGGGATTCCAGGACCAGCCCTACCAGGTGGTCGGCCCCGTGTCCCCCGACACCCTCTTTCACCGCGCTTACGAAGGTGAATTCGATGCCGTCATTGCCATGTATCACGACCAGGGGTTGATTCCCATTAAGCTGGTTCACTTTCATGACGCGGTTAATGTGACGCTGGGGTTGCCCATCATCCGAACCTCGGTCGATCATGGTACTGCCTACGAGCTGGCCGGGACGGGTCAAGCCCATCCGGGAAGCCTGCGAGCGGCACTTGGCTTGGCTCTGCAGATGGCCCGAAACCGTTGGCAGGAGGGGTCTTGCAGGGTCCCTGGCGGCTGATGAAGAACCGGATGAACCGTTTACCGACAGGTATGGGCCATCCCTGAGCGGATGAACGTCAGGGCTCTGGCAGGATCGATATGAACCATATCGTCATTCGCGGCGCTCGCCAACACAATCTCAAGAACGTCGATGTTGCCTTTCCCCGCAACCAGTTCATCGTGATTACCGGTGTAAGCGGGTCAGGAAAATCCACCCTCGCTTTCGACACACTCTTCGCCGAAGGCCAGAGACGATATCTGGAAGCGCTGTCGACACGGTCGCGACAGTTTCTGCAGCGCCTGGATGCGCCTGAAGTCGATGCCGTCGAGGGCTTGAGCCCTGCCATTGCCGTCAGTCAAGGGCTCCAGGTGCCAAGTCCGCGTTCCACCGTGGGAACCCTGACGGAGATTTCTGACTTCCTGCGGGTGCTCTATGCTCGTCTCGGCACCTGCTACTGTCCGTCCTGTGGCATACCGGTGGAGGCCCATACCATTCCTCAGATGGTCCAGGAATTGATGGAGGACTGGCCGACAGGAAGCCGCGTACTGATACTCGGCCCGACCGGAACCATCCCCGAGAAGAAGCTTCCGGGCACCCTGAGCCGATTCCGGCGAGACGGTTTTGCCCGCATCCGCATCGAAGGCCGGGTTTTTGAACTGGACCCCGCTCCTTTCGTTCCCCGCTGTGCTCGGTATAAGGTTGAGGTGGTGGTGGATCGCTTGATTCTCGGGCCAGACCGGATCAGACGCTTGACGGATGCGCTCGAACTTGCCTGCCGCATCGGAAACGGTACGGCGGGGGCAATCCTTTTAGAGGGCAAGGAGAAGTTCTTCAGCGAATCACTCAAATGTCTCGGCTGCGGCCGCCAGATGCCTGCACCCTCGCCGAGCCTTTTTTCTTTTAATCATCCGCTGGGCGCCTGTCCGACATGCAAGGGCCTCGGATGTCACGACTCCCGTAACGACGGCAGTCGCAAGGTCCCGGCTGATGAAGGAGTCATTGCCGCAGCTCCTCCCGCCAGAATTGGGCGGCGCCGCATGGACGAAAATGAAACCATATGCCCCCAGTGTCAGGGCAGCCGTCTTAACCAAGTCGCTCGTGCAGTACGCCTGGGCGGGCATGCTCTTCCTGAAATCGGTCGCCTTCCCCTCGCCGCTTTGCGCCCCTGGATCGAACAGCTGCATCTCGATCCATCCCGGAAGCAGCTTGCCAGGCAAGCCTGTATGGAAATCCTGAGCCGCCTGAGAAGCCTGGAAGACTTGGGCCTGGCCTATCTCACCCTCGATCGGTCCGCCATGACCCTGGCGGGAGGCGAAATGCAGCGGGTGCGACTGGCACATCAGCTCAGCAATCCCCTTTCGGGCATTCTCTACGTCCTCGATGAACCCAGTGTCGGGCTGCATCCCCGAGACCACCAGCAACTCCTGACCAATCTTCGGCAGCTGCGCGACCGCGGCAACACCCTCGTGGTCGTCGAACATCGTCGCGACACCATCCAACAGGCCGATCACATCATCGATATGGGACCGGGAGCGGGCACCCTGGGGGGAGAGGTGCTCTACGCGGGACCACCGGCGGGCCTGCTTCAGCATCCCTCATCCTTGACGGGTGCGTATCTCTCCGGGCGGAAGAGGATCTCCCCGAGTCGACGCCGACAACCCTTCGCCCGGGGAACGCTCTCCCTGTATGGCGCACGCGGTCACAACCTCAAAGGGATTACCGCTCATTTCCCACTCGGATGCCTCTCCTGCGTCACAGGGGTGTCAGGTTCGGGTAAGACAACCCTGGTGATCCACACCCTTTATCGCGCCCTCGCAAGACAACTCTATCGCAGCACCCGGACCCCGGCCCCGTTTGATCGCCTCGACCACGCCGAAGCCTTCGGCAAGGTGATCCTGGTTGACCAAATGCCGTTCGCGCGAACGCGGCGGTCGACTCCGGCCACCTATGCAGGGATCTTTTCCGCCATCCGTGAGCTCTTCGCCCAATTGCCGGAAGCCAAAATGCGTGGTTATGGGGCAAAGCGGTTCTCCTTTAACACCAAAGGGGGCCGCTGTGAAGCGTGCAAAGGGGAAGGAGTTCAGCAGATCGAGATGTACTTCTTGCCGGATGTGGCTGTAACCTGCCCAGAATGCAAAGGTCGCCGGTATCATGACGACACCCTGGAAGTGCACTTCAAAGGCCACTCCATCTCTGATGTCCTGCAGATGACCATTGCTGAAGCTTTCGGGTTGTTTGCCAATATCCCCGGTCTTGCACACCGTCTGGAGGTGCTGATGGAAGTCGGCTTGGGTTATCTTCAGCTCGGCCAGCCCGGCTCCACACTCTCGGCTGGTGAGGCGCAGCGCTTAAAGCTCGCCGTCGAACTGAGCCGAAGAAACCCCACCACCACCCTTTACCTCCTGGATGAACCCACTACCGGTCTGCACTTCGATGATATCCAGAGGCTTCTTCACGTCCTCCAAGGGCTTGCTGATCAAGGGCACACGGTGATTATGATCGAACACCACCCCGAGGTGATCAGGAACGCCGATTATGTCATCGATCTGGGTCCGGAAGGCGGCGACGAGGGGGGCCGGGTCGTTGCAGCCGGTACCCCTGAAGAGATTGTTCGTGAAGAGGCTTCCTACACTGGCAGGTTCTTGAGAGAGGTTATGCAAACCCCCGCTGGCTGACTGCGGCCGCCGACCCTTTCCTAACGACCGACTTCGGAACCATCTCGACTTGCGTCAATCGCAGTTGGCTATTGCAGGCTTTCCTGCCGGCTGTGATCAGGCAGTTGAGGAGAGATGGTAGGCAATGGAATCGAGTTTAATGGTAAAATCAACGTTTTCCACATGACAACAGTTCGGAACCTGAATCTGGATGGGGGCGAAATTCAGAATCCCATTGATCCCGGCCAGCACCAGCTGGTTGGCGACACTCTGCGCCGCGCTCGCAGGGGTCGTGATAGCACCGATATGCACTTCACGCTCTTTCACCACCTCGTCAAGTTCCTCGAGATGACTGATCATGAGGCCGTTGGGCAACCTCCTGCCCACCTTCTGCGGGTCGACATCAAATGCTGCCGTGAAATTGTACCCATGCCGGATGAAATTAGCATGCCGGATCAGGGCCGATCCAAGATTGCCAATCCCTACCATGCCCAGGTTCCAGGGTCGGTTGAGACCCAGGATTTCCTTAATCTGGTTGAGCAGATCGCCGACCCGATAGCCTACTCCTCTCACCCCAAACTCACCGAAGTAGGCCAGATCCTTTCGAATCTGCGCCGGATTCACCGCACACTGTTTTGCCAGGCGCTCCGACGAGATGACATCCACTTCTTCCTCCAGCAATTCCTGGAGCGTGCGCGTGTAGATTGAGAGACGGCTGATGGTAGCCATCGGGATCTTGGCAAATTTCATCCTCAGGACCTCAGTTCACGTTGGCCGATTGAAAGCTGGGCGGATGCAATCCCCCTAAGTAATGTGATAGCCTTCACATTAATCGCCTCCTAAAAAAAAAGGCCTGTGCCCAGTTGCGGCGGAGACAGGCCAGGACAGGGGCCGACCAGCGCATTCGCTTGGTCAGCCCCTGTATGCTGCAGGTTGCAGAAGTTACCTGCTGATTGACCCTGACTAACTAACCAGACCGACAAACTTCTGGATGAGCGAGCTTACCGGGTTAGCGTAGATGAGGATCAAGGCGATAACGAGGGCGTAAATGGCGAGCGACTCGATCATCGCGAGACCGATCAGCATGGTAACGGTCACTTTACCTGAACTATCCGGGTTGCGGGCAATACCTTCGACGGCGCCTCTGATGGCTGTGCCCATACCAATACCGCAACCATGGGCAGCAATGGCGATCGCCAGACCAGCGGCAATTGCTGAATAGACGAAGAAGCTGAGCCCCTGCGCCTTCTCAGCTGCGCCGACAGGATCTGCGGCCAGAGCGGCAGTCGTTAGACCCATCACGAACAGTGTTGTCAACAACCCAATCCTCTTAAACATGAACCAACCTCCTTTTTGATGTGAACACCTACTACCAACGACAACTTGGGACAATATAGCTACGCGGCCTTCCTCCAACCCGTAACCGCCAACACTAGTGGGCATGCTCGATGGCCCCTGCAAAGTACATCATGGAAAGCAGGCAGAAGATGAACGCCTGAATGAACCCGGTAAAGAGAGCAAGAAACATCATGGGTAGAGGGGCCAGATACAGCCCCACAAGGAAGAACAGGATGCCAAGCACCAGTTCTTCGCCGAAAATATTGCCGAAAAGCCGGATGGAGAGACTGAGGATACGGGCAAGGTGACCGATGACCTCAATGGGAAACATAAGGGGCGCCAGCCACCAGATCGGACCCAGGAAGTGTTTGATGTATTTTGGACCGTGAAACTTCACCCCGATGACATGAGTGAACACCACGACAATGATGGCGCAGGCACCCGTGGTATTAAGACTGGCCGTGGGAGAAAAGAAACCAGGGATCAAGCCCATATAATTGGAGGACAAGATAAAGAAGCCAAGGGTGGCAATCAGTGGAAATACGAAACGGCCTTGTTCCCCGGTTACCCCAATCATGAAGTCTTCAAGCCCCGTGATGAGCACCTCAAAGAAGTTCTGACCGCCTTTGGGAACCATTTCCAGGGTCTTTGCCGCCAGCCTGGCAGACACGAGCAGGAAGATCATGATCACCCATGTGTAGGTAACGTGAGGCTGCAGCGCGAATTCCAGGAAACTGTGTGCCTGATCCCCACTGACCACCGGCAACCCAAGCTTTTCGAACAGGATATTCAAGAAAAGAATCGGATGCTCCATACCCTAACCTTCCCCCTTTCCAGCAAGCAATACCAGAATCTCCAATCCCCCACCAACAAAGATACTCAAAACCACTACCGACAATCCCACCAGAAAGGCAATGGGATCTGCCCACCCGAAATAGACCACCAGAAAGACCAAAAACAGCATCGCTGACAAGCGCAGGTAATAGCCAGCCAGAACCCGCCCCTTTTGGGGAAGCTTCCCTGGTGTTCTGAAGGCCTTGTTCAGCTGCCATTTGAGCACCCGAAAACCGACCGTCACGATGGCTGCCCCCAGAAACACCCCAACCGCCGTTTGCACCGAAACCAGCAACCAGCCTCCCAGCGGCAACAACGCCAGCAGGATGAAATTGAGCAGTTCGATCCGCCGTAGCAGCTTCTCTTCCAAGAAAAACCTTGCCCGCTACCCTTTGGAGTCTCGGGAATCCTCTTCCTGCTGCCTGCGGGCATAGCGATAATAATTGAGAAACCCGGCGATCACTCCCATCACCAGGAATACCAGCGCCAGCAAATGGCCGGTGCCGAACAGCTTGTCGAGCCAAACCCCGATAAACAATCCGATAAAAACAGCAAAAACCACCTGGAAACCGATGGAGCTTGCCATCGCCAATTCCCGCAAATACTTTCTGGTATCGTCTTTCATAGGCCACTTCGTGTAAAAGTTCACAGGGTTCGTAGCACACTCCCCAAACCGAGTCAACGCTTTTTTCTGGAAGGTGGTTTGAAGACTGCTTTAACCTCTTGTAGCGCTTGGGTTGCAGCTTCAATGGTCTGATCGAGGTCTGTTTTTGAATGAGCTGCGCTTATGAAAAAAGCCTCAAATTGGGAAGGAGCCAGATAGATGCCACGCTTGAGCATCTCCTGAAAGAACAGGGCATAGGCCTGGGTATCAGCCTTGAGGGCAGTTGCAAAATCGCCCACCGGTTCATTGGTGAAGAACCCGCAGCCAATCGAGCCAATGCGATTCAAAACAACCGCGACATCGGTGGTGTTTGCCGCCTCGGTCAGACCATGCACCAGGTAATCGCTCTTTTCCTCCAGGCTCTGGTAAAAGCCATCTTCTGCCAGCAGCTCCAGAGTCGCCAAACCCGCACTCATCGCCAGCGGATTTCCCGAGAGGGTACCTGCCTGGTAGACATCACCGGCGGGCGCCATCCGGCTCAGAATATCCCGTTTTCCTCCATAGGCGCCCACCGGCAGGCCCCCGCCAATGATTTTTCCCAGGCAGGTTATATCGGGATTCAAACCGAATCGCTCCTGCGCCCCGCCACGAGCCAGGCGAAAGCCGGTGATCACCTCGTCAAAAATCAGCAAACTGCCATGCTGATCGCACAGTGCCCGCAACCCGGGGAGGAACTCCGCTTCCGGCAGGACCACTCCCATGTTGGCCGCAACCGGTTCCACAATGATGGCCGCCACTTCCTCTCCCAGGCGTGCCATTACGGCTTTGACCTCCTCCAGGTTGTTATACGGCAGGGAAAGGGTGGCTTGCGCAATCTCTTCGGGCACCCCAGGGCTCCCGGGAATTCCAAGGGTCGCCAGCCCCGACCCGGCTTTGACCAGCAAGCTGTCACCATGACCATGATAGCAGCCATCGAATTTAATGATGCGCTTGCGGCCGGTATAACCCCTGGCCAGCCGAATGGCGCTCATGGTGGCTTCGGTTCCTGAATTCACCATGCGCACCATCTCGAGTGAGGGAACCATCTCCACCACTCTGCGCGCCATTTCGACTTCCAGCTGAGTGGGAACCCCGTAGGAGGTCCCCTTCACCGCCGCAGCCTGCACTGCCGCTACGACCTTCGGGTGGGCGTGGCCCACAATCATCGGTCCCCAGGAGCCCACATAGTCGATGTATTCATTGCCATCGGCATCCCTCAGGCGACACCCCGAGGCCGCTACGGCAAAAATGGGGCTGGTCCCCACGGCACGCCCCGACCGAACCGGGCTGTTCACCCCCCCCGGCAACCACCGGCATGCTTCCTCATAGAGCTTCTTCGAGACATCCCATTTCATCGTTTTCCAGGTCCTTTTTCAGGTCAGGCGTCGCTTGGCGTGATCTCGTATTGTTCCAGGTGCAGACCCGCCACCCCCTTGATCATGATTCTTGCTTGCAGTCGTTCCTCGACCCTTTCGAGCGGTCCCCGCTCTTCGTCGTAGAATCTGGCGGCCACATCGGGATGAACCATGACCAGGATGTTGCGCCCAAAGTGCTCACTCCGCTCCCGTTCCAATTCCCTCAGGATCTCATAGCAGACCGTCCGCTTCGATTTCAGATGCCCCTCCCCCTCACAGTAGAAGCAGTCTTCACAAAGCAGGCGCCCGATACTCTCCTTGGTCCGCTTGCGTGTCATTTCGATCAACCCCAATTCCGACATCCGGAGAATGTTGGTCTTGCTTTTGTCCTTCCGGGTAGCCTCCTTGAGCGCATTGAAGACCTTTTCCCGGTTGGTTTCCTTTTCCATATCGATGAAGTCAATGATGATGATCCCACCTATATTCCTGAGTCGCAACTGGTAGGCGATCTCCTTTACCGCTTCGAGGTTGGTCTTGAGGATCGTTTCCTCCAGATTGCGCTTTCCTACGTACCGCCCGGTGTTGACATCCACTGCGGTCAGTGCTTCAGTCGCTTCGATAACGATGTAACCGCCCGACTTCAGCCATATTTTCTTGCTGAGAGCCCGCTGGATTTCCATCTCGATACCGTAGGCGTCAAAAATGGGTTCCTCTCCGTCATAGAGCTCCACTGCCGTCTGCAGAGAGGGCAGGAAGGTTTCCATGAAATTGAGCACCTTGCGGTACTCGCTCGGTGAGTCAATCACCAACCGGTCAACCTCTTTGGTTAAGAGATCCCGAACCGCACGGAGAATGATGTCGAGCTCCTGGTAGACCAGGGAGATAGCCGAGGCATGCTCGGCGCGTCGCTGGATGCTCTGCCAGAGCTTGAGCAGAAAGTTCACCTCGGCCTCGAGCTTTTCCGGTTCCACGCCTTCGGCGGCAGTGCGGACAATGAAGCCGCACATGGGTGGTTTCAGCAGGCACATGAGGTCACGGAGGCGTCGACGTTCCTTCTCGTGCTCAATTCTTCTGGAGACCCCAACGTGGTCCATGGTGGGCATGAGCACCAGGAGTCGTCCCGGCAGCGTAATATGGGTGGTAATCCGAGCACCCTTGTGCCCAATGGGTTCCTTGGCCACCTGAACAAGGATTTCCTGACCCTCCTGAAGGCGATCCTGAATTGGCACATCACTGTAGCCGGACGGCAGCTCCTCAATCGTCCCGGGCTCTTCCGCGGCAGACTCGCCGCTGTCGTCGGTCTTCTCTTCCTGGCAACCGATGTCACACGAGTTCAGGAGCAGCTGTTCGAGGTCCGTAACGGGATGCTGGACATCGCTCACATACAGGAACGCCGCCTTTTCCAGGTTGATATCCACGAACGCAGCCTGCATTCCCGGCAATACCCGCACCACCCTGCCCTTGTAGATGTTGCCGCCGATCCCGCGATCGGAAGTCCGTTCGACATAGAACTCCGCGACCTGGCCGTTTTCAACCAGGGCAACCCGTGTTTCGTAGAAATCAGCGTTAATGATTAGCTCTGAGGACATATCCTTCTTCCTCCCGCCGGGTGAAGGGCACCGCTGCTATTTTGCAGATTCGGCAATCCGGAAGAGCCTCAGGAGGGTCCTCCAAGAGAACCTGCAGGATCGCCATTGGCCTGAAGCTCATCTCCGATCCTTCACAGACGTCCAGTTCCAGGGAGGACTCATCCACCCGGCGCACGTCGAGCAGGATTTCGCCCAACGGCGCCATGGCTTCCCCTTTCTTGGTCTTCTTATGCAGCATCACCATCGCCCGTTTCCGCCACGATGGCACAATCCGACGCACCTGCCACGAACTGAGGCCCATCACCGCATAGGTCATGCGTCGCAGAGAAGCCCGCGGAAACGGCCTTTCCACCCGAATCAGAGCGTCAATTTCCAAGCCTGGCGGCAATTGGGCATTCAAGGGGAGCTGCACATCCTCCGCTTCGAGCTTCCGAGATAGATTCAGATATCCTTCTTCAATCAAGCTCTCCAGCCCCAGAGGCAGCGCCTCGACAAAAGAGAGCTTGATATGAGGGTGGAAACCACGGGTGTAGACTGCGGGGAGCCCTGCCCTCCGGACCGCCCGGCTGAAGCTCTGCGCCACCTCCAATTGTCCGAAAAAACGCCCGGGGCCGGTCTTTCGGTACCGGAACCAATACAGATGACAAACCTCTTCCCCGGTCGGAAGTGCCTGCGCCTCGACACGCAGGGGGTGATCGAGCTGGGGATAGAGCTGAGGACGAACATTTTCATAATCACAGACGCCGCACTGCAGGCATCGCCCGAAGCGGCAGTCTTCGGTGAACTCACCCCGCAGGGCGCGCCGAAACTCATCCTTCAGAAAATCCTTGGACACTCCGGGCGACAGATGGTCCCAGGGAAGCAGCTCATCCAAAGATCGTTCCCGTGTTGCATAAAAGTCCGCGGGCAGGCCCGTCTCAGCAAATGCCTGCCGCCACAGATCGGCCCGAAAGAGCTCCGACCAGCCATCGAAACGCGCCCCCAGTTCCCAGGCACGCCTTAGAACCCGCCCCAGGCGACGATCTCCCCGAGCAAAAACCGCCTCAAGATGACTGTGACCGGGGTCGTGCCATTTCATCCTCAGGCCGGGCCGCCTGAGGCGGCTTTTCAGCTCGTCGAGGCATTCCCGCACAGTATCCTCAGGCAGCTGGGCACTCCACTGAAACGGCGTCTGCGGCTTGGGCACAAAGGTGGAAATTGAGACATTGACCGAAGACCGCGTCGGTTTGGCCAACTTCCAAACCTCCAGGCCCAGCCTCACCAGAGCGTCCCGATCAGCCGAGGTTTCACCGGGAAGTCCAACCATGAAGTAGAGCTTGAGAAGACGCCACCCGAGCCGGAAGGCATGCTCCGCCGTTGCCACCAGATCCTCGTCCCGGATATTCTTGTTGATCACCTGCCGCAGCCGCTCGCTACCCGCTTCGGGAGCAAGCGTGAAACCGGTCTTGCGGACCTGCCGAACCAGCGCCATGAGCTCAGGGGTGAGCGTCCCCACCCTCATGGATGGGAGCGAGACCGCGATCCTGTCGGGTAAGAACCGATCCATCAGCGCCGCAAGGAGTGCTTGCACCTGGCAGTAGTCACCGGTACTCAACGACAGGAGTGAGAGTTCCTCAAAGCCGCTGTTCCGCAAAGCCGCCACCGCCCGCTCCAAAACCACCTGCGGATCGCGCTCCCGCACCGGCCGATAGATGAAGCCAGCTTGGCAGAAGCGGCAGCCCCTGGTGCAGCCTCGAGCAATTTCAAGACCCAGACGATTGTGCACAATCTCCAGCATGGGGACGAGCGGTTTTTCAGGAATGGGCGACCCTTTGTCCAGATCGGGCACCAGGCGCCTGGTGATCTGAGCATGGTCAGGATAGCGTGGCCTGGTCGCGGCAACCGTGCCGTCAGATCGGTAAGAAACGGTGAAAAAAGCCGGCACATAAACTCCCGCTATCGTCCTTACTTCCTCCAGAAAAGCTTGCCGCCTCCCCTTGCGTGATTGCCAGTCTCGGAAAACCGCGATCAGTTCGACCAGCATCTCCTCGGCTTCGCCCAGAACAAAAAAATCAAAGTATTCGGCGAGCGGTTCCGGGTTGAACACACAGGGCCCTCCCCCAATCACCCATGGGTCATGAACCGTGCGTGCCTCCGCGAGGAGTGGAACTCCCCCCAGGTCAAGCATCGTCAGGATATTGGAATAGCTCAGCTCGTATTGAAGACTGAAACCCACGAAATCGAAATCGCTGAGAGCCCGGTTGCTCTCGAGCGCTCTGAGCGGCTCCCCCTCAGCTCTGAGGTTATGTTCCAGATCAATCCAAGGAGCATAGACGCGATCCGCCATTACCTCCTCGCTCCGATTCAGGAACTCATAGAGCAACTTCAATCCGAGGTGGCTCATCCCAACTTCATAAACATCAGGAAAGGCCAGAGCAAACCGCACCCGAGCCTTCTCGAAGCTCTTGTGAAAAGCATTGATCTCATTAGCCAGGTAGCGGCCGGGCTTCTCAACTCGTGCCAGATATCTTTCCATGATCCTCGCGACCAAGTCGATACCATCCATGCGAAATCATAGGATCAGTGCAGTAGGCCGGAACAGAACCATTCGCTCGCGGTAATCTTGGAAAATCCCCAATAAGCGTGACAGTTTTTCACGCAGAATGCACAAAACCCTAGAGATGGATATATACTTTTCCGTTTCCTGGCACGTCAACCCAAAACCTCAGCTGTCCCATGAGGTTTGCCCCGCACTCAGGGAACTGCCCTGATACGACGGCAGTGCCTCGGCAGGCAACCGGTAAGGAAGGACTCTTGCTGCCGTCGACCACGAACGGGTCGCTGGCGGAATGTCGGCGTCATTACTTGTGTAGCTGGTGGGGGTCATCAACCCCGACAGGAGGAAGGAAAGCGTTGTCGACCGAGCGAAGCGATTCTCGGATGAACTCCGGCAGAGTTCATCCGAGAAGGCAGAACAGGGTGATCATTCACACCACGACCGGTTACCAGCTGAACACCTGGTCGAGTTCCTCATCTTTCACCTGGTAAGGTGATATTATGATGCCCAACCGGCTCCGTCTTGAAGAACCTCGGCAGTCGGTCATGCTGAGCCGTAAAACCGGCGCGGGCATTGAAATCTCTTTCCGTCTTGAGGATCTGTTTGCCCAGTGCCACCACGTCGTCGCTTGTGAGGTTCAGACCATAGAACGCGTTGATCATGTCGATCAGCGCCTGGAAGGTTTCGGGCTGGTCCAGAACGGCAAAGGCAGTGAAGAGGCACATACCGGTTGCATCAACCGCCGCGGTTGCCACCTGCAGATTGCGCGACAGCTCGATCTGGCCTTCAGGCTTCAGAGGATCAATAAACCCACCAACCTTCAGGATATTGGTGGCGATGCAGTAGCCCGCGGATCGTAGGCTGGCAGCGCCTGATTCTTAACCACAGGCACCCGATCAACTCCAAACACCTTACCGGTTGTACCCGCGCCGGAACCCAGAATTCGGCCCAGAGGGGTACCATTGCCCACTTCATCAAGCAGTCTGATGGCTCCTTCGGAATCACCAAAACTTGATCAATCCGGCTTCCATGGCTACGCCTATGGTGACTCCCATTTCGATGGTATCGAGCCCATAGTTGTCATCCATGAAGTCCATCTTGGCAATGGCATCCAGATCACAAATCCCACAGTTCCCACCGTGCGACCATATCGTTTCGTACTCGGGTTGCTTGGTCAGGTACTTCCCATCCTTGTCGTAATAGGTACCGGAGCAGCGAATGACACACCCCCGATGGCATCCATGCGTTGCGGCGCCCTTCCCGCCCCGTGCATTCTCAGTGTCGGCCTGGGTCTCCCCGCTAATCTTGTGAGCATCAACAAAGCGGCCATCCTTGAAATTGTAGGTGGGGTAGCCACCCGCTTCATTGAGGATGTTGGTCAAAGCATTGGTGCCATAGGCGGGCAGGCCCTGGCCGGTAACCGGGTGATTGCGAAGACCGTCTACGAACTTCTTGTTGGCCTCCTTGAATTTTTCAGGATCCTTGGGAGCGCGCATTTTCATTCCGGTATCGTCAAGAACGATCACCTTCACACCCTTGGCACCCATGACCGCCCCCACTCCACCACGTCCTGCATGCCGTGTAGGTCGAAGTTCCATGTCGGTGATGGCAATCGAGGACGCACACATCTTCATCTCTCCTGCGGTTCCAATCGAAATGCAGGTGATCTTATCCCCATACTCTGCCGTCAGCTTGGCAACAAGATCGTAATTCAGTAACATCTTCAGGCTGTTATCGACCGTTATCGTAACGCCGTCCTTGTTGATAAGAATCTTATAGAGATCGTCACCCTTGGGAACGCCTTCGAGAACGATGGCCGCATAACCCAGTCTCGCCAGGACCTGAGCCGCCTGCCCACCGGAGTTAGCCTCTTTGATGCCACCCGTCAGAGGGCTCTTACACCCTATCGAAAGCCGGCCGGACATGGCTGCCGCGGTCCCGCTCAGCATTCCCGGCGCGATCACGAGTTTGTTTTCTGCCCCCAGAGGATGGCAGAGCGGAGGCACTTCTTTGCCCACGATAGTCGAAGTCAGCGCCCGGCCTCCCATGCCGGTGTATTCACCAAGGGGCTCTTCCCTGGCCTTGATGCCGCCTGCCGCGCCCATATCAATTCTTAAAAGCTTATCCATCATCCTATCCTTCTGTCTGTTTTCAGAAAACCCGCACCCTCTTCCCATCCTGTCAGCTTTTCCTGTCGGGTCGGGAGTGTCTTCCGCCATTTCCGGTAGATCGAACTCTTCCTCTCCAATCCCGCCTGGAGGGAAGGCGTAAAATCGTTGACCGGGACCATCGTTCGCGTTAAGGGTCCTCTTACAAGGCTTATGACATAGACAATTATTCTAATATATTCATATGGATATATAGTTCAATGGTCGCTGACGCAGATGAGGCGTGGGGCCGGGGAAGCGGGAGGATTCAAGGCTTGCTTCGAGAAAACAACCGGTGTGTGAGCATATCCTTGTCAAATCCATTGGTTATACTGTGTCGGGATGACCCTTGTTTTGGTTCACGCTGTGTCATATTAAGCCACTATGCCAGCTATCACATAATGGGTGCGCGTTCATTCGAGCTCATATTCCTTCAGCTTGCGATACAGAGTTTTGCGGCCGATACCAAGGATTCTGGCAGCCTGTGAACGGTTCCCGGCCACGGTCTCCATGACCCGTCGAATGTGATGTCGTTCAATTTCGCTCAACGGTACGAGAGGGGTATCCATGGCCTGCGGATCTGTTCGCCGGGTCAGCTCCCGAGGCAATGCAGCCTCAGTAATAATTCCGTTTTCGGCCAGGATGATCCCACGTTCAATCACATTGCGAAGCTCTCGCACATTGCCGGGCCAGCTATAGTTCATCAGGCACTGCATAACACCTTTGGAAACCCGGCAAGGGGAAGAGCCACCGCCGAGAAGCCCCAGAAAGTACTCCACCAGCAGCGGGATATCCTCCTCGCGCTCCCGTAATGCCGGAATGTGAATCTGAAAGACATTGAGCCGATGGTAGAGGGCTTCATGGAAATTACCCACACGGGCTTCTTCCACCAGGTTGCGGTTGGTGGCAAAGAGGAAGCGAACGTCCACCTGCCGTTCGTATTTGTCTCCAACCCGCCGATAAGTCTGGGTTTCGAGTACCCGAAGGAGTGCGGCCTGCACCTCGATGGGCAGCTCGCCGATTTCATCCAGGAAGAGAGTGCCCTCATGAGCCAGGGAGATGAGCCCCTCATGGGCTTCGTTCGCACCCGTAAAAGCACCTTTGCAGTAACCGAAAAGCTCGCTGCGCATCAACTCTTTCTGCAGGGCACCACAGTTCTTGATGACCAACGGTTGCTGAGCTCGCTGGCTCCGGAGGTGAACGGCACTGGCCACGACATCCTTTCCCGCCCCACTTTCACCGGTGATCAGGACCGGGACATTGGTCGGCGCCACTTTTTCAATGAGATAATGGATCTGCTCGACACAAGGCGAGCGACCAACAAATTGAGGTGCCGGGAGGCAGGTCTGGGTATGACGCAGCAGGCGATTCTGCCGCTGCAGGCAGACGCGCTGATAGGCTTTTTCAACCACCAATTCCACACGGTCCAGGCTGAAGGGTTTGGTGATGTAGTCATAGGCACCCAGCTTCATCGCCTCGACGGCGTTATCGACATTGCCAAAGCCCGTGATCAGGACGACTTCCACATCGGGAACCGTCTGCTTCAATCTTTCCAGCAATTCGATGCCGTCCCCGTCCGGCAAACGAATATCCAGCAGGATGACCTCAAATTGGTGCTGTTCGAGGCATTCGAAGGCCTGCCTGGCACTGTCGGCCGTGCGGACACTTCGCCGGATGCTGCTGAGTTCCTTTTCGAGCAATCGACGGATCGATTCCTCGTCATCAACAACAAGTATCCGAATCGGATTGAATATCAACATCATGCTTCTCCCGAGGCAATTTCACCGCGAACGTGGATCCCCTGCCGAGGTGACTTTCAACATGGATCTCACCTCCATGTCTACTGATAATATTGTAGCAAGTCGACAGCCCGATCCCGACTCCTTTTCCCACCGACTTGGTGGTGAAGAACGGTTCGAATACTTTGTCCAGGTGTTCGCGGGGAATGCCGCAACCACTGTCCTCGACAGAGAGGATCACCCACTCTCCGCTTTCCTCGAAGGTCCGCAAAATGATAACCCCTTTCTCAGCCGAGGCATCGAAGGCATTGAAGAGGAGGTTGAGCACGACCTGCTTCAGCTGCGATTCATCTCCCGAAATCAGGGGCAGCGATTCATCCAGGTCAAGTCGCACAAAATCTTTACGCCGGTGCTTCAGTTTATTATGGAGCAACTTCAGGGTGTCTTTGACCAGCCCATTGAGGTTCACGGAACTGGCTTCAAAACTGCTCTGGCGGCCAAAGGTCAGGAGGTTTTGGACGATTTCCTGACAGCGCCGGCACTCTTTGAGAATGATGCCCAGGTATTCACTGAGGTCATCCATCAATTCATCATCGATCTGTTTCTCGAGCCTTGGCAAACGACGCTTCAGCCCTTCGGCAAAACCCGATATTGCGGTCAGGGGGTTGTTGATTTCATGTGCCACCCCCGCTGCCAGCAAGCCAATAGTGGCCATTTGCTGTGCCTGGTAATATCTCGCTTGCAGCTCTTTTTCGAGGGTAACGTCGCGCATCAGGAGAAGAATCTGGCTGGGCTTACCTTCCGGATTGGGCAATGGCGAGGCGGTGATTTCGAAATGCCGGTTCTTCCCGGCTATCGAGTAGATCGCCAGATGGCGGCAGATTTGATTGTCGTCTCGCGCCGTGATGACCGGGCAGGGGAAACAGGGATGAGATGCATTGCGAAAGATTTCATGGCATGACCGTCCCTCGGGAACCTCGATGCCAAACACCCTGATGAACTCCTGGTTGACCGAGATGATCTGAAAATCGAGGGATAGAACCACCATGACATCGGAAATGCCATCCAGAATAGCCTGGATCTGACGCTGCCGACGCGCCAGTTCAATATTGGAGACCTCGAGCTCGGCAATTTTCTGCTGCAATTCCTTGAAAAAACCCAAGCGCGTGTGTTCAACGCCGATCAGGTCATCCAGGGTTGGTTTGGAACTCATCACCATGCCTCTTCGTAGATCTTCAGCAGATCTTCGGCGCTGGCTTCACGAGGGTTGGTTAGAAGGCAGGCATCATTGAGCGCCATCTTGCAGAGTTCCGGCAGCCGGCACGGGTCGTCAACGATTTCCCGAAGATGGTTATTGACCTGCAGGGACTCGCAATACTCTGACAGTTTCTCGATGCCGGCAAGCGCCATCGCCTCACGGGGACGGATTCTCTTGTTCAGGATGACTTCTCCGATATTCGCCATCTTCTCGACACACTCCCGCAGATTGAAGCGCATCACCGGAGGCAGGAGCACCGGGTGAACAAGACCGTGCAGGGTGTCGAACATGCCCCCCAAAGAATGCGCCAGCGCATGATCGGCACCGAGGCCGGCATTGCTGAAGGCCATGGCAGCGGCGGTACTCGCTGTGCTTAACTGCTGCAGGCAGTCCAGACTGCGGGTTTCGATTGCCGCCTCAAGATGCTCGAAGATCAACCGAATCGCCTGCAAAGACTGCAGCTCCGTAAACGGGGTCGCGATTTTCGATACATATGATTCAATAGCATGGGCCAAGGCATCGATTCCCGAGGCTATGATCAGGTTCTTGGTTTTGGTTTGCAGCAGCAAAGGGTCAATGATGGAAATGTTGGGAACCAGGGAACGGCTGATGATCGACATCTTCACCTTGCGGCGCACATCGGTGATGATGCAAAATTGGGTCAGGTCGGAACCGCTTCCGGCTGTGGAGGGAATAAAGACCATGGGTGGCAAGGGCCGCTGGATGCGATTAGCCCCTTCATAGTCGTGGATACTCCCGCCATTACTGGCAACCAACGCAACGCCCTTGGCCGCATCCATCGGGCTGCCGCCGCCGAGGGCCATCACCACATCCGCTTCTTCCTCCCTGTAGATGGCCGCACCCCTCTCGATCTGAAAATCACGTGGGTTGGAAACAATGTCATTGAAGTAGACCCAGCGAAGCTTCTCTTCAGCAAGGGTTTCGGTGAGGTGATCGACCCAGCCGACATACTCCAGACCGGGATCACTCACCAAAAAAACCTTTTCTGCTCCCAGTCTCCGAGCGCAACGCCCCGCACAGCGCAGACTCCCTTGACCAAAGATGATTTCAGGGATCGAAAATTTTCTCAGTTCCACCGCGCACTCACCTTTCATCACCTTCTCCTCATCCAATCTCCCCTGTTGGCCCCCTGTTGACCTGTGTCCTGTAATTATTAACAATTTTCCGGGACTCTGCCCAGTCCCAGATGAACAACGATTCCGGCGGGCATAGAGAGCCACCGAACAACCGGCGCGACCCTCCCAAGCCATCGGCATCTCTCGACGTCGCCTTTAGTACAGCTGTCAAAAAGAGCTCGATTGAGGATTCAAAGGTTGCCATTCGAATCTTGACTCTGATTGGCAGCTGCCGTATTAACAGATGCCGTTGGTTGGAAACTCGGCAACCGGCCTTCGTGGCGGAAGGGCAATTTCAGGCCGCAGGGCAGCCGCCCAGAAGGTCACCTAACCCCTATGTACGTCAGGAGGAAGGACCATGCAGCAGTACCCGAAATGGTTTTTTCCAGCTCTCATCGCCTTGTGGCTGATGGGCTGTAGCCATTCACCAACCGCAAAGGTCGAGCAACCCGCAAATACTGCGGAGACCGCCATTCAGGCAGTTCCCAAGGCCGAGGTTCCCAACAGGGAATTCAATTTCGGAGTCATGGACGAAGATGGCATCTATGTCCACGATTTCAAAATTCTCAACAGGGGTACCGGGGTCCTGAAAATCAACCAAGTGACCGCAGCTTGAGGGACCCACGTTGTCCGCTTTGACCGGACAATCCCTCCCGGTGGCGAGGGAATAGTGAAAATCAGTCTGAATCCCAAAAGCTGTCAGAAAACCACCAGAAAGACTTCCTACGCCAAAACCAATGATAGTGGCAACAGGATGATTCCATTGACCGTGATAGGTCAACTGGCGAAGACGCCCTAACAGCAGGTGAAGGTGAGAAACACACAAAGCCCGCCTCACCGACACGCGTGGGCTTGGCCGTACAAAAACGAGAAGCTGGGTTGCACGCAACCCAGCTTCTTCCTTCAGTTACCGCTCCTGTGAGCCGGCGGCTAGCGTTTGAGGTTCACCAGCCCCGTCGCGACGTTGTTGGTTTCGTCCTTTTCAACAATGTTATTGAGGTAATCAATCTTAGCAATAAGGTGCTTGCCTCGCAAGCCGGCGTTGGAACTGAACCGGGGATAGAGGTACACGGTTCTGCCCGCCGCCAGGCTCGAGACGGTCTGGGTACCCAGCAGATTGTCCAGTTTCGAGCCATCTGACGAGAGGTAATAGCCCACTCGAAAACGTCCAGCCGTCGCATTGCCGATATTGTCCACTTTCAGCGTCGTGTAGACGATTTTCCCCGTGGAACTCGGCCTCATTTGGAGCCAGCCCCCGCTGAGGTCAGGCAGCGGCCTTGCCAGGCTTACTGTCAGGTTGAAGCTTCCCGCCTCACCGCTCTTTGTGTCCACCACAATGTAATAGGTTCCCGCGGGAGCATTCACAAGGCTGGCAGTGGTGTCCCCATATGCAGCACAATTGGCTGGATTGCACCCCTTCAGAATGAAGACATCAAGGTCGACGGAGAGGTTGCTCAGGGTCGCAATGAGGTCTCCCGCACTGCTGGTGGTGATTTTGTAGACCTTTCTCGGGCCCTTTTCCGGCTGCCCGCTGCAACCATAGGTAATGTCTCCCGCTCGACCGCCATCGGTCGTTCCGGAAACGGTCCCAAGTCCGATAGTCGTTGCCCCTGTGCAATCGAACGGCACAGGAGCGCTGTCAGGACAGTTGGCACCGGTGAAGACCACAAAGTTGGCAGCGAATCCCACTTTGGAGACCCCGTAGCGGATCCTCATGTAGCCGCCTTCACCCCAGCCCGTACCCCAACTGTTCTTCAGGATCCAGTAGCCGTTATCCACGCCCAGGTCATCGTTCCATCCCACCAGGGTTACGGCATGATTCACGGTCCCACTGCAGGTTTCATTGGCATTGAAAATACCTGACCGGTAAGCCTGGAATTTACTTCCGACACACACCGCAACCGAAACGGGTCCGTAATTCTCGATAGCCTGCTTGATGGCCGCCGGGGTGGGGACCCCATTGCTGCTGCTAACGAATCGCCAGTCGCTGATCTTGTAAGGATGAGCATGAGGACCGCCACACGAGGCGTTATAGGCTTTGTATGGGGAAGCGTTTTCGAGCACGGCTCCAAAGTCCGTTTGGCCCTTCCCGGTCGGGATCAGCCATTCGTGGTAATCATGGGCAAACCACCCCCCCTGACATCCCCAACCCGATTGATTGCAGGAAACGAGATATTGCTCGGAGAGGTCTACGCTCTTCTGACAATGAACGCCGATGAGAGCTTCGAGCGGTGCCACCGTGCCAAAAGCCCAGCAACTGCCGCAGGAACCCTGATTCCTCACCGGCACGTTGCCTCCCGGCAAGGTACGCCAGTCAAAAGAGCTCGCCGTCGCCGTGAGGTAGCGGTCCATATCCTCGAACCTGGCATTCTTTCGCCAGCCCTTAGGCACTACCAACCCCGCCAGCTGCGAGATGGTATACTCCATGGCCGGGCTGTAACCCACCGTGAAGGTATGGCCTTTCTCCGCAACTTCCTGCTGGAGAGTCTCAATCTGAGCCTTGATTTCCGGTCTGATCTGGTTTTTTGGCGCCGCGGTGAGTTCCTGCGCCTGAGCCAAACCAAGGCTGATCAGGAACGCTACCAAGACCATCAGACTGACCTTTCGATAACCGCCCTTGAAGTACAACTTTGTCTTTCGCATCACAAAAACCTCCTAGCTGTGTTCAACCCGTTTACTGATCAGCAAAGGTGACAATGTCAGCAACACCTGTCTCATGCCCCGGAAACGAGCATCGCTCTGCGCTGATCCAAAACCACCCTTCGCCACGCTCACCCCCTTTACTTTCTCCAGCGGAACCAATCGAACCACACCCAGGAACCTGAATGTGCTGGAGTGACGAGAGTATTAGAAAGCAAGGACTATGCCCAATCCTGTAGCTCTCGTTCCGGTTCCGGTGAGGGAAGGGTATTCCCTCAACAACTGCCAGCATGCCCCGCATCTTCCATAGGAAGGCAACCTCACACCGTATCGGAGTGGAGGGGAAGTTTGATGATTCTTTTTTTGAGTGCTGAAATGGCAACGGTTGGTTCATGACCGGCAAGCAAGTCCTTTGCACCAGGGATCAAGGGCCATGCCAAGGTCCCTGCCTGGATTCCTTGGTCACGTTGTCTCACTTGTGTGGTGAGCAAATCCTGTCACCCGCTGACGATTTCCATTAGGATGATGCAGGAGCGGATACTGGCTCATCTCCTTGCATTTCCAAACCATTTCACCCTAAGATGGTGGGAGTCCGTAAGCTCGAAGGTCCACTGCCTTTTGGCTTGGAATCCTTTTACAGTTATATGGTGCGGTAAGTGTGGTCCGGTCTAATGGCTGGCGTTTCAGGGAAGCTTTTCAAATCCGAACAACAATCAGGTTTGCCCATGCCACAACAGCCCTCCCTTGCCGTAGACGTTCTTTGTGTGGGCCATGCCTCCTCTGATCTGACGCTGATGGTCACTCACCATCCAGGACCGGATGAGAAGTGTTCAGCGACCGGCCTGGTGACCTGCGGCGGCGGCCCTGCGGCAAACGCTGCGGTAGCCGTAGCCAGGCTTGGGGGCAGGTCGGCATTTGCAGGCTACCTGGGGGAGGACCAGGCCGGCAGTCTACACTTCAACGAACTCCAGAACGAGGGCGTTGGCATCGAGCTGGTGGTGCGGGGCAAGCATCCCACTCCGGTTTCGGTGATTCTGGTCAAACCCAACGGCAACCGCACGGTGGTCAGCGCAAGGATCGGAACTCCCTTTCTATCCGCCGATCAGGTTGACTACCGCCGCTACCCTGCGCAGGTAATCCTCTTCGATGGGCACGAGCCATTGGTTTCCGCACCACTGGCCCAATCTGCCCGTAAGAGCGGGGCCATCACCATCCTCGATGCCGGGTCTGTTCACCGGGGAACGCTTGAACTCCTGCCACTGGTCGATTACCTGGTTGCTTCGGAAAGATTCGCACGCGATTTTTCCGGAGAGGAAGACGAGGAAAAAGCTTTCAACGTCTTGAAAGAACAGGCCCCGTCGGTTGTTGTAACCCTCGGAGAAAGGGGTTTGAGGGCCAGGAGTTGCGGTCGTGACCTGCGGTTGCCGGCTTTCCCGGTCACCGCCGTGGACACGACCGGCGCCGGGGACACCTTCCATGGGGCCTTTGCCCTGGCTTTGGCTCAGAGGTCGAGCTTCCTTTCAGCACTGATCTTTGCCGGCGCAGCCGCAGCCTTGACCTGCATGAACATCGGGGCTCGGCCGAGCATCCCAACCAGGCAACAGGTGCAGGCATTTTTGAATGATCGGGGAAGCGGGGCGATCGTAACCGACATTGGAGAAGCCTCGGACTGAAGTTGTGGAGCGGATCTTCAGAACCAATGAGGGAGCCCAGCAACCCACTCCCCGGCACGTCTGCCAAGTGTCCCGTACCAGGGTCCGGTGCCGGTTCAGTCTGTCAGGCATCGGCGGTGAGCTTGAGGGCTGGTTCCCGGGCACGATCCTCGGAATCGGCGGCACCCGGTATTGGTAGCAGGACAGAACGCCGGCATTCCGATACCCTCAGACAACCTCCCCAAGCGCAGCCGCCAGCGACGTTGCATGCTCCTCCAGTTGCGATTCCAGGAATTCGAGTTCCTCCGGCTCCTCGAAGCCGTTATCAAGCACCAGGGGAGCAAACGCTAGCCATTCATCCACGGTAAACCGTTGCAGGACTTCCAACACCTTGGCCGGCTGAGGCAGCTCGGGATCCTTCGTCGCCTTTTGCCGCCAACCGGCAAGGAATCCTGAAATCACTCCCTGCAGGGAGTCGGCGCTGGCCCAGGCCAATTCCCCCGTCCCATCCAGGCGATCCAGCCGCATGTGAAGGCTCAGGTTCAAAAAGAAATGGACAAGGGGGATCCACCGGTCGGAAGGATCGCCGCCCTCCATCGTAACGAGCGGGAAGTAGCCCCTGGCCGTGATCAAGCGCACCTTCAGCCCTGGGTTCCGTCGCATGAGGATGAAATCACCCGCCGCATGACGCCAGGGATAAATCTGCCTGAAGGACTTGGGATCGTAATAAGTAGTCAGGATCAGCGTCGCCAGGCGATAGAGCAACCGCGATTCCTCGACCTTCAGCAGCGGGTCCCTGGAGTGAGCATCCCATACCTTGATTGAGATCCCGTCAGCTTCACCCCGTCGGGTAAGATGGAATTCATGGTAGCCCTCAAACCATTCGCCCAGAAAACATTTCAGGGCAAAAGGAGAACCTTGCTCCGAACGGCACCGGGACATTCCAAGGAAGAAAACACGGGGCAGGAAGCCATGCGGGAAGGACTTGGTCAACTCCCGGAGAACGGCGTATTCGGAAGCCAGGAAGGTTTGGCGGGCCGTACCGACTGCGCTATTGACCAGCAGTGAATGGTAGTGTTCTGCAATCCTCACCTGCACCTGGGCGACATGGTAAAAGGCCCCATGTTTCTGGCTGACAACGGCCAGTTCCTGGATTTCGGACACCGTGACGGAGCGCCTCAGGAGTTGGCTGAGAGCCGAACGCAGGGGCCGATAGCGATCCTGGCCAAGCAGGCGTACGAGCGCCTCGAAATAGGAACCATAGGTGACCATCGGCCCCTCGGGATTCAGCCCCCAGGGTAAAGGCACCCCGGCCTGCTCCGAGCCAAAAGCAATCCAACCACCAGGGCTGTCCAGGTAAATCCTGACGGGAAAGGTCATCTGTCGCTACCATTCGGTCTCATCGCAGCGTGCAGCAACTCACCGCTCTCTTTACGTTGGCCGAAGAGCCCAGGTTAAGATGATAGTCCATCCCAGGCGCTCCGATCAGCCTCGCTCACTTGTATTCAAGCACCAGGGAGTATATATTACATCTTTCAGGAATATGGTACCGGTTTGGCGCGGGATGCGTCACCGGCAGTTTCATACAGTTTCATAGGATCACCCATAACATTTCCCCCAGGAGCCAACCTTTTGGACGCTACAACGCGGGTACTGATGGATCGGATTCAACGATCCTTTCCTATCGTCCCCAGCCCCTACCTAGCCTTGTCCCAGGGACTGGGAGTCAGCGAAAGCGACATTCGGGAACGTCTGGGGAAACTGAAACGGCAAAAGCTGCTGCGCCAGATCAGCGCCATCTTCAATACGGGGGCGCTCGGCTACCGCAGCAGCCTGGTGGCCATGGCGGTACCTGACAGTCACCTCGACCAGGCGGTTGCTGCCATTAACAGCTATCCGGGAGTGAGTCACAATTACCTCCGCCCCGGATCCTACAATATCTGGTTCACTATCGCTGTCCCCCCCGGACGCATCCTTCCGGAAACCGTTAACACCATCGCCGCCGCCGCAGGTGGGTGGCCGACTCTGATCCTCCCGGCTCTTCGGAAATACAAACTGGCGGTGGTGCTGGATCTGCTGGAAGAGGGTGAAGAGGCAGTGACTGATGAGCAGACCAAGCTGCCGCCAACGGAACCGTCCGTTGCCTTCCAGTCGTCAGCCCGGCACATACGGGTGGTCCGCTGCATCCAAGAAGACCTGCCGCTGGTGGAGCGACCCTTTGCCGTCTGGGCGGCATCTCTTGCAATGAGTGAAACGGATCTCCTGGAACTCATCGGCACCTGGCTCAGATACGGTACCATGCGCCGGTTTGCGGCAATTCTCAATCATCGTGAAGTCGGGTTCAGCGCCAATGGGATGGTGGTATGGAGCTGTCCTTCGGAAGAAATCGACCGTTACGGTGCCATTCTCGCCTCGCACCCCGAAGTCAGTCACTGCTATCACCGTCCCGGCTATGCCGAATGGCCCTACAACCTCTATGCCATGGTCCATGGACGAAGCATCGACGACTGCGAACAGGTGGCCAAGAGGCTCGCCCAAGCGATTCACCGGAACGACTACCGCATACTTTTCAGTACCAGAGAATTCAAAAAGATTCGTCTCAAGCTGTTTTGGGATTGAATCCTTCCGAAGAGTCCGAGCGGCTCGACACTGGCAGGGGAGCAGCCTTCTTATGAGTACTGATGAAAATGAATATGAAATGAGGAAGAAGGCCATTTTCAATACCATGTCAAAACGCGGTCAGGAGCGCATTCTGAGAATTGGGTACGAAAACTGGAACCCCTTTCAGGAACCCAAAGACCCTCGCGAAAGGATCTTCAGCTCCGTTTCCCTCAAGGCCGGTATGTTGGTAAAGGAATTTCTGGAGACTCATCAGGCCGCCCAGGAATCACCGGCCCTCTTCAAGGAATGCTTTGAGCTCTGCCGGGGCCTGCTCCAGGGCGAAGGGCGGGCCCAGTTGATCCTCCAATTCTGCACCTGGTATCAGCAAAGAATCAACCGAGACTCTTGACCTGGCAAGCGACCTCCGGCGCCAACCGCCAGTTCACCACCCACCCTGCGCCGCTGGCGCATGATAATGGCTTTCTGTCTCCGCGGAAGGCTACTCAGGCCGGGGGTGCGGTTTCCTCGGCATGCTCGCAGGGACGCAGATACTCCAGTTCCTCCTGGAGGGCAGGACGCACGGCAACGATTTTGACTTGATAGTGGAGGTCCTTGCCGGCAAGAGGATGGTTTAAATCCAGCGTCACCGTCTGGTCTGTTCTATCCTTTACGAAGTAGCTGTACTGGGCCTGAGTCTCATCATTGCTGGCGATAATCCATTTTCCCGGTACCAGGGATCGGCCTGCTGGAAATTCCTCAAAAGACCTGACATGGACCTGAGAGGCATCGTACTCCCCAAATGCCTCGGCAGCCGGGATGGTAAAAATGCTTGTCGTGCCCTCGGCAAGACCCATCAGTCTTTGTTCGAGGCTGGGAAGAACCTGCTGATATCCCGCCACAAAATTGAGGGAAACGGGACCGTCTTCTCCCTTCACATACGTACCGTCGTCGAGATGAACCCGATATTCGAGAATGACGAATGCGTCCTTGCTTACCTGCATCAGGTACCCTCCCCAGCCTCGGCTTCATCGACCGGATAGCCGAGCACCCGGGCCTTATCCAGGTGCTGCTTGGCCTCCTGCTCGCGTCCGTCAAGGCGCAACGCCAATGCCAAATGATAATGGGCGGCGGCAAAATTCTCATCCAGGCTGAGGATTTTCTGGAGAGCTTCCAGACTGTCCTTGATCCGACCGGCCTGAAGGTAGGCCATAGCCAGGTTGTTGAGAGTTTGAACATGGTTGGGGTTGATCGCCAGGGCCTTTTCGCTGTAGGCAATGGCTTCCTGGAAATCACCCCGGGCAAAGCAGGCAAAGCCGAGGTTACTGTAGGCCATGGGCAGATCAGGGTTAAGGGCGATGGCCTTCAGATTGGCATCGAGGCACTGATCGAGATCCCCCTTCTGGAAAAAGAGCCCACCCATGTTGACGTAGGCCTGGGCAAGGTTGGGCTCATGTTCGAGGGCCTGTTTGAACTCGGACAGTGCTTCCTCGATCAATCCCTTGTGCGAGTAGGCAAGACCCAGGTTGTAATGGAGCGCAACCGACTGGGGCTCGAAGAATAACCTCTCTTTGAGGAACTTGATGTAAAGGTTCAATTTCTGCTGGTCGACACGGTCATTTTGGGTGATCAATTGGTGACCTCCTGGATCGAGTGTTGGCTGTTCTCCGTTGCGCCTGCGGTCTCTGCACCAAGGCCGGTGGTGAGTGCCGGAAACAGACGCCTGCTGGTCGGGTTCAAGGCCTGTCCTCCCTCGCGGATGGAGAAGATCTTGTCCCCGCAAAACCTTCTGGGGCGCATTTCTTAACAGGGCAACGCGGTGGTGTCAAGAATCGAGCGCAGGGTGTCCTCCTCGATATGTGATCGTTTTCCCGAGAAATTCCTCAAGACTTTTTTATTGACAAAGAGTCGAGAAGCTTCTAATAAGATGTGGCTAGCATTTTCCAGAATGTCTTTTTCCGTGGTGCTACAAGGGTTAGGAACCTTATTTGGTTCGATATTCAAAAGGAGGTTTTCATGAGCGAGGAGGCCAAAGGGCGAATTATTGAATGGGTCAAGCAACAGAGGAAAACCAAGCACTACTTCAATGATCTGTGCAAGGCAGTCCCCGAAATCAAGATGATGCAGGCCAAGAAGATCATCAACGAGCTGGTCAATGAAGGCAAGCTGAAGTATTGGTCAAGCGGCAGCACGACCATGTATATGCTCCCTTCCGAAGGTGATGTGGAAAAAGAAGAGAAGGGTATGAACGACTAACTGATCCTCCCGGTTTTCCCGCTCCCTGCTCCCTACCGTTACCTGTATCTGACATTCGACCATTCTCATCCGCGACCAACGCACGTGATTGCGAAGTTAAGCTCGGGCAAAAATATCACACCAGTTAGAAAAGGAGGTGATTGTCACTGACTTACGCAAGTCCTTGTCCACACAATCAGAGCAAATCCATGTAAACAAATTGTGAGCAACCGGCCTACGGAGGTTTATGGAATGACACAAAAGCATGCAACTCCCTTGCTTGATGAGTTGGAAAAGGGGCCATGGCCTAGTTTTGTGAGCGATGTCAAGAGAATGGCTGATAAGAGCCCTATGTGCAGCGACTGGCTGGGTTTGATGGAAATGTCCTACCGCGACAAGGAAGGGCACTGGAAACATGGCGGCATCGTCGGCGTGCTCGGCTATGGTGGAGGCGTCATCGGCCGTTATTGTGACCGCCCGGATCTTTTTCCCGCCGTCGCTCATTTCCACACCATGCGAGTGAATCAGCCCGCGGGCAAATTTTACAACACCGAAGTGCTCCGCAAGCTATGCGACCTCTGGGAAGCCAGGGGCAGCGGCCTCACGAATTTGCATGGTTCCACCGGCGACATCGTTCTCCTGGGTACCACCACCGACCAGCTTGAACCGATTTTCTATGAATTGACCCATGACCTGGAAATGGACCTGGGCGGTTCCGGCTCCAACATGAGGACTCCAGAGGGCTGTGTTGGGAATGCTCGCTGCGAGTGGTCCTGCATCGACACTCAAGACATCATATACGATCTCACCCAGGAATATCAGGATGCCCTGCACCGTCCCATGTTTCCCTATAAATTCAAATTCAAAGCCTCTGGCTGCCCTTGCGACTGTGTCGCGGCCATTGCCCGCTCTGACTGTTCCATTATCGGTACCTGGCGGGATAAGATTCGCATCGACCAGGCTGCCGTAGCGGCCTATGTGGGCGGTGAGTTGGTCCCCAATGCGGGTGCTCACGGCAGAAGCAAGCAGGCCTTCAACATTCAAGCCGAAGTCATCGACCTCTGTCCGACCGGCTGCATGGGGTGGGATGGCAAGAGCCTCAAAATCTGGGATGAAGACTGTACCCGCTGCATGCACTGCATCCGGGTCATGCCGCGGGCGTTATGGCCGGGTCAGGACACCGGGGCCACCATTCTGGTTGGCGCGAAGGCACCCATTCTGGAGGGAGCTCAGCTTTCCAGCGTCGTCATTCCCTTCATCAAGATGGAACCACCCTATACCGAGTTCAAGGAATTCGTCGAGAAGATGTGGGATCTGTGGATGGAAAACGGCAAAAACCGTGAGCGCCTCGGAGAAATGATTCAGCGCATCGGCCTGCGCGAATTCCTCAAGGCTTGCGATCTCACCCCCGATCCGCGGATGATCAACACCCCGCGCTACAATCCGTACATTTTCTACGATCCCGCGGAAGTCCCCGGTGGTTGGGAGCATGACGCCGAAGGATACCGTGAACGCCATCAAGCTTAGGAGATGACACTATGGCTTTTGATCCGAATGACCTGATGAAAGACCGTATCACCGATATTGGCCCTCCCAAGTACGACAAATTCTTCCCCCCCGTGGTGAAGGAAAACTTCGGTAAGTGGAAATATCACGAAATCCTGCAGCCTGGGGTGCTGGTCCATGTCTCTGAAACAGGGGCAGAACTCTATTCGGTGCGCATTGGTACCGGCCGTTTGATCAGTACCGCGCTGATTCGGGAAATCTGTGAGCTCGCCGACAAATATTGTGATGGTTATTTACGATGGACCACCCGCAACAACGTGGAATTTCTGGTCAGCGACAAGGCTAAGCTGCAACCGCTGCTGGATGACCTCAAGGGCCGTGGCAACTGGTTCCCGGTAGGCGGCACCGGCGCCAGCATTACTAATATCGTCCACACTCAGGGCTGGGCCCATTGCCACACTCCGGCCATCGATGCCTCCGGGGTGGTGAAAGCTGTGATGGATGAGCTTTTCGAGTATTTTGGAAGTCACAAGCTTCCCGCTCAGGTTCGCATCGCTCTGGCCTGCTGCCTCAACATGTGCGGTGCCGTGCACTGTTCTGATATCGCCATTCTGGGGGTACACCGGAAGCCTCCTTTTGTCGAGCACGACCGGGTACAGAATGTTTGCGAGATCCCTCTGGTCATCGCCGCCTGTCCCACGGCTGCCATCAAGCCCAAGAAGGTCGATGATCGGAAGAGTGTGGAGATCAATAACAGCCGTTGTATGTTCTGCGGCAACTGCTACACCATGTGTCCCGCCCTGCCGCTGGCCGACGCTGAAGGGGACGGCATCGCCCTCTGGGTGGGCGGCAAGGTCTCCAACGTCATCTCCACGCCCATGTTCTCCAAACTGGCGGTGCCCTACATTCCCAATGAACCCCCGCGGTGGCCGACCACGGTCAACACCATCAAGAAGATCGTCGAGGCTTATGCGGCGGGTGGGAAGAAGTATGAGCGCGTTGGTGACTGGATTAACCGAATTGGGTGGGAGCGATTCTTCGAGCGTACGGGCTTGGAGTTCAGGCACGAACACATCGACGATTATCGGTTGGCCATGACCACCTGGAGAACCACAACTCAGTTCAAATTCTAACCGTTGTGACCGTTGACCGGGGCGCCGAACCTTTCACGGGTACGGCGCCCCACGGGACAGAGGACTCCATGGTATTTCAAAAACCGCGTCTGGTAATGGCAGCAATGCGGGGTGGAGCCGGCAAGACCTTGATCTCCCTGGGTCTGCTGGCAGCATGGCGGGAATACCATGGCTTGCGGCTGGTACCGTTCAAGAAGGGGCCGGACTACATTGATGCAGGCTGGCTGGCGATGGCAGCCCATCGGCCGTGTTACAACCTGGACCCCTTTTTGATGACTCCGGAGGAGATGCTCCGCTCCTTCATCCAACGCTCCCTCCAGGCTGATGGTTCCCTTGTAGAAGGCAACCGTGGGCTTTATGACGGGGTCGACATCCACGGCCGATTCTCTACGGCGGAACTGGCGAAATTCCTGAGGGCACCGGTCATCCTCATTGTGGATGCGACCAAAGTGACCCGAACGGCGGCAGCCCAAGTCCTGGGTTGTCTTCGATTCGACCCGGAGGTCAGGATCGCCGGGATACTGCTCAACCAGGTAGCGGGAAAGCGGCATGAAGGGGTTTTGCGGGGAGCCATCGAGCATTACTGTGGGCTTCCGGTCCTGGGAGTCATTCCGAGGCAGCCGTGCAATCCCTTCCCGGAACGTCACCTGGGACTGATACCACCGCAGGAGTCGCGCAACCTTCCCGAGGCCCTAGGGTTTGCAGCAAAACAGATGAGAGACCACGTCGACCTGCCGGCTCTCTGGAACATTGCAAAAACGGCGGAGCCGCTGGGATGGCCCCTGCCCCTGATGGAATCGGCCGAAGACCTCACGTCCCCCGCACCACTGGTGATCGGGGTGATTCGGGATGCGGCTTTCCAGTTCTACTACCCGGAAAACCTGGAGGCGCTCGAAGCCAGAGGCGCCATTATCAAAAACATTTCAAGTTTCGAACGACGCTCACTCCCTCCCCTCGATGCGCTCTATATCGGTGGGGGGTTTCCGGAAACTCACCTGGAAGTACTTGCAGGAAACTCTGTCTTTCGGGAGTCACTGCGCCACGAAATCGAGAGGGGGTTGCCGGTTTATGCCGAGTGCGGCGGGTTAATGTTTCTCTGCCGAAAGATCTACCGCCGGCAGGAGACTTTTCCCATGGCAGGAATCTTTCCCTTTGATGTGGCAGTCGAAAAAAGGCCGCAGGGACATGGCTATACAGTCATGGAGTGTGTGCGGGACAACCCGTTCCATACCAGAGGATCGGTCCTCAAGGGGCACGAGTTCCACTATTCACGCATCATTGGGGATCATTCAGTTTTTCCTCTGGTCTTTCGGCTGAAAAAGGGGCACGGAATTGTGGCTGGCTGGGATGGAATATGTTATAAGAATGTACTGGCAAGCTACTCTCACGTACACGCTGTAGGAAATTCAGGCTGGGCCGATGCCATGGTGAGGAGGGCCCGACCATATCGACAGGAACGATTGGGCGGACCTTCGGGCAGCGAAGTCGATCCCGGTCGGATGTTGTTGGGAACTGAGGGATACTCAACTGCACTTTAGAAGGAGGATGGGTTTATGGCACAAATTGAATTTCAAGGAAAATCTTTCGAGATAGATGAAGACGGCTTCATCGCAAGCTTCGACACATGGTGTCCGGAATGGGTTGAATATGTAAAGAGCTCCGAGGGCATCAAAGAACTCACCGAGGAACACTGGAAGGTCATCCATGTGCTCCAGGATTACTACCGCAAACACGGCATTGCGCCAATGGTCCGCATCCTGACCAAAGTGACCGGTTACAAGCTCAAGTATATCTACGAGCTGTTCCCCTCCGGACCTGGCAAGGGTGCCTGTAAAATGGCGGGACTTCCCAAGCCTACCGGTTGCGTCTGATCGGTACTCAGCCAAATGCGGCCTCAGGTTCGCAAAGCTTCCGAACCTGAGGCCGTTCTTCGCTCCAGCGCTACCGCCGGTTGCCTGCCTGAGACCCACCGGCAGGCCCCTTGCCTCCTCCTGCATCGAACATTCCGCCCGACCAAAAAATTACGGCTCATCGCAGATTTGCGTGGAAAAGGCCTGTCATGTCCTTGGTGTCATTCCGAGCATAGCGAGGAATCTAGTTGAATTGCCTTAAGAATCGAGATTCCTCGGCCCTTGGCCTCGGAATGACAAGATGGCTTCTCTCACGCTAATCCGCGATGAGCCAAAATCACCTCTAAGACCTGCGCAATTCGACTTGACATTCCGCAGGGAAGAGGATACGTAGGGCTGGTCTCAAGCTAGACTGGCGGGGCGAAGAGATCGATTCCCCCCTGACGAGCCGTGCTCGGGCGGCAATTATTCGTTCAAGTGAAGATGGAGGAAAAAGAACATGGCGTGGAAGGTAACGGTAGACAAGGACAAGTGCGTTGGCGACGGTGAATGTGTCGATGTTTGCCCCGTGGATGTCTATGAACTCAATGACGGGAAGGCAGACCCGGTGAACGAGGATGAGTGCCTCGGGTGTGAGAGCTGCGTGGAAGTCTGCGAGCAGAATGCAATCACCGTGGAAGAAGTCTAGTTCGCGCCTGGTGGCGTTGCGTCAAACGAGCCACCCCTCCTGAAGGAGCGGGTGGCTCGTTGTTTTTTACTCCCACCAAAAACCCCCACTAACGCTGTAGCGCTAGTGGGGGTTTGGGGGAGTGAGTCGAGCGTTATTCGTCCTTGCCCCCCGGATGGCACTGTGCACAGGTCACCGGAATCTTCAGGTCGGGTTTTTCTTTCTTCAACTTCTTGTGACATTCCTGACAGTTGTTGTGGAAAGCCAGCTTCAGATTCAACTTCTGCTGATCTGGCGACAGCTTCTTCTCACCCTGGATGGTGGCTTCGGTGTGGCACTTGTCGCACTTGTCCACCTGATCGCCTTCCTTCCAGACGTTCTTGCCATCTTTGTAGACATGATGGCAGTCGGTGCAGGCAATCTTGTACTCATCATAATGCTTCTTGTGGCTGAAGGGCAGAACCTTTTTGGTAGGCGTTGGCCAAAGGGCAGACTTCAACTCAATGACATCCGGCCCTTTGTCGGCAGCGATGGCCAGCAGAGCTCCAATTCCAACCACAAAAGCCGCCACGACCAAACACGAAATCCACTTGCCTCCTCTCATCGCTTCTCCTTGCCTCCTTTCAAAACCGTTAACGACAACAACCCAGCAATAACCGAATGATCCCCAAGATGCACCATTGTAGTGAAATATTTCGTTATCTGTCAAGGTTCTATTTGTCTGGCTTCACTTATTTTGGCCTGCCCTAGTAATCCATATGATATTATTGGTGAAGCTGGCAGGAACTGGGACCGCTGGAACAAGGCTTTGACCCGCCCGATGAGGCAAAGCCATGGCTACGAGGTGGATATGCACTTTTTGAAACTCTCCTTTCGGAACGAACGGGGCGAAACGCTGACCGCTCGCCTTGACCTCCCCGTCGATGAGAAACCGATTGCCTATGCGTTATTCGCTCACTGCTTCACCTGCACCAAGAACCTCAATGCCGTGGTCAACATCAACCAGGCCCTGGCCGGAGAGGGAATCACCATCCTCCGGTTCGATTTTGCCGGATTGGGTGAAAGTGACGGGAATTTCTCGGAGCCCAGTTTTTCCTCAAACGTGTCAGACCTGATCGCAGCAGGTAATTTCCTGAAAGCTGCCTTCGATGCCCCAAAGCTGATCATCGGCCATTCCCCGGGCGGCGCAGCCCTTCTTCAGGCCGCGACCTACCTTCCCTCGGCCGTCGCGGTGGGGGCTTCGGCCAGCGCCCACCACCCTACGATTACCTGGTAGCGGCCCTGGGCACCTGCACCGGGATGTGTATGCCGACCGTGAGGGATGGCCACTGGAAACCGCCGTCGTGCGCCTCAAACATCGGAAGATCCATGCCGTCGACTGCCAGGAATGCGAAACCGGGAGCGGCAAGATCGACTCCATCGAAAGAGACATCGAACTCGAGGAACCGCTTGACCGGGAACAACGACAAAGACTGCTGGAAATCGCCAACCGCTGCCCGGTGGATTGGACCCTGCGAGGCAAGATTGTCGTCACCATCACCCTGAAGGAGTAACAGTTCGGATCGGCCCTGAAAGGAGATGCCGGTATGTTATCACAAGGCATTGATATCCTGATCATTGTTCTGCTCATCTTGGCCAATGGTGCTCTCGCCATGTCTGAAATTGCGATCGTTTCGGCTCGCAAAGAACGGCTCCAACAATGGGCTGAAGAGGGAAATGCAAAAGCCGGCGCGGCACTGCAACTGGCTAATTCACCAAATCTTTTTCTGGCCACCGTCCAGGTTGGCATCACCCTGGTCGGGGTCCTGAGTGGCGTTTTCGGGGGCTATAAAATCGCGAACGACCTTGCCCTCTGGCTGGCTCGTTTTCCCACGCTGGCCCCTTACAGTCAGGCCCTTGCCTTGGGCAGCGTGGTGTGCGTCATCAGTTTTCTCTCGCTGGTAATCGGCGAACTCGCCCCCAAGCGGCTGGCCCTGAACAATCCGGAACGGATTGCCACCTTCGTCGCTCCCGGAATGAGGCTGCTTTCGGCTGTCACCTCCCCGGCCGTGCGACTGCTGAGTGCCTCGACCGATTTGATCCTTCGCCTGGCAGGCATTAGACCATCAACCCACCCCCCCATCACCGAGGAAGAAATCAAGCTCTTGATCGGCCAGGGAACGGTGGCCGGCGTGTTCGAGGAAGCCGAGCAGGAGATGGTGGAACGGGTGTTTCGCTTGGGAGATCGCCACGTCGGGGTGCTCATGACCCCTCGTCAGCGGATCGTCTGGCTCGATATCAATGCCCACCCGGAAGAAAACCGCCGCATCATGGCCGAAAGCATTCATTCCTGGTTCCCGGTCGGCCGGGGTAGGCTGACCCATCTTCTCGGAATTGTTCACGTCAGGGACCTCCTGAAGGGCAGTCTCGCGGGCCAGCCGCTCAATCTCCGGGCAGCCTTGAGGCAGCCGCTTTTTGTGATCGAAACCATGGATGTCCTCAAGGTACTCGAACGGTTCAAGGAATGCGGCCTGCACATGGCGATGGTCATCGATGAATACGGAACCATAGAAGGATTGGTGACGCTAACCGATATTCTGGAAGCGGTCGTTGGGGCTTTGCCCTCAATGGACGAACAGCAGGAAGCCAGAGTCGTCCAGCGGGAGGACGGATCATGGCTGATCGATGGGCTGCTGCCGGTAGATGAATTGAAGGAGATGTTCCACCTCAAAACCCTGCCGGAAGAACAAAGGGGATACTTCCAGACTCTGGGTGGCTTCGTCATGAGCTATTTGAGGCGCATTCCAGCGATTGGTGATCATTTCGAGTGCTCCGGCCTGCGCTTTGAAGTCGTTGATATGGACGGACATCGGGTGGATAAGGTCCTGGTTACTCAGACTGATCAACCTGTTGGCACTTCTACTGAATGAGGGATGGCGACCCATGGTCATGCCCTACGATACCATGACCGGAGACAAGCAAGTGTTCACTCCCCGTGGCGGCGACCAAACGGTGTGCATGTTCTCCTGTCGCCCTTCCATTTACCGCCCCCCTCACTTTGGCAATTACCGAAGTTTTGTCTGGCAGAGTGTCCTCCAACGGTACCTTGAATACTCGGGTTTCAACGTCCAGCGCCTGCTCAACTTCACCGACGTTGAGGACAAGGCTATCGAGGAAACCCAAGAAAAAGGCATCACCATCCATGATCTCACCAAGCCCGTCGCAGATCGCTTCATGGAGGATGCCAGCCGGCTGCCCATCAAGCTTCCTGAGTCGATTCCCCGCTCCTCTACCAGCGTCGATCAGGCCGCCCGACTCATTCGGGTGCTGCTCGACAAAGGCTATGCCTACTGGCACCAGAACAACGTCTTCTTCGAACCACTCAAGTTCAAAGGCTTCGGTCGGCCTTCCCCCTGGATATGAGCCGCTGGTCAAAGGAAAAGCGCCGATTCAAAAAGGACAGCTACCATGGCCAACACTGGAATCTCGGTGATTTCATCGTTCCCATCCAGCGCGACGATGCGATGCCGGTCGACTGCCTAGCCGGGTTCGCCCCTGCTGGTCGCTGATGGATCATTCATGGATACCTCGAGCAGTCCCTGAAGTCTGCGCATGAGCTCCTCTCGCCCCAACCCGGTGGTCGAGGAAAAGAGGACAATCCCTTCCGGCCGGATATCCAGGGCTTGGGCGGCTGCCTTCACATGAACCGAGCGCTTGTTCTGGTTTAGTTTGTCGGCCTTGGTCAGCACCGGAAGGGCAGAGATGTGCCGGTCCTTGAGCCAGCTCCATAGTTGAAGGTCATCGACCGTCGGAAGATGGCGTATATCCATGATCTGAACCACCCCGCGCAAGCTTTTCCGGCCAAGGAGATAACTCTCCACCATGGGTTTCCACTGGGCGCGAACCCTCTCCGGCACCCGCGCAAAGCCGTAGCCTGGCAGATCGACAAAGAAGAATTCGCCATTGATCCGGAAGAAATTGATCATCCGGGTGAGCCCTGGCGTGCGGCTCGTTCTGACCAGTTTCTTGCGTTGGGTCAAGCAATTGATGAGCGATGATTTGCCCACATTGGAACGCCCGGCAAAGGCTACCTCCAGCCCCCCTCCTGGCGGATAATGACGGGGCTCGATAGCCGAAGTTGTAAATTCAGCAGTCTTGATGGTGAGGAGGGACAAGGAAGGGGGGATGAGTAACGAATCCTGTCTATCTGGTGGTGGCTGTTGAGTGGTCGGCACTGAGCGGTCAGTCATAAGTTATGGACCATGAGCAATTCGTTATCGGTCAAAGCTGGCAAAGACAAGGGGGGAGGTGATGGTCATCGCCAAAGCCTGAACACCATTCGCAGCGACGTACCAAGTCGGCCCATCCCGCCCAAGATCCGGCCCCCCAGAAGCCAAGAGCGAACAGCCAACCATCAGGAGCGGGTTCGTAGATACGCCTCGACCCGTCGCAGCCCTTCCGCAATATTCTCCAGCGAATTGGCGTAGCTGAAGCGCACGTAGCCTTCACCGTTGGATCCAAAGTCAATCCCGGGGGTTATGCCGACCCTGGCGTTTTCCAGAATCTCGAAGGCAAATGCATACGAATCCCTGGCAAAACGACGCGCGTTGGCGAATGTGTAGAAGGCTCCCGTCGGTTCCACCGTGATCTCGAAACCGATCTCCCGCAGGCGCGGGATGATGAACTTCCTCCGCTCGTTGTAGGTATCGCACATCTTTTGGACGTCAGCCCGGACACTGGGATCGGTGAGGGCAGCGACCCCCGCCGCCTGGACCATGGCATTAGCCGAAATGAAGAAGTTCTGGAGCATCTTTTGCATGACCCGCACCAGTTCCCTGGGCACGATTAGATAGCCCAGGCGCCAGCCGGTCATGGCGAACAGCTTCGAGAAACCATTGAAAACAATACACCGATCGGTAAACTCGAGGATTGACCGCGCCCGCCCTTCGTAGACCAAACCGTGGTAGATCTCATCACTCAGCACCCAGCGGCCCATGTCGGCGATTTCCGCCATCCTCTCCGGCTCCAGAAGGTTGCCGGTGGGGTTGGCGGGAGAATTGATCAAGATCGCTTTGGTCTTGGGGGTGAGGGCCGCGCGGATCGCTTCCGGCCGATATTGAAAGCCATCCTCTTCAAACACCGGAATGGTCTTGGGAACTGCTTCCAGGAACCGAATGAAATTCGGATGGCAGGCGTAATGGGGATCGGACAGGATGACCTCTTCGCGGGATTCCAGAATGGCCCCCATCCCGATCAGAAAGGCCGGCGAGGTCCCGGAGGTGATCAGCACCTGGTCCGGTTCCAGCCGGTTCACACCATAGGTGTCGCTATAGTACCGGCAGATAGCTTCTCGCAGCGACTGGGTGCCGAGGCTGTGCGTGTAATGCGTTTCGCCACGCCGCAAAGCCTCAATGGCTGCCACTTTGATCGCTTCCGGAGTGTCAAAATCGGGTTCCCCCACTTCCAGGTGGATCACCGACTCTCCCGCCCGCTCCATCTCCTGGGCTCGCTCCAAAACGTCCATCACAATGAACGAAGTCAATTCCTGGACTCTTCGACAGATCATCCCAACTTTTCCTTTCTCTTCTTCCGCTCTCGCTCCGGATAACTGCTGCCGGTAAATTTCCTCAATCTGCCGGGACCTCGAGAATGATGGCTTTCCCGTGTCCCTCACCTTCCACCTGCAACATCAGCAGACTCGCCTTATCGGCATCATGCACCGGCTGCAGCTGAACCACGTAGAGCCGCCCCAGCACCTGGTGGCTGAATGGTTTGACAATGGCTTCGTAGCCCTTCCGGCGCAATCGCTGCTGGAGATCCTCAGCATTTTCCTTATCGAGGAACGAACCGAGCTGCACAATATAGGCACGCGGCCCATCCTTCAGGTGCTCTGGCGGAGAATCCTTCCGAGCAGCACCGGAGGAAGGCTCTGCAACTCTGCTTTCGATTCTTGCCTGCTGCAAGGCTTCGAGATTCCAGGGCGCCATCCGGGTGGAAGAGGGGACCTCCGGTTGCTCCGTCATGAGCTCGCGGTTCGTTAACACTTCGAACCGAGGTCGGCTTTCCTCAGGCAGCAGAGGCGGCTTCGGCGGCGACGGACCGGTAGGAATGATTGCATGCAGGCGCTCGAGATACCTCCTGGCATCGTCCGCCATGGTGGAATAGGGAGCCAGTTTGACGACCCGGTTCAGGGAGTACAGAGCATTCTCCAGTTCCCCGGCAGTGTAGCTCATCACCCCGTAGCGATAGTGCGCCTCAACCAGGTCGGGAGCACATTCAATAGCCCGGCCGTAAGCGTCCCGTGCCTGATCGGCGCGGCGGTGTTCTTCAAGGATCTGCCCCACCCGCCAATAGGCAACGCCGTAGTTGGGCTGCAGCCGCACCGCTTCCCGATACTGTTTCAGGGCCATTTCCTGATCGCCCTTCTTCTCATACACCAGCCCCAGGTTGTAGAAGGCAATCTGGGGCGTCGTATACGTAGGATCGGCCAAAGCATTCTGAAATGAGAACAGGGCCTGATCGTACCAGCCCTGCTCAGCATAGTAACGCCCCAGGGCATTGTGGGCCTCGGGGTAAGCGGGTCTCAGGGCCAGGGCCTTCTTCAGGTGCGCCAAGGCCTCGGACTTCAGCCCGCGTTCATAATAAGCCACACCGAGACCGTATTGGACTGCCGGATCATTGGGGCGTCTCTTTTCCGCCAGGGTGAGGTACTTGAGGGCCTGCCCCAGATCTCTGGCAGCGAGGAACTTTTCACCCATTTCCCGGAGCTGGCGATCGCTGTAAATGTCCATCGGATCACGCTGGAAGATCGCACATCCACCCGTGACCAACACCAGGCTCAGGAGGAGGAGCAGGAGCTTCTTACTCACCACCGCTACACCACCTTGTTGAGTGAATACTCGATGATCCCCTCGGCGCCTTGCTTGATTAGCCTCGGAATCAGTTCGCGCACCACATTTTTGGAAACAATGGTCTCCACCGACAGCCAGTTGCTCTGGTAGAGATGAGCGATAGTAGGCGCATTGAGGCTGGGCAGGAGCGGGATGATGTCTTTCAGACACTCTTCCGGGACATTCATCTTCACCCCTACCAAATCTTCCGCTCGAAGGGCTCCCTGAAGGAGCAGCGCAATGTTTTCGATCTTTTCCCTTTTCCAGGGATTTTCCCATGAGTTCTTATTGACAATGAGCTGGGTATTGGACTGCATCAATTCTTTGACAATCCGCAGGCCGTTGGCTCGCATGGTGGCACCCGTTTCAGTCACCTCGACGATGGCATCGCACAGGCCCGCGATGACCTTGGCTTCGGTGGCACCCCAGGAAAATTCAACCTCGACAGAGATCCCTTCCGCCGCGAAATACCGGCGGGTAAAGTTCACCAATTCGGTGGCGATCTTCTTTCCCTGCAAATCCTTAAGGTCCTGCACCGGAGAATCGAGCGGCACTGCCAGAACCCAGCGCGCCGGCCGCTGGCTGACTTTTGAATAGATCAGATCGGCTACCACCGTAACCTCGGAATCATTTTCCATGATCCAGTCGCGGCCGGTCAGCCCGACATCAAAGGTTCCCTGCTCAACGTAGCGTGACATTTCCTGAGCGCGGCAGATGGAGCAGCTGATCTCGGGATCATTGATCTCAGGAAAATAGTTGCGGTCGGAAAGCGAGATACGCCAACCGGACTGACGGAATAAATTGATGGTCGATTCTTGCAGGCTTCCCTTGGGAATGCCCAAAACCAGTTGCTTCACTTCCGGTAAACCTCCTTGGGATCAAAAACCAGTCTTTCTACCTCTTTCAACTCACCGCCTTCGTAGCGACGGTAAAAACAGCTTTCATGCCCGGTGTGGCATGCCGCGCCTCCACGCTGCTCAACTCTCAGAAGGATCGCATCCAGATCGCAATCGAGCAGAATCTCTCGCACCACCTGGATATGTCCGGACTCCTCCCCCTTGAGCCACAGCTTCTGCCGAGACCGGCTCCAATAATGCGCCGTGCCCGTTTCGACCGTCTTTTCCCAGGCGAGTTCGTTCATATAGGCCAGCATCAGCACTTTGCCGGTATCGGCGCGCTGAACGATTGCCGGGAGCAGGCCGTTATGCTTACTAAAATCGGGTTTCAATGTCAACGCTCCCCCTTTTCATGGTCACTTCTCTTAGCCACGAGCTGACCACAGGCAGCCCCGATATCGGCTCCCCGGCTCTGGCGGATGATAGCTGTCAGCTGCGCTCTCTGCAGCACCTCCTGGAACGCCCGAATCCGCTCTTCAGAAGGTTTGCGATATTCGTCCACAAGCGGGGTTTCGCGGGGATTGAAAGGAATGAGGTTCACCTTGGCCCGCACCCCATGGAGAATTCTGACCAGTTCCCGAGCCTGCTCGGGAGAGTCATTCACTCCATCAAGCAGAATGTATTCGAAGGTAATTCGCTTCCTGGGGGCAAGCGGATACTCCCGACAGGCCGCCAGCAGCTCCGCCAGGGGATAGGAACGATTGATCGGCATCAGTTGATCGCGCAAGGCATCGTCAGGAGCGTGCAGGCTGATGGCCAGATTCACCGGAGCCTCCCGACCAAGCTGCCGCAGCCGGGGTACCAACCCCACCGTGGAAAGGGTAATCCGCCGGTGTGAAAAGGCCATGCCATTCGGATCCAGCATGATCCGCATGGCCCTCGTCACCGCCTCATAATTGGCCAGAGGCTCACCCATCCCCATAAACACCAGATTCGTGAGGCGTCGGCGAGTTCCCTGATCGCTCTGCACCTGGCAGACCTGATCCACAATCTCGGCGGTGTTCAAATTGCGCTTGAAGCCAAGCGTGCCAGTCAAGCAGAACCGGCACTGAAAGGCACATCCCACCTGGCTGGAGAGGCACAGGGTGCAGCGGGGAGGTTCCGGGATCAGGACCGCTTCAATGAGGTGCCGATCATGCAGCTCGAACAGGTACTTAACGACTCCATCGGCTGCCTCTTGCTTGTCGGCCACCTGCAAAGCGTGCAAACGGGTGCCATACTCCAGTTGCACCCGGAACAATTTGCTCAGATCGCTGCACTCGTCCCAGGAACGGATGCCGCGGGCGTAGAGATGCCGATAGAGCTGGCGGGCACGAAATCGCGCCTCACCAATGCTCACCAGCCAGGCTTCGAGGTCCGGCAGCGTGAAGTCTTTGATGAAAACAGTTTCACTGTTGGCTGCTGGCTGTTGGCTCTTAGCTCGCGGCTCTTGGTTTTTGGCTCTTGGCAACTTCGTCAGGACCAGCTGCTCCCCACCCTCACCGTCGACATTCTGCGGTTCGCTATTCGATACTCAACCTTCCCTTTGCGTTGCGTTCACCGCCGCAATCCCTTGACCAGGTATCGGTCTTTGGTGCGATCCTGCAGGAACACCGCGTCATAGCGGCGATCCCGGCAGGCCTCGTACCACTCGTAGCCCTGTTGTTGACAAGCCTCACATGCCTTCCTCGGAATGTGCACCGCATAGATCTGGCGACCGCGGTCCGTGTCGGAATCGATAGCCAGCACCCCGCTGCAGTACGGACAAACCCGCAGGTGCTCGCGCTGACTTTCGTGGATCTGATCCGTGTCGTAGAAGATGTTCCGCTCTCGTTTGGCAAATTTCATGCTGGCCCGGTTTTTTTCACGCAGGTCAGCACTCTTTTGCCAGTTTTCCAGAATCATCTGTGCCAGTCTTTCAATGTAACGAGTAGTGTCCGGCGACTGGCGGATTTTGTCCGGCTGGTAGTCGGGTTCTCTGACCTTGCTGTAATCCATGCCGGCCAGCGCCATAATGATCCCTACATTGACGTAGGGCAGCGCCCCTTCGATGGAATACCCTCCCTCCAGCACCGCAATGTCAGGCTTCAGGCGGCTGGTCAGTTCCGCATACCCCTGAGCCGAAAAGCACATGTTAGTGATGGGATCGGTGTAGTGATTGTCCTGTCCCGCCGAATTGACGACGAGGTCGGGCTTGAAGGCGGCAAGTAGGGGCAGGATCACCTCATCGAGCACAAACAGGAAGCCTTCCTCCGAGGTGCGGGGCGGGAGGGGAATGTTCACGGTACTCCCCACCGCGGTTGGACCGCCGACTTCATTGTGGAACCCCGATCCGGGATAGAGCGTCCGCCCGTCCTGGTGCATGGAAATGAACAGGGTGTCCGGGTCATGCCAGTAGATGTCCTGCGTCCCATCGCCATGATGGCAATCGGTGTCGACAATGGCCACCCGATCGACCCCATAATGCTGGCGCAGATATTCGATCATGATGGCTTCGATATTGATATTGCAAAAGCCGCGAGCGCCGTGAACCACCCGCATGGCATGGTGGCCCGGGGGACGCACCAGCGCAAACCCCCGTTCGATCCGCTTTTCCATCACTTCGACGCCGATCTTCTTGGCTCCCCCGGCGCTGATCAGGTGGGACTCGGTAATGACCCGCCGTTCATCGGGATAGCAGAAATGCACCCGCTGGATGTCTTCTATCGTGATCAACTCGGGTTTGTATTCAACAAGCCCCTCGATATCGAGCAGCCCTTCTTCGAAGACCTGGTCCTGGGTGTAGAGCAGCCGTTCTTCCCGTTCAGGGTGAGTGTCGCTGATGGCCCAGTCAAAGGCCGGGAAAAAGACCAGTCCCGTTTTCACGTTGGTGTGGAGCATGACTTGGTTCCTCCCCTCAGGAAACGCCGTTGGCAGCGAAGAGTCCGGCGGCAATCTCCCGATACTCCGGAATGAGACCAGGTTTGACCTGCACTTTGACCCTGATATTGCGACCTGAAGTGTAAAACCCTCGCACCATGTTGAACTGCAGCTCCTCCAGGCTCTCCATCTCCACTTCCTGGAGGGAAGCCCCCTGCCGCAGACACTTCTTACGGAGCAGGTCGAAGGCGAGTTTGAGAGCACCTTTCCGGTCAAAATCCCGCTTCACTGGCTGGGAGAAGTCTTCCTCGGGAGCCACCGCCAACCCCTGCTCGGTGTCAGCAAAAAGCATGACCTCGCAGGTGTTTTTCGCCAGAGCCGCCCCGACGGCATTGGCCACCTGCCATTGCGGCACCACCCGCACCGGAAGTTCGATGAGAGTCAATAGTTGAGCGGCAAAGGCGGAGGCCGGTCCACCCAGTATCAGGATCTCCTGGGGCTTGACTTGATAACCTTCGAGGATTTCGTGCACGGTATAGACCGGCTTGTTGTTGACCTCCGTGATCATCCCGGCTGCCGCAGCCAGGAGCTCGCGGCAGGTCTGCTCGAAAATCCGGTCCGCCGCCTTCTCCACCGGCATCCCCAGCTCCCCCGCCAACGGCTCGAGCCCCCGCAGGGAGGCATTGCGATCACCCTCAGGATATTTCCCCATGACCACCAGCGCATCGGTGGGAGTCGGCAGGGGACCACCGCAGGCCATTGGCCCACCCTGGCGATCTGGACCGATGGTGAGGTCCCCCTTGACAACCCGCACCACACTGTCACCACCCAGACCGATGGAGCGGGTCTTCAGCGCACGAATGAGGGTCTTGTGACCACTGAGTTCGATGCCGACCGGGTCGAGCAAAGGCACCTGATGGATGAGAATTGCCATGTCCGTGGTCGTCCCGCCGACATCCAGGACTAGCGTCTCGCGGCTCGCCTCGGCAAAAGGAAGGGAACCCATGACACTGGCCGCAGGACCGGAGAGGATGGTCTGGCCGGGGTAATCGATGGAGGCCTCGAGATTCATCGTTCCCCCATCGGCTTTGAGGATATAGATGGGAATGTCCAGGCCCTTCCGGCGTAAAGAGTCACGCACTGCTTCGAAAAATCTCTTATGAAGGGGGTATATGGAAGCATTGAGATAGGCGGTAGCAATTCGTCGCGGGAAACTGAGGTGGCCCGAGAGCCGATGGCCGAGAGCGATATAGTCAAAGCCCCCGCTCAGCAGCTCCTGAATCTCCAGCTCGTGTTTCGGGTTGCGCACCGAAAACTTGCCCACAACCCCTACCTGCCTCAACCCTTCAGAACGCCACCGCGAGGCGATCGTCCGAATTTCCTTGTGGTCAATGGGCTGAATCTCGCGTCCACGATGATCGATGGAGCCGGCCACCGAGAAATACTGGTCATTGGTGCGGAACAGCTCCGGATCGATTCCCGGCCCTCCACAAACAATCATCCCTGTTGCGGCGAGCTTCTTCTCGACAATGGCATTGGTAGTGAGGGTCGTGCTCAGCACCACCCGCTTGATATCTCCTGCCGGAATATCACGGGTAATGACCTCCAACCCGTTTGTTACACTTTCGAACAAGTTTGAATGATCCGTGGGCACCTTGGTTTGACGCAGAATGCCCTCTTGACCAAGGAGCACCACATCCGTATTCGTGCCACCCACATCCAGCCCGATGATCATGATTCTCCTTTCCGCTTGAGAGCCCGCCGCGCATCACCCCACACCCTCAGCAAAACCTTCAGGACCGCCACCGACTCCCGGTTTAAACCGGCAAGCGCATGAAGTTCTTCAGAAAAAGAATGGTGTCCGACAGTAGTAAAAGAATGCTAACGGAAAGCCCGAAGCCTGTCAATGCGAGGATTTGTCC
>JAPXSS010000002.1:24531-25231 GCA_033812955.1 Syntrophobacteraceae bacterium | reverse complement strand
GTTACCGGTGTTCAAGGACAAGCGATGATCGAATACTGAACAAAGCCCCCCGAATGTTGATAGTCAGGGGTTGCCGGTGATCCGTCTTCGAGCTCAGGAGCCCAGGGGCTGACAAGCAAGTGGCTTTACAATGTTTCGTGAGGTGCTTAGGTTGATGCTACTGATCAATCAATGAGCACAACAAGGAGGCTGGCATGAAGACTTTCGGATATTCTTCAATATCTATGGAGTACTTTAAGAACAGGGAGTTTCCAGAGGTTGAGGGTCGGGGCATGAGTGACGAACCCATTTCTCAGCCCCGTGGGGAAGTCAGCGAGAAGCCGCTGGAAGAGGACCCTGGCATCCAGGAACGGGAACGGCAGCAGGAAGCATGGATGACCGATATCAAAGCATTTATCCGGAGCATCGATATCAGTAAGCTTTAGTCTCCGGCTGTCAGCCGGAACTGCGAACGGCCTGTGCCAAAAGCCCCTTTTCAAGAGTGTTATGGAGAAGGGGTTTTTTTATGCCCGCTCTCATGCTATCTTCGCACTGTTCAGCGAGTCAGCAAACCGAGAGAGACGGGATGGCATCCGGAAGTCCCCAACCTCATGGTGCGGGTAACCGATTTCAACATTGGGCGAGGAGAGGCTTACGCAGAATCGTGCACCACTTGTTTCCAGCCTGCTGCTGATAGTGCCCCTGCTGTTCCTGTTGGAGG
>JAPXSS010000002.1:0-24521 GCA_033812955.1 Syntrophobacteraceae bacterium | reverse complement strand
TCTTCACTCGTGCAGGGTGAGCCCCCCCCGCCGGATGCAGGCGACTGGCTGATCAACCATCTCAGTGCCGAGCCGGCAACCCTCAATCCGATTACGGCCACCGACGCCTACGCTTCCAACATTAACAATTATATCTACGAATCACTCCTCAAGCGGGACGAAACAACCCTGGAACTGGTGCCGGTGTTGGCAGATTCATGGGAGATCGCGGACGATCACCTGCAATACACCTTCCATCTCAAGAAGAATGTTCGCTGGCAGGATGGCCAGCCTTTCACCGCCCGCGATATCCTTTTCTCTTTCGAACGAATCAAGGACCCCAAGGTCGATGCCGCCCACCTCCGGAACTACTACCAGGACATCGAGCGGCTTGAGATCCTGGACGATTACACCGTGCGCTATCGCTATCGGATTCCCTACTTTAAGGCCCTCGAGTTTTGCGGCGGCATTCCCATTGTTCCTGCGCACCGGTTCAAGGAAGGTGACAACTTTAACCAGCATCCCATTGGACGCCAGCCGGTCGGTACCGGACCCTATCGACTGATGCACTGGGAGACCGGCAAAGAAATCGTCCTCATCCGGAATAACGACTACTGGGGGGAGCAACCCCATCTCCATCGCATTGTCTTCAAGATCATCAACGATACCACGGTGGCGCTCCAGGTTCTCAAACAGGGCGGCCTGGACCTCATGGGACTGCGTCCCATCCAGTGGGTCCGACAGACCCAGACCAAACGGTTTGAAGAACAATTCCAGAAGCTCAAGTACTTTCTGCCCAGCTACTCCTTCATCGGCTGGAACATGCGCCGTCCCCTGTTTGCCGATCGGCGCGTGCGCCAGGCCATGACCATGCTCATGGATCGTGAGATGATCCTCAAGAAGGTGTTGTTTGGGCTGGGCACTGTGGTCAACGGCACCTTCTACATCAACAGCCCCGAGTACAACCACCAGCTCAAGCCTTATCCCTTCGACCCGAAGGCGGCGGTAGCCCTGCTCAGGGATGCCGGCTGGACAGATGGCAACGGTGATGGCATCCTCGATCGGGATGGAGTTACTTTCGCTTTCGAATTCTTGATTTCCGCCGGGTCGAAGTTCGGCGAGCAGATTGCGACCATCCTCCAGGAGAACTTGAAAGGGGTGGGCATCAAGATGGAAATTCGCAAACTCGAATGGGCGGTTTTCGTCCAGCGGGTGGATGAGCACAACTATGACGCCTGTACCATGGGGTGGAGCCACGGTTGGGATACCGACCCTTATCAGCTCTGGCATTCCTCCCAAGCGGATAAGGGTTCGAACTTCGTCGGGTTCCGCAACGAAGAGGCCGACGGGCTCATTGAAACCGCCCGCAAGGAATTCGATCCCCAGAAGCGGCGATTGCTTTTCAAGCGCTTCAGTGAGATCCTCCACGAAGAACAGCCCTATACATTTCTTTTTACTACCGATGCCTTGGTAGCAGTAGCGCGACGCTTTCACAACGTTACCGTGCATCCCATGGGTCTGACCCCACGCCAGTGGTGGGTGCCGAAGGATGCACAAAAATACAGGGGGCCTTGAGACTCACACGTGCTGCCGGCCATTGATCATTATCAGCGCTCTGCACGCAATTGCTTTGCCGCCAATCCGGTGGATCGCCTCTCAGGCCGACGCCGGGACGAAGCCTGGCTCGCCAAAGAGCTGGCAAGCCCCGCTGCCCGTTTCCTGCCGGTATGGGATTCAAAACAGCTTTTCACCCACAAGGCCACACCCCAACCGGTTGTGCTCTCTCATCCCGAAGCTGCGGAATTCATTGAAGGGGCGGAAACGGTTATGTTTCTCGGCAGAGACGGGCCTTCAACCTTTTTTGCACTGGACTTGCCCCCGTCCGGTTCGCCCCTCGTCGAGCGCCTGGCACGACACGGCCAGTTCCACGACCTAAAACGTTTTGGAGCATTAATCGAACCCAGCCAGGCCGCTCTCCTCGCCTACGCCCGTGCCCTCACCCACTGGCATCAGCGTCATCGCTTCTGTGGCGACTGCGGCAACCCGACGGCAAGCGTTGACGGCGGTCATCGCAGGGTTTGCAGCCGCCTCGAATGTGGTGCTGAGCACTTTCCCCGCACCGATCCGGCCGTTATCACCCTGGTTCACGCCAAGGATCGCTGCCTGCTTGGGCGGCAGGCTATTTGGCCACAGGGGTTTTTTTCAGCCATCGCGGGATTCGTGGAACCGGGGGAAAGCCTCGAAGACGCCGTCGTCCGGGAGATCCATGAAGAAACGGGGGTCAGGGTAACCGGCATCCGGTATCATTCGTCACAGCCATGGCCGTTTCCCTGCTCCATCATGCTCGGCTTCACCGCCTTGGCCCGGGACGAAACCATTCGGCTCGTCGACCATGAACTCGAAGAAGCCCGCTGGTACTCACGACAGGACTATCAGCTACAACTGGAAGCAGGCCTGATCCGCCTTCCTTCCAGCTTCTCCATTGCCTTTCGCCTCATCCAGGACTGGTATGATGCCGGCAGCCAGCCTTCGCTCGAGGCGCTCCTGGCGTCCCTCAAGGGACGCGAGTTATTCTTCTCCGGCAGACCGGCAGAAAAACATGAAACCTGAAACTCGCAACTCAATGCGGAAGGCCGGTGCTTCGCAAGGCGCACCCCGAACCGGGCTCAGCGGCGATGAGGGAGGAACGACCTGGTGTACTACTGGCTGATAGCGATTCTGGGGGTACTGCTGGCGGCCCTGGTGTGCTCGCTGGTGAGGCGCCGCAAGACCCCTAACCCGAGTACGCCGGCAACCTACAGCGGGCCCATCCGGTTTACCGATCCCAGCGGACGAAGCATGAAGATCATCCGGAAAGATGACGGCTCGTTCGAGACAGTAGAAGAGTAATCGCACTCCTGATTCCGGTCCGGCTCCAATTGCATTGGAGGCTCGCGTGCGCATTTCCTTCTTTGGCGATATCCACGGCAACGAGGCTGCTCTGGAAGCGTGCCTCGCTCATCTACGGCAACTGCAACCCGATGCCGTCTACTGCCTGGGGGATCTGGTCGGCTGGCTTCCCACGGGCGACCGCACCCTCGAACGGATGCGCGCACTGGGGTTGCCGACCGTTGCCGGCAATCATGACCTGCTGGTCTGCGGACTCTTCCCGGACCATCCCGAACAACTCGATCGGATGCAGGCCACCGCTTATAATGCGGGACGGCTCAGCACCCTGCCGGGAGCTCTGGAATACCTGCTCAATCTGCCCCTGATGCTGGAACACGACGACTTCGTCGTGGTGCACCACAGTCCTTTCCATCTACCCGCACCTGGAGCACCACCCACTATCGCCTGCTTTGCCTACCTGGATGAGACCTCACTGGTTGGCTGTTTGAAGGCTTGGGCAACGTATTCCAAACACCTGATCATCAGCGGCCACGATCATATTCCCGGCGTTTACGAACTACCGGGCGGTATCGTCTCATCTCACCTCTCAGACCTGCGCGTCTACCGACCGTCTGGCGATCAGCCCCTGACCATCCCGCTCGCCCCTGCCGCCCACTACTGGGTCAAGGTTGGAAGCGTCGGCGGTCCTTACCGTGACGGTGTTCCTGCGGCTAATTCCGCCCTCTACGATAGTGAGCGCAGTACCCTGACACTCTATCGCATTCCCTACCCCACCGGCCAGCTCCGCGCCGCTCTCGCTGCCCATCGCTTCCTCCGCAACCTGCCAACCATCCGCAATTTCATCAACCTCCTGCCGGCCTAAGGCTTTTGCAGCTTTGGCTGACTCCCCTGCTTCTGCTGAGCACCCTGTTTGGGGGGAGTCGCCTGCTTGTGCGGGGCACCCCGGGTTGGCTGAGTCACCTGTTTTTGTTGTGTTCCTACCTTTGGTTGGCTGGGCTGAGAGGTTTGGGCAGCAGGGTTTCGAAAATTGGCAGCGGTAGGAACCCGAAACATGAACTTGGTGCGCACCGGATCTTCCAAATCAACCACGTAGGGCTCTTTCACGGCAGCCCTGGCACCGGGGGCCAGATCGCCCAGACTCAAAGTCTTCCGCCAATAGATCCTGGTCTCCTGGGTATTCGCCGTCCATACATCGAGCTTAACTGCCGTCCTGGTACGCCTGGAGGCGTTGATAATGGAACCCGTCAGATAGCCGTCACCGATTTTGAAGTCTTCAAACCTCAGCTCATCGTCAATCTCGCCGCTGCTGTAGACCGAGCCTGCATAACCTGCGGCTGGAACCAGGAACATCCCCATCAACAGAAGAACCAGGACCGCTCTCAAGATCCCTCTCCTTTCGTCTGACTGCCATTCTCCCGGCTCTATGGGAGGGCAATTCGGAAATGATTCACTCCACCATTATCAATTCCCATCTACTCCCGCACCTGCTAGAATAGCATTGGACGTTAGCTCGTCGCAACTGCCCTGCCCCCAGTTGGATTGCAGTAGCTGGTTTCCAGTTTCCAGTCTCAGAAAGTGAAGCAGCCATGAGAATCGAAGTTGAAATCTGCCCGGGCTATTGGATTGAAATGGATCCGCGTGACCTCTACGATGAACTTCAGATCACGCTTGCCGAACACTTGGCGGCCGGCACGGTTGACGTGACCAAACTCGATGGGACCTACTGGTGGACGTTTGACCTCACCCAGCACGCGAAGGAAATCAACATCATCCCTGACCCGGAATGAGGCCGGCAGGGGTGCCCCTTCCCTGGCGCCGGGCCAGGCATCTCCCGCCTGGCGAAGAAGCACGCTGGTCATGCCGCCGGTTATGGTTATGGCAGTGGATAAGGATTGTCAGATGACCAAAAATGATGTCCCAACCCAACCCATTGTGCTGCATGAGACCAACTTTGACCGGATCCTCGCGGAAGCAGAGCTCCCGCTCGTCTTTGAATTCTGGGCAGCGTGGTGCCATCACTGTTCGGCGCTGGCCCCGGTGATTGACCAGGTAGCCTCGGAGATGGCGGGCCAGATCATCGTTGGGCAGATCAACGCCGACATGAATCGGGATTTGTGCCGTCGCTTCGAAGTCAAAGGCATCCCGACCCTGTTCCTGGCAAAACAGGGAAAGGTCGTTGACAGCATTGTCAATCCCGGCACCAAGGAAGCCTTGGTCACGTGGGTAAAAGGACTCATTGCCTGAACACCTGAAAAAGAGTGCCCCCAACAACCACAACCCGGCTCATGCCGGGCTGCTGTTTTGAGAAGTCTTATGCCCCTCCACCATCTGATAGAAGGCCTCGCCTTCCACGACTTCGCTTCGCAGTAATTCCTGAGCAATGGCTTCGAGCAGTTGCTGATTGTCTGAGAGCAACTGCTTCACCGCTGCGGCCCGTTCGGTGATAAGTTCCTTGACCTCCTCGTCGAGCCGGGCGGCCGTAGCTTCACTGTACTCTTTGCCGGCCATCGGCATCTGCTGGGGGCTCAGAAACATGGGGCGATTCTGGCGCGGATAGGTCGAAAGCCCCAGCGTCTGGCCCATTCCATACTCGGAAACCATAGCCCGGGCAATATCGGTGGCTCGCTGGAGATCGTTGTGAGCCCCGGTGGAAACATCGCCAAAAACCAGTTCCTCTGCCAACCGCCCACCAAGCAGAATGTCGATCTTTCCCAACAGCTCCTGGCGGGTCATGAGGTAGCGATCCTCGGTCGGCAGTTGCTGGGTATAGCCGAGGGCCGCAATGCCTCGTGGGATAATCGAGATTTTGTGGACCTTGTCCGCTCCCGGCGTAAACGCGGCGATCAGCGCATGCCCCGTCTCATGATAGGCCACGATTTCTTTTTCCTTAGGGTTGATCACCCGGTTTTTCTTCTCGAGCCCGCCGATGATCCGATCCACTGCTTCATCCAGGTCCTCCATTTCGATCGCCGTTTTATTTTTGCGTGCCGCCAGCAGCGCCGCTTCGTTGACAATGTTGGCAAGATCCGCCCCGGAAAAGCCCGGGGTTTTCTGGGCAATGACTTTCAGGTCGACACTGTCCGCCAGCTTGACCTTTTTCACATGAATCTTGAGGATGGCCTCACGGCCGTTCACGTCGGGACGGTCTACCAGCACCTGCCGGTCAAAGCGCCCCGCCCTCAGCAAGGCGGGGTCGAGCGTTTCCGGGCGGTTGGTGGCAGCCAGAATGATGACGCCCACCCGCGGGTCAAAACCGTCCATTTCCACCAGCAGCTGGTTCAAGGTCTGTTCGCGCTCGTCATGGCCACCGATAGTCATGGCGCCTCGAGCCTTCCCGATCGCGTCCAGTTCATCGATAAAAATAATGCACGGGGCCTTTTCCCGAGCCTGTTGAAAGAGCTCACGAACCCTCGCGGCCCCTACCCCTACGAACATCTCCACAAACTCGGAACCGCTGATGGTAAAGAACGGGACTCCCGCCTCGCCCGCCACCGCTCGCGCCAGGAGCGTTTTGCCGGTACCCGGAGGTCCCACCAGCAGCACCCCCTTGGGCATTCTGCCCCCAAGCTGCTGGAACCGCTCCGGCTCCTTCAGATAGTCCACGATCTCCACCAGCTCGGCCTTGGCTTCGTCCGCTCCCGCCATATCGCTGAAGCGGGTCGGGATTTCCTTTTCCGCATACACCTTGGCCTTGTTGCTGCCAAACGACATCATCCCGGCGCCCGGGCTGAAGCGCTTCATCAATAGGAACCAAATGCCGAAGAAAATGAAGATCGGCAGGATCCACGAGAGAATATCCCGCAAGAGGGTGCTTTCGGGCTGGCCACGGAACTTGACGTTGTGCTTGGAGAGTTCGTCCGAAATGTCCGCATCGACCCGATTGGTAGTGAAGTTGATTTCACTGACCTGCCCTTCTTCCCTCACCTGCATCCTGCCCGTAATACGCCCTTCGGAAACCACGGCTTCGGGGATTCGGCCATCCCGCATGGCTTGAAGGAATTCACTGTAGGGAACGATCTGTGGGGCAAACTGGGTGGAGAGGTAGTTATGAACGATCAGTACGCCCCACATGGCAAAGGCAACATACCAGATCGAAAATTTGGTTTTTTGTTCCATCGGTTGTCCAGCCTCCGTTCCTTGAATTCACCATTTGCTCAGTGCATCCAATAATGCGCTGAGCACCCGTTAGATTCCTCTTATATCGCACAACAAGCTCATAAGCACCGGAGAAGATTGATCCGGCACAGATGGCTCACTCCCTCCTCTCCCTTGCGGATACTTTCCTGGATACACCAATGGCATGGGAGAACATCCGATACTCCTTTTGATTCATAACCTTGTTGGAGCCGATATTAATGTGCTGCAAAACACACCATCATGAGGCCGAACGCCACACACTCATAATAGTTTGTTAATATTGGCTATTTATTGGGCCATCAAACCGCTGATGCATTTTACACCATTCTTCTGTTTTTTACACACCCGAACCCAGGCCCGGCCGGCCGGGTATCCATGGATATAATATCATACAATTCCAATCGGTTAGAATAATATTTTGCTTTCTTGTGCTCGTTGGTCTGAATCCTGCTCTATCTTCCCGCAACAGCAATGCTAGAAGCGGTTGAAGGGGGGATTCAGATCCATTTCGTGGATACTCATAACAGCGGGAGGAATGTCATGGTAGAAAAAGATCGAAAGCAAACGCGGCAACCGGTAGTTTTTGCGATGGCCAATGACCAGTGCGTGTGGGGTCAGGCTGGCGTGATCAAACCCACCAAATGCATCAATGCCTTCGACTGCCTGGGCTGTACCATGGACCAGCGGATCCTGGCCAAGTTTGAAGATCAGCGCAAGACTATGGGGCAGGCGGACGAGCGTTCCCCAAGAATGATGATGATGATGCATAAGGGCAAGTGTCGCCACATGCTCAGCGGACGCATTGCCTACGGCTTGTGCTCATACGCTTACAACTGTGCCAAGTGTCCCTTTGATCAGATGCTCGAAGACACCAGCTTCACGCCTACGCTGAGACCCCCCAGAGTTGACCGAACCTCCGGTTTTGACGTTGCCAGAGATCACTATTACCACCATGGACATGCCTGGGCGCGCGTGGAGTACGGCGGCCGGGTGCGGGTGGGGATCGACGATTTCGCGCTGCGACTTTTGGGACCTCAGGACGAGATCGAAGTCCCAGGGCTCGGAGCGACCGTCGGTCAGAACCGCCCTTCTGCAGTTCTCAAGCGGTCGGGCAAAGAAGCGGCGACGCTGAGCCCCATTGACGGGAAAGTGGTAGCCATCAATCAAAAGGTGAAGAGAACCGCCACCGAGGCGAACAATGCCCCTTACGGGGACGGGTGGTTGATGGTGATCCAGCCCACAAATCTTCGCACCAACCTCAAGAACCTCTTTTTCGATACCGAGGGCCTTGCCTGGATCGACGATGAGGCGGCACGTCTGGATACCGTCTTGGGAGGAGATCCCCGCTATCCACTGGTTCCTTCAGGTGGTGAGGCACTCCGAGATATCTACGGCACAGTTCCGGAAATCGGATGGGATCGGTTGGTTCAGGAATTTCTGCGCTAACCACGTCCCCTGATGGGGACAGTATCCGCAGGCTGCCCGGAATCAAACTGCCTCTTTCACCAGAAGAAGCACGAAGAAGCGACGGCACTTCTTCGTGCTTTTCGTGTTCGGGGTGGTAGCAGGAAGATCAAACATCACCAGCCTACGCACAAGCTGCGCAGGCGGAGCACCGGTCAGCCGGACCCGAAGCAGTGCTTTAGGCTGCGGGCCACTTCATATTCGCACGCACTGCAGAACCTAAGAGGAATGATGTCCAGCTTTGCGAGGTTGCTGGCAAAATTCATCAGGCAATCCGGGGTGCGACAATGCCCGATCCCGAGGAGATGACCGGTTTCGTGCAGGCCGATCTTGGCAGCTCGAAGATACATCCGCTCGAGATTTTGATCGGCAAGGCGATACAGTGAGATCACGGCGGCCTTGCCGCCAAGCTGAGATTCCCCGTAGACGAACCCGAGAATCGGGGTGCAAAGGTCGACCTGCGTAACCCCCAGTCTGAACCTTGCGCTGTCGGTCAGTGATTCCAGGTTAGTGAGAATTTTCCCGGCCGTGTACTGCCTGCGGCCGGGAAGAAACGCATGGTCAGGCTCCGGGAGCGGTGCCCGGGCATCGGCATTGACCCCGATTACGGTTTGCAAGTTCGCTGCCACAATGGAAACGGCCAGGGCATCCACCGACCCCACCGGGATGACTTCCACCTGGCGTTCGTTTGACGGCTGAACTCGTTTCCGCGGCACGTGTGGTCACCCCGCGTTCAAGAGCGGGCCAATTGATAGCGCTTCATTTTCCGCATCAACGTGCTCCGGTCGACCCCCAGCTGTTTGGCGGTCCGACTGATGTTTCCGCGGCAGGCGTCGAGCGTCGCCTTGATATGGGTGATTTCCAGCTCCTCCAGCGTCATGGGGCCCAATGAGCACACCGTGGCAGTAGGACTCAGAAAGGTCAGCTCTTCCGCGCCGATCATCCGGCCCCTGGCGATGACCACCGCGCGCTCGATGACATTTCTGAGCTCACGGATGTTACCCGGCCAGTGATAGGAGGACAGGAGGCCCAGAGCCTTTTGGGTAAAGCCCTCCAGGTGTTTGCCGGTTTCTTCGACGTAGCGTTTGAGAAAATGATCGGCCAGTACCGGGATGTCTTCCAACCGTTCGCGCAGGGGTGGAATATGGATGGTGATCACATTGATGCGATAGAAAAAGTCTTCGCGAAACTGCCCTTCCCTGATCAAAGGAGGCAGATCCCGGTGGGTGGCGCTGATGAGGCGAAAATCCGTGCCAATAGGCTGGCTCCCCCCCACCCTGACAAAACTCTTCTCTTCCAGAACCCGCAGCAGGGTGACTTGCATTTTCAGTGAAATTTCCCCCACTTCATCAAGAAACAGGGTACCGTTATTGGCCATCTCCAGACGCCCACGCCGAGCCTTGACCGCCCCCGTGAAGGCTCCTTTTTCGTGGCCGAACAGTTCACTTTCGAGGAGGGATTCGGACAAGGAACCGCAATTGACCGCCAGGAATGGGCCGTTGGCCCGCTCACTCTGCAGGTGGATGGACCTGGCCACCATCTCCTTGCCAACCCCGGTTTCCCCGGTGATGAAAATGGGGGCGGATGAACGGGCCACTTCCCCAATGGTAGTGAAAATCTGGCGCATGGGTTCGGAGTGGATGATGAAGACATCGAAGAATCCCTCCTGATGCTCGCTCAATTGTTCCTTGAGGGCAAAGTTCTCATCCCGCAGGGCCTTGTGAGCCAGGATGCGCTCCATGAGCAGTGAGAGGGCATCAGGGTCAAAGGGTTTGCAGAGGTAGTCCATAGCCCCACGCTTCATCGCCTCCACCGCCGTCTCGATGGTACCGTGGGCCGTCATCATTATCACCAGGGCCTCCGGATGAAGCTCCTTCAATCGCGAAAGGAGCTCAATGCCGTCCATGCCAGGCATTTTTACATCGATAATATAGATGTCGCAGGGGCTGTCCTGCACCAACCCAAGCGCCTCGGACCCCGAAAGGGCGGTTGCCACCTGGTGACCATCCTTGAGGAACCATGCTTTCAGCGCTTCACAGATCGTTTCCTCGTCGTCAACCACCATAATCCTGACTGCCAGTGCCATAGCGAGGCTCCTTCTTCCCCAACCGGGGGGACCGAGGGGTTTGATACCCTTACCTATAACCGCTCTGCCCATGATGCCGGAAAGGCATCTTCAGAGACATGCACGGCTTCCCGACCCTCTATCGGGTTTCTGGGCAGTTTGAGCCTGAAGGTCGTACCTTTGCCGGGCTCATTGTCGACTTCAACCTCACCGTGATGTTCATGAATGATGCCGTAGACCATCGACAGCCCAAGGCCAACACCTTTACCGTCGGTTTTGGTTGAAAAGAACGGTTCGAAGATCCGCTGCAAGTGTTTGGGCTCGATGCCTTGCCCGGTGTCCGCAACGGCCAGCCAGACCGCATCGGCATCTTCGTCAACCGTACCGGAAATGGTTATGGTGCCGCCGTGGGGCATAGCATCGATGGCATTGAAGATCAGGTTCAGCAGGCATTGTTGAATCTGGGTACAATCTCCCCAGGCAGTAAAAGGTGGAGGAGGGAGCTGCACCTCGCAACGGACATTGGCCAGTTCGAGCTGATGTCCCGTAAGCAGCAGAATAGTGCCGACCATCTCCGGGAGGTCGATCTTTTGGGCTTCCACACTCTTTGGCCGGGCGAAGGTCAGCAGATTCTTGACAATGCCGCCGCAACGCATGGCTTCGTGAAAAGACAAGTCCAGGTAACGCTCGGCATTGGCAAGCGCCTCACCATCCAATGGACCCCGCCGCAGCATGGTCAGGACCAGTTTGGTGAAGGTTACGATACTCGTGATGGGGTTGTTGATTTCGTGGCAGACCGAAGCCACAAGGCGTCCCAGGGACGTCAGGCGATCCTCCTGCACCACCCGGGCCAGATCCTTCTTGATAGCCTCGGTACGCTGTTCGATTCTTTCGCCGAGATCCTTGGTCATGTCCCGGATCGCCACGACAAACTGAGTGACCTCGCCATACTGGTTGGCCACGGGATAGCAGGTAACCTGGCGAAGTTGGGTGGTATCGTTCGGACCTTTGACCTCGCGCAGGGTGCGGGTCTGCTTCCTGGCTCTCTTTGTCTCGATGGCGGGACAGCCGGTTTCGAGTCCGGCGCAGGGACTGATGTTCATGTCCATCACTTCGAAACAATATCTGCCGAGGATCCCTTCGCTGTCTTCACTTCCCGGGATCAGAGGTGAATTATTGTAGTTGATGATGCGGTAGTCTCGGTCGATGACGAGCACGCCATCAGGGGAGCCTTCAAGGAAGCTGGAAGCAAACGAGGTCGCCAGGGTGAGCTCGGCCTCACGCCGGTCCACTTGTGAGTAGAAGAAAGCCAGGTCAAGCAACAGCATGGAAGCCTGGCGATCCAGAATCCCAACGGTAGGCCGTTTCCGGCTGACAATATCGCATAGGATCTCATCATCGCCGGTCAGTTCCAGGACCAGATCCAGGTACTCAATCGAGAGTAAATCCCGGTAGTCCTCATATACTACTATGCCGAGCTCCCGGGCGTACTGCTCACACGAAACCGATCTCTGAATGGTCGCCAGCGCTACCAGCCGGAGGCGCAGCCGCGAGGGATCCATGGTCTGGAAGTTTTTCATGACGGACAGACAACGGGAGCCCAAGGCCACTACCCCCGCGTTCAACACCAGGCATTTATCTGAATGCGTTCCAGAACTCATCGCATAAACCCTCTTTCCACCGGGTGGTCTCCAGCAATCGAGCGGACCGGCGGTCTCTCAAGCCAGGCAAGTCCTGCCACCGTTTTATCCCTGGTGCGGCCACATGACTTCTTCAGGGGGGAACCATAACCTATCGGGATGGCATCGGCATCAAGGACCACAGCGATTGTTCTAACCCGCAGGGCACCCGCTGGAATCCAATGGCAATGAACATGACTGGCCGACGGAAAAGGCTTCAGGGCAAGGCAGGCTACGAGGATGAAGAGTGGGTGTCAAGGCTCAAATTCTCTCTGAAAAGAATTATCAAAAATAGTCTTGACGTGGCAATGTCATTGGGTTTAGAGTGGGACGGTTTCAAAGGGGACCAGTCTTCAAGCCGCTGAAGGGTTACTTCCTTGCGATTCAGCGGTCTGATGATAGCTTCTTGTATGTCCACGTAGAAGTTGAACTTGGGTATGTCTTGAGTTTGTTTCTTCCCCTGCCTGCGCTCTGAGTGCTTTCGGTTACAGCCATTCGATCCCCTGTTATGTTTAAGTGCTTCTTATTGACTTTCGAGAACATCCCCCCGGCAGCTTTCCGCGGAACATTGCTGACTAGGAGGGGAGGTTGCACCTCCAAGTGGACGTTTGGCATGCGGGCGGCAAGAGGGATGGTGATTTGTTTTGCGGAGTCTTTGGCGTTCAGGCGTTGACGCTGCCAACCCTGCTGGTTTTACCGGGTGACCTTTGTAGCTTGTTGATGGAGTGAAGGTTCATGAACGAAGGAAACGCGTTAGATCGATCAACCGGTGCGGTAATGGTGGTTGGGGGTGGCATTGCCGGTGTCCAGGCGGCCCTCGACCTGGCCAATTCCGGCTACTATGTCCATCTTGTGGAGCGCTCGTCAGCCATCGGTGGAGTGATGTCGCAGCTTGACAAAACCTTCCCCACCAATGACTGCTCCATGTGTATTCTCTCACCCAAACTGGTCGAATGTGCCAGCCACCCCAATATCGAACTGCTCACTCTCAGTGAGCTCTCGTCCCTGCAAGGGGAGGCGGGCCGCTTCAAGGCAACGGTGCTGCAGCAGCCCCGCTTCATCGATCGGGATAAGTGCACGGGGTGCGGTGAATGTGCCGCCGTCTGCCCGATCCAGCTCAAGAACGAATACGACGAGGGCCTCTCCTCCCGTAAAGCGGCTTATAAGCGCTATCCCCAGGCGGTTCCCGGCACGTTTGCCATCGACAAGAAGGGGACCAGCCCGTGCAAGGCCATCTGCCCGGCCCACATCAGTGTTCAGGGCTACGTGGCGCTGGTGGCGCAGGGCAAGTACCTGGAAGCCTTGAAGCTCATTAAGGAAGAGAATCCGCTGCCGGCAATCTGCGGACGGGTCTGCCATCATCCTTGTGAGACGGCCTGTACGCGAGGGCAGCTAGACGAACCGGTGGCCATTGACTTTATCAAACGCTTTGTAGCCGACCTCGATCTGCGCTCGGAAACCCGCTATGTGCCCGAAATCAAAGTCAGGCGTGACGAAAAGGTGGCAGTCATCGGCTCGGGACCAGGAGGTCTGACCTGTGCCTACTATTTGGCTCTCGGAGGCTATCAGGTGACGGTCTTCGAAAAACTGCCGGTGCTGGGCGGCATGCTCTCCGTTGGCATTCCCTCCTACCGTCTGCCGCGGGACATCATCGAAGCCGAAATTCAGGTGATCCGCGACATGGGCGTGGAGTTCAAGACCGGCGTCGAAATTGGCCGCGACGTGACCATCGCCCAGCTCCGCGGGCAGGGTTTCAAGGCCTTCTTCCTGAGCATCGGAGCACATGAATGCAAGGTACTGGGCATTGAGGGGGAGAACCTCGAAGGGGTCTATCCGGGTACCGACTTTCTGCGTCGTCTCAACCTGGGTGAAAAGCTCAGCCTGGGCGACCGGGTGGCGGTCGTGGGCGGCGGCAACGTGGCCATGGACGCCGTGCGCAGTGCAAAACGCCTGGGCTCAGCCAAGCCCTTCATCGTCTATCGCCGAAGCTACCAGGAAATGCCGGCGAACGAGGAAGAGATCGAAGAATGCAATGAGGAAGGCATCGAGATCCTGACTCTCACGCTCCCCACGCGCATCATTGGGGAGAACGGGCGCGTCAAGGCCATCGAATGCATCAAGATGGAGCTCGGCGAACCCGACCCCAGCGGGCGGCGACGTCCCGTACCCATTCAGGGGTCCGAATTCACCATGGAGGTGGATGCCGTCATCCCTGCCATCGGTCAGGGGTCCGACTGGACCTGCCTCACTCCCGAATGCGCCTGCACGTTGAGCGACTGGGGGACGGTGCGGGTTGATCCCCTGACGCTGCAGACCGACGATGCGGATATTTTCGCCGGCGGCGATGCGGTCACCGGCCCCAGGACGGTCATCGAAGCTATCGCGGCTGGAAAACAGGCGGCGATTTCGATCGGCCGGTTCATCCAGGGCGAGGACCTCAAGGAAGGGCGCGAGAAGGAATGGCTGGCGGTACAGGACGTGCCCACCGAGGGCTATGATCGGATTCCGCGTGAGCACATGCCGCGGCTCGAACCTCACGAACGCCTCAAGGACTTCAGCGAAGTGCAGTTGGGCTTCACCGAGGAACAGGTATTGACTGAAGCGGCGCGCTGTGTCGCCTGCGGGGTTTGTTCCGAGTGCTACATGTGTGTGGCGGCCTGTCCGGCCAAGGCCGTGGCGCACAAACAGCAGCCGGTGGAGCGGGTTCTCGACGTGGGTTCGGTCATTCTGGCGCCTGGTTTTAAAGCGTTTGACCCCCACGTTTACGACACCTACGGCTATGGCCGGTACCCCAACGTTATCACCAGTATGGAATTCGAGCGCATTTTGAGTGCCTCCGGTCCCTTCGAGGGACACCTGGTGCGGCCTTCCGATAAGACCGAACCCAAGAAGATTGCATGGCTCCAGTGTGTCGGCTCCCGCGACATCCAGAAGGGCGCTCATGGATACTGTTCCGGCGTGTGCTGCATGTACGCCATCAAGGAAGCGGTCATTGCCAAGGAACATGCCAAAGAACCGCTGGATACCGCAATTTTCTTCATGGACATGCGCACTTACGGCAAGGACTTCGAGCGGTACTACGATCGCGCCCGGGACGAAATCGGGGTGCGCTTTGTTCGTTCGCGCATTCACAGCGTGGAACCGGCTCCCCATGGCTCCACCGATTTGGTCCTGACCTATGCAGATGAGAACGGGCAGATCCAAAGCGAAGTTTTCGACATGGTCGTCCTCTCCGTGGGGCTGGAGATTTCGAGCGACCTCAACGATTTGGCTGGAAAACTCCAAATCGAGGTGGGGGAAAGCGGTTTCGCGGAAACGAGCGCTTTTGCGCCGGTAGCCACGTCGCGCGCCGGCGTCTTTGTTTGTGGCGCCTTCCCCGGTCCGAAGGACATTCCATACTCGGTCATGGAAGCTTCGGCGGCTTCAGCGGCTTCGGCGGCCCTGCTTTCCGACTCGCGCAACACCCTGACCCACGAAAAGACTTACCCGCCCGAGGAAGAGCTTGGAGATGCCGAACCCCGTGTGGGCGTTTTCGTGTGCAACTGTGGGATCAACATCGGGAGTGTGGTCAACGTGCCGGGGGTGCGCGATTACGCGAAAACCCTGCCTCATGTGGTATACGTCGCCGATAATCTTTTCACCTGCAGTCAGGACACACAGAAACTGATTCGCGAAGCCATTGCTGAACACCGGCTCAACCGGGTGGTGGTGGCCGCATGCACGCCGCGAACCCATGAACCCCTCTTCCAGGAAACCATTCGCGAAGCGGGGCTCAACCGTTATCTCTTCGAGCTCGCAAACATCCGCGATCAGGATTCCTGGGTGCATCAGGCCGAACCCGAAAAAGCCACGGATAAGGCCAAGGATTTGGTGCGCATGGCGGTTGCCAAGGTCACCCTCCTCGAACCGATCCAGGAAGTTCGGCTGCCAATGACCCAGGCGGCATTGGTGGTGGGAGGCGGCATTGCCGGCCTGAATACTGCTCTGAGCCTGGCGGATCAGGGATTCCAAACCTATGTGATCGAGGAGAAAGCCGAACTGGGAGGCCACGGCCTGAAAGTCAAACGCACCTGGAGCGGTGATGAAGTCAAACCCTACATCGAGAAGCTGCGCGATCAGGTCACCGGGCATCCGCAGATTGAGGTCCTGACGGGAACCAAGATCAAGCAGGTGCAAGGCTTTGTGGGACAGTTCACGACGACGGTAGAAAGCAACGGTGTGGATCGCGATCTGCAGCACGGCGTGGCCATCCTGGCAACAGGTGCCCATTCCCTAACGCCCGATTTGTATCTGTACGGTCAGGACGAACGGGTCACCCGCTGGCACGAACTTGAGGACCTTTTTGAAAAGGAACCCAGGCGCCTGCAGCAGGCGGAGGCTATCGCCTTCATCCAGTGTGTTGGCTCGCGGGAACCAGAACGTCCTTACTGCTCCAAAATCTGCTGCACAGCGTCGGTGCAGCAGGCCATCGAGTACAAGACCAGGAATCCCGACCTCGATGTCTACATCCTGTACCGTGATCTGCGCACTTACGGCCTGCGCGAGGAGCTGTACAAGAAGGCTCGCGAGCTTGGCGTCCTCTTCATCCGCTTTGCTCAAGATGAAAAGCCGGTGGTCGAAAAAACCTCTCTGGGCGGCAAAGAAAAATTGCGCATCACGATCAGGGATCACATCCTCGACCGACCCATCCAGCTTCATGTGGATTACCTCAACCTGGCGACAGCCCTCATCCCCAAGGGCCTGGAGGAGCTTGCCCGAGCCTTCAAGGTGCCGTTGAATGCGGACGGCTTCTTTGTGGAAGCTCACATGAAGCTGCGTCCCGTCGATTTTGCCACGGACGGCGTCTTTGTCTGCGGCCTGGCGCACTATCCCAAGCCCATCGAAGAATCCATCGCCCAGGCTCAAGCAGCCGCGGCCCGAGCCGCCATGGCCCTGGCAAAACCTTATGTGGAAGCGCCCCCGGTCGTTTCCGTGGTGGATCAGGACCTTTGCATCGGCTGCGCTCTTTGCGAAGCCTCATGCCCATTTGGGGCGATTAGAACGCAAAAAGTTGTTGGCAAGGGTTTTCGGGCTGAGACCATTACGGCGTCGTGCAAGGGTTGCGGTGTGTGCGCCGCGTCTTGCCCGCAGCAGGCCATCGATATGATGCATTTCCGGGGACGCCAGCTAGTGGCTGCAATTCGCGCCGGCGGAGCGCGCGATTAGTTTTCTATAGACTAGATCAGGAGAACAACATGAGTGACAGTGGTGCCTTCGAGCCCAAAATCCTGGCATTCTTGTGCAACTGGTGTGCCTACGCTGGGGCGGATCTGGCCGGGGTGTCCCGATTTCAGTACCCGCCTACCATCCGGATCATTCGAACCATGTGCTCCGGGCGAGTCGATCCCCTCCATGTCATCGAGGGGTTGAAGAGCGGTTTCGACGGGGTCTTCGTCTTTGGGTGACACATCGGTGACTGCCATTACCTGGAAGGTAATGCTTACACTGAAAAACGGATGGCCGTGGTGGAGCAGCTCATGGAGCTCTCGGGAATCGGTGTGGACCGAGTAAAGCTCCGCTGGGTGAGTGCCGCTGAAGGTCAATTGTTTGCAAGCCTGATCACGGACCTGAGCGGGGTCATGCAGGCCATGGGACCTTTTGATCGAGAACAGCACAAACTTCCTCTGGCAGCGGTGGAAGGGGCGTTGAATTCACCCCGGCTTCGCTGGCTCATGGGCATGGAGCGTCAGCTCGTCGAGCGTGAGAACGTCTACCACCTGAAGCTCGACGAGGCACCCTTCAAACAGCTGCTGAAGGTGGCGGTGGAGGAGGAGTACCAGAAGGCCCTCATTCTGGAAATTCTCAGTGAGGGACCCCGATCGGTACGGGAAATCGCTGCCGCGAGCGGCCTGCCAGTTTACACCATCTCGATCCTCCTGGGCGAGATTGAAAAGGCTGGTCAGATCGACCTGCACAGCTATGAGGGCACGACACCCAAGTTTGTGCGGCTGGCGGCGTGAAGCGTGAGGAGTGAATCGGGAGGGCTTTCTGAGCTTCCTTAAACGCATAGAATGACCAAAAGCCAACAGCCATGAGAATAATCAAGGGTTAACAAAAACAGCGGGAATTATGGGAATGGCAGAGCAGGATAAGAGCAAGCGCATTGGAGGAGTGATGATCGTGGGCGCCGGCATTGCCGGCATGCAAGCCGCCCTCGATCTGGCCGACACCGGCTATTATGTGCATCTGGTGGATCAGTCGCCCACCATCGGCGGCCTGATGGCCCAGCTGGACAAGACCTTTCCGACCAATGACTGCGCCATGTGAGTCATCTCGCCCAAACTGGTCGAGGTCGGCCGGCATCACAACATCAACATCATTACCAACACCGAATTGGAGTCTCTCGATGGCGAGGCAGGGAATTTTAAAGCCAAACTCATCAATCATCCTCGCTACATTGACCCCGCTCGCTGCACCGGCTGCGGGCAGTGTGCCCGTGTGTGCCCGGTGACTGCCGTGAGTGAACACAACTGCGGGCTCGACCGCCGCGCCGCCACTTACATCCGTTACGCCCAAGCCGTGCCACTGGTCTTCTCCATCGACCGCGAAACCTGCCTCGGGTGCGGTTTGTGCGAGAAGGTCTGTCTGGCGGAAGCGGTCTGCTACAACGACGCCCCCCGCCGCTCCGAGCTCGAGGTGGGAGCCGTGATCCTGGCGACCGGTAACGAGGTGTTCGATCCCAGCACCTTCGATACGTACCGCTATGCACACCTTCCCAACGTGATCACGAGCCTCGAATTCGAGCGCATCCTGAGCGCTTCCGGGCCTTACCGCGGCCACCTCATGCGGCCCTATGACCGTGAGCAACCGCGCAAGATCGCCTGGCTCCAGTGTGTGGGCTCGCGCGATCTGCACCACTGCGATAATCCTTACTGCTCCGGGGTCTGCTGCATGTACGCCATCAAGGAAGCCGTGATTGCCATGGAGCATGCCCACGAGCCTCTCGATGCCGCCATCTTTTTCATGGATATGCGGACCTACGGCAAGGACTTCGAGCAGTACTACAACAATGCCAAAGACCATCACGGCGTGCGTTTTATCCGATCACGGGTACACACCCTTGATGCGACCGGGGACGGTGACGTCGAAATCGTCTATGCCACCGAAGACGGGCACATCACGTCGGAGGTCTTCAATCTGGTGGTGCTCTCGGTCGGTTTTCAGGTGAGTGAGGGGACGAAGGAGTTGGCTCAGCGCTTGGGTATCGAACTTAATGAAAACCGGTTCGCCCAGACCGCCAGCTTTACCCCGGTGGAAACCTCCCGCGATGGCGTTTACGTGTGCGGCGCTCTGCAGGGTCCCAAGGACATTCCCCAGTCCGTCATGGAAGCCTCGGCGGCGGCATCCGCTTCAGCCTTGCTGCTCAGCGACTCGCGCTGGAGCCAGGCGACGATCAAGGAAAAGCCGGTCGAAACCAATGTGGTGGGCGAGCCCCCGCGGGTGGGCGTCTTCGTCTGTCAGTGCGGCATTAACATCGGCGGCATCGTGAAGGTGCCCGAGGTGCGGGACTACGCCAGAACGCTGCCTTACGTCGTCTACGTGGAAGACAATCTCTACACCTGCTCGCAGGATACGCAGGTGAAGATGGCCCAGGTGATCAAGGAACAAGGAATCAACCGGGTGGTAGTCGCGGCCTGTACGCCCCGCACCCACGAACCCCTGTTCCAGGAGACGCTCATCAACGCGGGGTTGAACAAATATCTCTTCGAGATGGCCAACATTCGCAACCAGGACTCCTGGGTGCACAGCGGCGATCCCGTCCGCGCCACCGAAAAGGCCAAAGACCTCGTACGAATGGCGGTATCCAAAGTAGTCCTGTTGGAACCCTTGCAGGAACCCGAGCTGAGTGTCACCCGCAAAGCCCTGGTGGTGGGCGGCGGCGTGTCCGGCATGGTGGCGGCGAAAACCCTCGGAGATCAGGGCTATCCCGTCTATCTGGTGGAACAGTCCGACAAGCTTGGCGGCCAAGCCCTCCATCTCTACAAGACCTGGCGCGGGGAAGCTATCGCAGCCTACGCTCAAGGGCTGGCTCAAGAGGTCATGAATCACCCGCAGATCCGGGTCTTCCTCTCCAGTGCCATCACGCATGTAGAAGGCTTTGTCGGCAACTTCAAGACCACCATTCAAAATGGTGCCGAGCCGGAAACCGTCGAGCACGGGGTCGCGATCATCGCCACCGGCGGCAAGGAATTGCAGCCGTCGGAATATCTCTTCGGCCAGGATCCGCGCATCGTCACCCATCAGGAATTGGATCATCGGTTCCGGGAAAAGGATCCCGACCTCAAGAACGTCGAAACCGCGGTGTTCGTCCAGTGCGTGGGTTCCCGGGAGCCTGATCGCCCTTATTGCAGCCGCGTCTGCTGCACGCACTCGGTGGAGAGCGCCCTGGAACTCAAACGGATCAATCCAGACTGCGATGTCTACGTGATCTACCGCGATATGAGGACTTACGGGGAGCGGGAGACACTTTACCAGGAAGCCAGGAAAGCCGGAGTGATCTTCATTCGCTATTCCCTGGAAGACAAACCGGCGATCACCAAGGTGGACGGGAAGATCCACGTGACCGTGCTCGATAAGGTGCTGCAGCGGCCGATCACCCTGGTGCCGGACCTCGTCACCCTGGCGACGGCCATCCTGCCCAATGAAACGCAGGCACTGGGACAATTCTTCAAGGTCCCCGTCAATGCCGAAGGGTTTTTCATCGAGGCCCATGCCAAACTGAGGCCGGTTGATTTCGCCACGGACGGCGTCTTCCTGTGCGGTCTGGCCCATTATCCCAAGGCGATCGACGAAAGCATTGCGCAGGCGCAGGCGGCGGCTTCCCGCGCGGGAACCTTCCTGGCCCTGGATTCGATCCTCTTCAGCGGTACGGTGGCTGTCACCAACCAGATGATTTGCAGCAGCTGCGGCACTTGCGTCAGTATCTGCCCGTTTTCGGCCCCTATTTTTAACGACAAGGGAAAAGCCGAGGTCAACGCGGCACTCTGCAAGGGCTGCGGCCTTTGCGTCGCTTCCTGCCGCTCCGGTGCCATCAACCTGCGGGGTTTCAACGACGCTCAGATTTTTGCCATGATTGACAATATATAAGGACTGATGAGGAGAAGGAATCATGTCTGATTGGGAACCTAAGATTGTGGCCCTGCTGTGCAACTGGTGCTCGTACGGTGCCGCAGACCTGGCGGGAGTCAGCCGCATGCAGTATCCGCCCAACATGCGGATCATTCGGGTGCCCTGCAGTGGCCGGGTCAACCCCAAATTCGTGCTGGCAGCCTTTCGCCGAGGGGCTGACGGGGTGTGGGTCTCCGGGTGCCACCCGGGAGACTGCCATTACCTGGAAGGTAATCTTTACGCTCGGCGCAAGTTTACTCTATTGAAAAACCTTCTGGAACATACGGGGATCGAACCGGAACGGCTGCATTTTTCCTGGATCTCTTCCGCCGAAGCCACCAAGTTCGCCGAAACGGCGCGAGCGGTCATCAAGACGGTGAAGGCGGCAGGTCCCTCCCAGCATTTCATCAAGAAGCACGCTGAGGTGTTGTAGATGCAAGCATATACTGAGAAGATTCAGGAGGCGGCAAGGCGCCTTCTGGCTGACAAGCAGGTGGATGTGGTCATCGGCTTTCGCAAGGGGACGCTGCCGTTCATGAATGAGCCCTTCCTGGCGAAGAACGTCGATCAGGTGAGAAAACTTTACTGGGACAGCAACTGCGGGATCAACCTCGCCAACTATCTATCCAAGAGAACGGACCGGGTGGCGATTGTGGCCAAGGGCTGCGACTCGCGAAACATCGTGGTCCATCTCCTGGAATACCAGATCAAGCGCGAGCAGCTCCACATTCTTGGCATCCCTTGCCAGGGCATGCTTGATCGGCGGCGGATTCTGGGTGCCCTGGATGGAAAGGAACCGGTTGGCGTTACCGAGAAGGACGACAGGGTTCTCGTCAGCGGCGCCGGCTTTGAGGTGGCGCTCGACCGTCAGGAATATCTTCAGGAGAACTGCGCCATCTGCACCCACCGGAATCCGGTCATCTACGACGAACTGCTGGGGGAGCCCGTACCCGAGCAGACGGAGGTCGACCGCTATGAGGATGTGCGGCGGGTTGAGGCCATGTCGGCCGAGCAGCGCTGGGAGTACTTCACCAATCTTATCAAGACCTGCATTCGCTGTTATGCCTGCCGGAATGCCTGTCCGGTCTGTTTCTGTCCGACCTGCTTTGTCGACGAATCCCGACCGCAGTGGGTGGGAAAAACCATCGATCCCACCGATACCCGGACCTTTCATTTTCTGCGCGCATACCACGTGGCCGGGCGCTGCACCGACTGCGGTTCCTGTGAGCGGGCCTGCCCCGTTGGCATCAAGATGCGCCAGTTCACCAAGAAAATGGAAAAGGACATCAAGGAGCTTTATGGGTATGAGGCGGGAGTGGTTCCGGATCAACGGCCGCCGTTGGATACTTACCGACCTGATGATCCGCAACAGTTTATCAAATAGTGGGCACAAGGGTTAAACGGATGATGGAAATCTATATTGCCAAGGAAAAGTTCCCCGGTTTTGTCGAGAAGCTCATAGGCCAGCAGCGCGTTTTCGGACCGGTCTTCCAGGGGCAGTACCATGAGTTTGCCGAGCTCAAGGCCAGCGATGAGATCGATCTCAGCTACCAGAACACCCGCCTGTCGCCCAAAGGGCTCTTTCACCCTCACTCCGAGCGGATGTTCCAATATTCCCTGGCCACAGTGGATCCGGAAGCGGGGATTGTCAAGGAGGCTCCCAAGGACTACTCGCCCCGGGTCATTCTGGGAATCCGGCCGTGCGACGCCAAGGCCTTTCGGCTCGATGACGCCAACTTCGATACGGAAACCATCAAGGACCCCTGGTGGACCAGGCGGCGTGCCTGCACCGCTTTGGTGGGCCTCGCCTGCAACGCTCCATGCCGCAGCTGCTTCTGCACCTCGGTGGGAACGGGCCCCTTCGATCCTGCCGGGCTCGACGCCCTGCTGATTGACGTCGACACCGGCTACGTCCTGCAGGCGGTTACCGACAAGGGCAAGGAACTCGCTGACGGCCTCGCGGAGAGCGAAGCGGTTGCACCGGCCATGACGGAGCAGGTGGCGCAGCTCAAGCAGGCGGCTGAAGCGCAGCTCACCATTCAGTTCGACCCCAAGGCCATTGCCGATCAGAACATGCTCGAGCTGTTCAATGCGGTCTTTTGGGACGAGGTCCAGTTCTCCTGCATCAACTGTGGCACCTGTACGTTTCTGTGCCCCACTTGCTGGTGCTTCGATATCCAGGATGAAGTCTGCGACGATCAGGGAGACCGTCTCCGCATCTGGGATTCGTGTATGTTTCCGCTCTTCACGCTGCACGGGTCAGGGCACAATCCCCGCAATGCGAAGCTCCAGCGCGTCCGCCAGCGCTTCATGCACAAACTCAAGTACTATCAGGACAAGTACCACGGCGGGGTGGCGTGTGTCGGCTGCGGGCGCTGTGTGAAGTCCTGCCCCGTCAACATCGACATCCGGGAAGTGGCGCGGCTCATGTCCGCCTCTTGTGTGTGCCCGGCGTAAGCGGCATCAGCTTTCAGTTGGAGGAACGAAGGTGAATAACCCTTATCTGCCATATCCGGTTCGCGTCGAGTCTATCATCACCGAAACCGAGGATCGTAACCTCAAGACGATCAAGCTGGTTTTCCTGAACCCTGACGATGAACAGAAGTTCAAGTATACGCCCGGCCAGTTCGCGGAACTTTCGGTAGCTGGCCAGGGTGAGATCCCCATCGGGATTGCCTCGTCTCCCACCGAGAAGGGCTTTATCAAATTCACCGTAAACAAGGTGGGGAAGGTCTCCAGCTACATCCACAACATGGAGGGCGGCGAGATCATGGGCGTGCGGGGGCCGCTGGGCAACTGGTACCCCTGGGATCTTTTGGAGGGCAAGAACCTGGTGATCGTAGGCGGCGGCTTCGCCTTCACGACGCTGCGCTCGTCCATTGTCTACATACTCGACCCGGCCAATCGGCCCCGTTTTGGCAACATCGACGTCGTCTACGGTGCGCGATTCCCCGGACTGCTGCTCTATAAGGAAGAACTGGCGGCCTGGGAACAGCGGGATGACATCAGAATGCATATCACCGTGGACGGCACCACCGATCCCAACTGGAAATACAACATCGGCTTTGTACCGGCGATCACCAAGCAGAAGGCGCCCTCCGCGGAGAATGCCTATGCCATCATTTGCGGGCCGCCGATCATGATCAAGTTCACCCTGCCGG
>JAPXSS010000001.1:0-110625 GCA_033812955.1 Syntrophobacteraceae bacterium | reverse complement strand
ACCTTTAAATCACTGGATCTCGGATGCCTTTCTGACCTCTGAAGCTCCCAATCTGGCTCTTACGTCAGGTCAGCAAATACAAAACACGGGGTTTCCGGATGGACACGATCTATAAGGATCTGCGCCTAGCGGTCGATCTCACTGCCCACTATGAACTCCCGGCGCCAGGGCTCCTTTATGTTCACTGCGTTGCCAGCGGTGACAGACCGCTCTGCCTGAGGGCCTTGGAAGAACTCATTTCAAACCACGTACGCTCCGGGTACAACCTGTGCGTCTTGCCGCCGCTGCCCGCTGGTATCATTGATCAAACCACCCTCCTGACCCTTGCCGAACGTTATGGTGTCGCGCTGGGCACCACGCTCAGAGGAACGAGAGGCGAGAAAACCCTTACCCTGACAACACCCGAGGTCCAGGAACGGTCGGTTGCCGGCCCTCCTGAAGGCTCAAACGGACCGATGCCTTTTCGCGTCGTCTCTTACGGCACCGCAAGAGTTGCCATGGTGACGATGAAGGCATTCCGCCACCCTGAGCTTGCCGTCGCTCTGGCCAAGCTGGGATGCGATCTGGCCGTGCTTTCGGAGGAAAAACTGGACCGGGATGAGCACCTGCTCTGCAGCGTGAAAACGCTGGAAGGGGTTGCGGTGTCAGCATGTGCCTTCCATAGTGCGGTGATTGCATGCTTCACGTGGGCCATGAACGTTGGGAGGAGCGTGCCATCGAAGGTCCCGGGAGCTGCTCCTATGAGTTCGATACCCAACGGACCAGGAGAAAGCGGTTCCAAGACTGGCTGGATTTCGAACTGCTGTTGAAGAACAGGGCCGACAGACCCGCATACGGATGAAGGGTGGTCTAAGCATGGCAGCATAGCCGCTTCACCCATCCCGTAAGGCTGAAATTCGCTCCTGCTTTCCTACCATTGCCTTTTTCTCTGATCGTGACATGCTGAAACGATTGAAATGCACCCGTAGCGAGTTGCCTGTTGACGGAGGCCGCATGTCCAGCAGCCAGAAAGCACCGGGAATGGGGATGGCATCGATCACACTTATTCAACAACATTGGGACCAGACGGTTGCACGATGCACTGGGTATTGCCGCCAACCGATTCAGCCTTGTTTTGTGGTGTCTCTCGAATGTTGGAACGAGCCTTGGGACATTCGGTGCACGAAGCAATTCTGTTCTAAAGATGAGCAACACCGTCCTAGTTTTTGTCAATAAAGCCAAAGTAGTATGATTACCGTGACAAGGTGCCGCAAGGCTCAAAAGGGAATCCCGTGAGAATCGGGAGCGGTCCCGCCGCTGTGAACGGGGACTCGAGCCACTCATGCCACTGTTGCGCTTGAAGCGTGATGGGAAGGTGTGGCAACGAGGATGATCCGTAAGCCAGAAGACCTGCCTTGACGCGGTGCAGGAGACACGGTGATGTTCACCCTGCGGCAAAGGACCAAGTAAAAGAGGGTGCAATCCTTAGGGCGTATAGCTCTGAGGATTTTTTTTGGGGTGAATCCTTTGTCTTTTTGGCTGCGACCACGGGAACTGGACACGGCGTGAACCCGCTGATCCATCGATCCAGGTGGTGTAGCCGAGTTAGCGGAGCTGGATCAAATCACTGGAGCGTAACGATGGACCACATTGAACCAGAGACGATCAAGCCACGGGTGCCTCCCCTACTCGTCAAACGATACTCTTGTGGCTGGCGGCAGGTCTTCAGTCCGAACTAGAAACATGCTTTCCGAGTTGAACCGGAAAATGCTCTTCGGTATTGTCTCGGGCTGGGGATCACAGTTGCTTTCCTTATGCCTTGGTTTGTTCACCTATCCCTTGTTCTTCCGCTATCTGCCCCATGAAGAACTCGCCGTTTGGCTCTTTTTTCTTGGTACCAGCGTGTTCATCAATCTCGCTGATTTTGGCTTTTCACCCGTCCTGGGCCGCCACTTGGCCTTTGAATTGGGCAAGGGGGACCGAACAATGTCCAAGAACATCGAGGGAGCGACCCATTTCTTCAGTTTGGCACGCCATGTTTCCAGTTTCACTGCGGCCTTTCTTTTTTTTGTTCTGCTCGGTGTTGGTGGTGTCTTCCTCTATCTGATGGACCTCCCGCATACCCTTCTGAAGGCTGCCTTGCTCGGGTGGTCGTTGTTTGCATTAGCCCAGGCGGTCAGCTGCCACTTCCGCTACCTCGAGACGACCCTGAATGGTTATGGTGAGGTCGGATGGCAGAATCTGCTACAAGTTGTTGTTCAAGTATTGGCCCTGTTGGGTTACTTTACGGTCCTGACCCTGAATCTTGGCGGCATCGTGGCACTGGCGTCAGTATTCCTGGCGCGCAGCCTCTTGCTTGCAGCTGGATGCCGGCTTCTGGTGGCATGGCGGCTCAGTCCCGGCGTGAGCCAGCCCGTCAAGGTTTCATGGTCGGATCTCAAACCTCACGTAAAGCCCGCCCTGGACCTTTTTCTGATCACGCTCGGGGCCTTTCTGATCCTCAATACCAATCAGTACTTCATCGTGTTGTTCGTCGGCGCGGATGCCCTCCCTGACTATTCGGCCGCATGCCGGCTGATACAGGTGGTTTACACCTTTGCCACCACCACTTCCCTCATCTGCACTCCTTTCATTTCCCGCCTGAGTGCTTCCGGACAAATCGAAAGCGTCCACAAACTCCTCATGGTCAACACCACGGTAGGGATGCTGATCCAGTTGGCGGGCGTTTGCATGATTGCTGTTTTCGGTGATTATCTGCTTGCGTTCTGGATCGGTCCAGACCATTTCGTTGGATGGCCGATCATTTGGGCCCTGTGCCTTCTTTTTTCCCTGGAAAACCATCACGTGATCTTTGCCCGTTTCGGTATGAATTTCAGGACCGATCCCAGCTGGGGCAAGGTATCGGTGATTGCTGGCTTGCTGAACCTGATCCTCAGCTACGTGGGTGGGTGTTGGCTGGGGCTGCTGGGTATCGCCATGGCAAGCATGGTTACCCAGATGTTGACCAATAATTGGTATGCTATCTGGAAAACTCTCAGAATCGTGGGTTTGAAGTTTTCTGACTATATTCGAAACTCTGGATCCGTTTGGCTGTCATCCGGTTGTTTGCTGCTGGCACTTCTCGCCATCATTCGATATCTCATCATGCCGCCTCTCGTCGCTGTTGGAATGGCCGTCATGGCGACAGCTGCTCTTTTTTCCAGCATCCTGTATCAATATGCCAGGAAGAATAGAGCCACTCTCGTATGACTCTTTTTCTGTTCCTGCTCGGGGCAGTCTTTTTCCTCGTCCTTGCGTGGGTGCTCTATTACCACAACATCGAACTGTTCGCCTGCCTGCTCATTGCAGTCAACTTCGAGTTCTTTTTCATGCTGCCGATGCTCGGCAAGTTTCCAGTCTACCGTTTGATGAACGTGATGCTTGTGCTGTTGCTGTTGCTCGTGCGCCTGCTGAGAGGCGATTTAGCCTTGGGCAGGTATGGCTTCTGGGTTCTACTCATCATTCCAATAACGATAATGGCCATCCTGAAGGCGCATTGCTCGGGGCAGAGTCTTCTGCTCGGGTTAAAGGCCACCAAGTTCGTTCCGCTCCTTCTGAGTTATTTCCTCTTTGTTGGAAAGGACCTTAACCCGGAGCGATTCACTGCCGGTCTTGTCCTCATGGCTTTCGGCATCACCGCTATGGTCGTCGTCCACAGCATCTTTGCCGGTACTTTCAATCCCTTCTGGGGGCTATCGACCGAGATGCGCGAGGCCCTCATCACCGAGCGGCTTGGCAGGAGCAGGAATGCCATAGGCAGCTTTGTGATTGCTGTCGCCAGCGTTTCAGCCTTTGCATGCTTCCTCCGCAACCGCCATTCCCGGCTTGCCTTGATCGCAGCAATCGCCCTCTTCTTTGAGATCGCATTCGTAACCCAGGTTCGCATGCTGATCATTGCCGTGATTGCGACCATGCTCTTCCTGTATGTGAGCGCTCGCCGACTTTCCATGTCTCACGTTTGCGTACTGATTTCAGTGTCGCTTCTGATGGGATTGGCATGGGACCTTTTTCCCACGCAAATGATTCGGTATTCTGAGCTGGCTGCCCTTACAACCGAGGAACTGACCCGGAAATCGGGCAGCGTCGAGGCCCGACTCATAACCTATGCCTGCTACTGGAAAGGGTTACTGAAGGACCCGCTGCTCGGAAGTGGTGCTCTCAACTTCGACTGGGTTGGCAACCCGGAGCGCTGGCTTCAAGAACAGGGAATCCATCTCAGCGACATCGGTGTCATGCATTTTTTTGTCAAAACGGGGTTCATCGGATTCCTGTGGTTTGCCCTGGGCCTGCTCCTCATGTGGAAAGATTCCATTTTTCATGGGACTGCCTCCATCGCCTCCGGCTATCTTGTAATGGCTACCATCGCCATGCCGACGCTTGATTTTTTTCTTCGAAACGATACCATGCTACTCTTTGCTTTTTTCAGCGCCTTATTGTCCAATGAAGTCAACCGCTCTCTGAAACCTTTTGCGAGGGGCAGGAGTAGCTAGCAATGGATGTATCCATTGTGATTGTCAGCTTCAACAGCATGTCCCTGCTCGGGGCCTGCCTCACTTCTATCCGATCGCAAACCCGCCAGTCATCCTATGAAATCATCGTGGTGGACAACGACTCCAGCGACGACACCGCACGAATGCTGCGACAGGAGTATCCCTGGGTGATCCTCATTGCTAACGGGAACAACCGAGGATTTGCACAGGCAAACAACCAAGGGTTTGCCAGGGCTTCAGGAAGATACTTTTTCATGCTCAACCCGGATACCGTGATCGTCGACGGTGCCATAGACCGACTCGTTGCTTTCATGGAGGCGCACCCGGACGTTGGTATCTGCGGGCCCAAAAACGTCGGTCGTGAGGGGCAATTACAGTTGAATTGCGATCAGTTTCCGAGCGTCTGGAACAGCTTCTGCTCCTACGCCGGTCTGCATTCGCTCTTCCGGGGCAGTCCCCGATGCTCGCGCAGTCAAATGAGATACTTCGATTATGCCAGCACTCGCCGGGTCGATCGGATCATGGGGTGCTCGCTAATGATTCGAGCGGACCTCTTCAAGCTCCTTGGTGGTCTCGACGAGCAGTATTTCATGTATTTTGAGGAGACGGATTTCTGTTACCGGGCCAGGAACCTCGGTTACCAAGTCGTTTTTGTGCCTTTTACGGTCATCATCCATTTGGGTGGCGAAAGCTCGCAAACGGTGGGCCACCAGCCGGTGTTTTACAAGACCGTCTACTCCTACTTCTTCTGTTCTCAATATCGCTTCTATCGCAAGCACTATGGGTTCTTGCCGATGCTGGCCATACGTGCCCTTGATTTATCGTTTGGATTTGCTGTGATCGCGCGCAACATCTTGAGGCGGAATGGTCGTGAAAAGCGCAAGGGCCTTCAACAAGGCCAAGCCATTGTGAGGTGTTCGATTCGCGGCGGGCCGGTTTTTCCCCAGTTCCTTGAATCAGGTCATAGGCATTGAACGATGCGGATCGCGATCTTTGCCATTTCATTCTGCGAGTACCTGATCCAGCTGGCCAATGCGCTTGCAGTGAGGGGGCATCCGGTATTCCTGATCCTTCCTTTGGAGTTGGTCCAAAAAACTGTCGGGGGCAGTTTCCGGACACTGCTCCACTCCCATGTCAAGGCTTTCTTGTATGACTCAAGCCAGCGCAGAAGGCCGGGGTGCTATCGTGGCATACTGGCCGCCCTCCATCGATTTGAGCCGGAGCTTATCCACTTCCATGAAAATGGTGAATTGGAGGTTGTGCCGATCCTTCTCGGATTCCAGCACCTGCCGAAAGTGCTTACGGTGCACGATGTGACGCCGCACCCGGGAAGCTCCAGGTCTAACCTGCGACGCAGACTCATCGCCCGTTTTCTTGCGTCTCGAGCTGACCGGATTCACGTGCACAGTGACGGGCTCAAGCGGAGCATGGCTCGATTTCGCTCTCATCTTTCCTGCAACGTTGACATCATTCCGCACGGAACCCTGTCCCTGTTTCAATACTGGGCTGTTGGGGATATCGCCGCCGAGCCTTCAACATGCCTCTTTTTCGGGCGAATGGAGTATTACCGCGGCTTGGATAACCTCATGATCATCGGCGAACTGCTGAAGACCATGGTGCCCCACTGCAGGATTATCGTTGCCGGTCGTGGGCCGGAGTTGCGCAGACATCGGAGTCAACTCGAACGCATGGGTGTCTTTGAGATTCACGACGCCTTCATTCCCGACAGTCAAGTGCACGTCTTTTTTCGCCGGGCGTCGCTCCTTCTGCTCCCCTATCACGAAGCTTCCCAAAGCGGCCTCCTTGCCATGAGCCTGTCCTTTGGCCTTCCCGTGGTTGCCATGGCGGTCGGTGCCATTCCTGAGGTCATCGTCGACGGGGTCCACGGGAAGCTTGTGCCCGCTGGCGATACAAAGGCTCTTGCGGACGCCGCGGCCTCTTTGTTGAAGCTTGAAGCCCTGCGCTCCTCCATGAGCAGAGCCTGTCTCGAGCTGGCGAAGGAGTATGACTTCACCCGTCTGGCACCAGCCTATGAGCAATTTTACCGGAATGCCATCGAGGACCCGCTTCGGTGAACGGTTCGGATGCCTCGGGCAATCGATCCCCAAGCGGTTGTCGACTGAATACTCTCCAGAAGAACCAATCACCCAACATGGACTGCAAGTTGTAGGAGGAGAAAACCGGATGCTCTTCGCAAGAACTGTCGTCGAAAGCTACCATGGAATCCCAGCTGCCGCCGGTGCTCTCTCCCGGCTCATCCTTCTCGGCGTGGGTGTTGCCATCACTCTCATAACCGGCAATCCGGTTCCTGTGACAGCCGGTGACGGGACCGTGAAGAAACATATTACGATTTATGGGGCTTCAGATTTGATGACCAAGTATCCGGCGCAAATTGCATCTCACTATCGCATCATTTTGACAGAGCAGTGGAAAGACCAGCAAGTAGGACACATAAAGGAGCTCAATAAAGAGATAAAAGCATTATTCTATCGAGATGTGATTGGAATGCAGCCCTACGATGAGGACTGGAAGGAGGTTGTGTCTCACGAAGATTGGTTTGTTAAGGATGAGATTTATAATAATAAGATTGTCAACCGGGCGTACGGGTGGTATTTGATGGACATAACCCATATTGACTTCAGGAACTATATCAAAAGACGCTTGATTGATAACATTAAAAAGTACAAGAATTTTGATGGTGTCTTTTTGGATGACGTACTTACAAGATTGAATCCCGACCATTTTGTTATCGTTGGAACCAACCATAAGCCCACTCTTCCCAAGCGCTTTCTGGACAATTATCATGATGAGATGAATCAGTTACTCATTGAGATTAAACAACTTCTGTCAAATAACCTGGTTGTTGCCAACACCGATGATACAGATACGTTTATCAATGTCATTGATGGCATCATGGTGGAAGGCTTCATCCATGCGCCATGGCATTCATCCGATTATCAGATAGACAGTATTAAATGGGCACACCAGGTGAATCAATTGATTGAGCTAGCCAATAAAGGCAAACTGGTTTTGGTGCAGAGCGGATCACCAGGGCCCAGCTACGAGGACGACCGCGTTCGGCGGCAATTCCTCCTTTCTCTAACCAGCTATCTTCTTTTTGCCAATGCCAATACCAGCTTCTATTTTGAGTGCGCCTCCGACCGGGGTCGGTTGCCTCTATTTCAGGAGCTGTACCAGCCCCTTGGCAATCCTGTCAGTGCCCCGTCTTCCATCGCACTCAAGCGACAGTTTATTCTCGACGAAGACTTCAGAGATGCTGGGGCCTGGGAGAAACACCTGCCCGCTCTGATTCAAAGGTTTGAAAAGGCATCCGACAACGGAACCGTTTCGGCCATTTTTGATAGTCAAGCAGGGCAGGGACCTTTCCTGTACCGGTATCTTCTTCTTCCATCTCTATCTGAAGCCCGAGTAACGTTATACGCTCAGGCCAAAGGTGAAAGGGTGCGACCGGGCGACGAAGCATGGAAGCGGTTCGCACTTTACGGGAGATTCTGCGACTCTCGCAAGAACACCATCGCCGCCGGGAAGGATCTGCCCTTCGACATGGGCAGCTATGAATGGCAGGAGTTCCGATACGACTATGCCGTTCCCCCTGAGGCAGCATACTTCTTTGTCAGTCAGCTCGGGTTTTTTCCAACTGCAGCCGGGCGCGGGTGGGTGAGCAAGCTCCAAATTGCGTTGGAAGGAGTTGAGGGGAAGGTTTTCGCCAGGCATTTTACGGGGGCTACCGTTTTTGCCAATCCGAGTAACACGATGCAAAAAGAAACGGTTTCGAGTGCGACCTACCTCATGCACGATCCCGGTAAAACGGAGCTGGAGTTGGCCCCGCGTTCAGGGGCGGTCCTTTTCAGGAAACCGGGCCTTAACGCTCCGGCGAATGTTCACCTGCGGCAATAGAAAGCAAAGGTTTGGCGGGCACGCATTCAATGTCTGCCGGGCCTGAGCCGTTGGTAGTGAGGGTCCTGCACCTTATCGGCAGCCTCAAAGTCGGCGGAGCTGAAACGGTCGTTACCGCGCTGTTGCGCTCCTCAGACCACGACCGGTTCCAATACACGATCCTGATCCTCGACCGTGGGCCGCTCATGGACGAACTCTCGTGCGCACCGGTCCGGGTGATGATCCAGCCCTTTCGCTGGTTGACCATGCCGCTCTGGTTGCTGAAGACGGTGCGCTGCCTCAGAGCGTTGCGAATAGACGTAGTACATACGCACCTCTTCGGCACCGATATGCTTGGCCGTGTCGCCGGGAGGCTCGCGCGGGTCCCCGTCATCGTCTCAACTTACCATGCCCCTTCCACCTGGAAACAAAAGCGATCGGGGAAGTATTTACTAAGAAAAACACTGGATGCACTCACCGCCAACTGCCTCACGGACGGACTGACAGCTATCTCCGATGCGGTTTCCACCTATCAGGCAACGACAGGCCAGATTCGACGCGACAAACTGCGCGTCATCACCAACCCGGTTCGCTGTCATCGGTTTCGGTCCGATGCGGACTTGCGTGCCGCCATGCGTGGGGAGCTGGGGGTTTTCGAGGAGGAGAGGATTGTCATCAACGTGTCGAGTCTTGCTCCCATTAAAGGCCAGGCTTACCTGCTGAGGGCCTGCCCTCTGCTGCTCGACCATCCCGTACGCTGGCGGCTTCTCCTGGTTGGCGACGGCCCTCTGAGGAGCGAGCTGGAGCGGGGCGCGCAATCTCTCGGGATAACCGATCGGGTGTTCTTCCTGGGGCAGCGAAGAGATGTGTCCGATCTCCTACGGGCATCGGATGTCTTTGTCATGTCCTCCCTCAGTGAGGGGGTTTCCATGGCGATCCTGGAAGCTATGGCCGCCGCGCTTCCCATCGTCGCTACCCGGGTCGGTGGCAACGTTGATCTGATCGAGCCGGGGCATACCGGGATGTTGGTCGAGCCTCGAGATGAATCAGCCTTGGCGGGGGCGATCCGTCACCTCCTGGACGCTCCGCAGGAAGCTGCTCTCCTGGGCTGCAACGCTCGGCGCCACGTCCGGCAACACCACGATGCCCGCCTCATTGCCCGGCAGTATGAAGACTATTATCGGGAATTGCTGCAAAGGAAGCAGCGCGCTCGGCGATGAAACCCTACCGCGTCCCGGTTTTGATGTTCCATAGTGTGGGGGCTCGTCACCTGGAGTGGCCCTATGCTTTCCTGTCCGAAGACTTGTCGCTCTTCGAACGGAAGATTGAGACCCTCATCCGGCTTGGCTATCGGTTCATCTTTCACGAAGAACTCTACCACCACCTGAGGGCAGGGGCAGCGATCCCGGATAAGGCCATCCTCCTGACCTTTGACGACGGGTTTCTCGACAACTGGGTGATCGTCTTTCCCTTTCTGAAGAAGAAGCAGATCAAGTTCACCATCTATGTAAGCCAGGAATTTGTTGATCCGGCGGAGACCTGCCGCCCGAACCTCGATGACGTCTGGACCGGGCGCCATGACAGGACTGGCTTGGAACTCCTGGGCTACCTGTCCTGGGCGGAGATGCGGGCTATGGAGGCCAGCGGCTTTGTCGACATTCAGTCCCATACCTCGACTCATACCTGGCAATTCACCGGCGACACCATCATGGATTATCTTCATCCCGGGAACCTTGCGGCTTATCCCTGGATGCTGTGGAACCGTACCCCTCGGAATAAACCCTGTTGGATCAGGGCACTGAGTTCTACCGGAGCCAGCATAGCGGGATTGCCGGTCTATGAGAACCAGCGCGCGATGATTGCCAGGAGGTACCTCGAGGACCCCGATCTGAACCTCCGGCTCGTAGATCACGTCACATCGCTGGGAGGGGCTGAACTGTTTTCCCGGGCTGATGCTCGAGCGCGTCTGGATGCGTGGGTGCAGGGCTATCGCCAGCGAGAGCGCAAGCGGGGATGCATGGAAACCAAGGCAGCATACTCCAGCCGAATGACCTACGAACTGCGGGGAAACAAGACCGCTATTGAAAATGCCCTGGGAAAGCAGGTTCACTATCTTTGCTGGCCCGGCGGGGCCTACCGTGAGTCATTGCTGAAGCTGGCCGAAGAGTCCGGATACAAAGCAACGACTGTCAAACAGGGATACAACGCCCGGGGCGACGACCCCCGCAGGGTCCAGCGGATCAGCAGCGGCAATCCCTCGGGGGAAAAGCGGTTTCCCTGGAAGTATCCCCTGTTTACTCTCAGATACTATCTCGACCGGTTTCACGGCAAACCGTGGGCAGTGGCCCTGGATCGCCTGTACCGTCTCACCGCCGCCGGGGGTTGAGTCATGCCCTCCGCCTTTACCAGGAATCTGGTGTACCCCCTTTACTGGCGTTATCGCGGCCTGAGGGTCGGGGAGCTCATTCCCTTCTATATGCAAAACCAGTGGCGTTCCCCTGGTGAACTCCAGGATGCTCAATGGACCGGTCTCAAGCGCTTGCTGTCCCATGCCTATCGAACCGTCCCGTATTATCGCCGAAGCATGCGGGAACTTGGTTGTCGGCCCGATGACATCCAGTCCATGGAGGACTTCGCGCGGCTCCCCCTTCTCACCAAGGACGACATCCTTCAAGCGGGAAGCGACTTGCTGTCCCATGCGGTCCCGCACCGCCGACTCATCGCGGATTCCACCGGTGGTTCGACGGGAAAAAACATCCGGTTTTTTGAGGACCGCCACGAACTGGCCCATCGCTTTGCCGCCGTGATTCGCTGCGACTGCTGGGCCGGAATGAGCCTGGGAGATCGCTACGCCCAGATATGGGGCTCCCCCCTGGATATGGCCAAGGCCTCGCCCTTCCGCCGGATGGTGGACCAGATCCTGCTGGGAAGGCTGTTCATCTCATCGTTCCGCTTGTCCGACCGGGATCTTGCCGAGGTGGTCCCGAGGGTGGCCGCCTTCAACCCTCAGACTCTCATCGGCTATCCCACGCCTCTGCAACGGTTTGCCGGGTATCTGGCCCAGCATCGCGTACCGGACTTCGGCATCCGGTCGGTAATCTCCTCGGCGGAAACACTCCTGCCCAGGCAGCGGGAGGACATTGAGCGGCAGTTCGGCTGTCGCGTCTTTGACCGCTATGGGTGCAGGGAGTTTGGAGTGATCGCCGGTGAGTGTGAGTATCATCAAGGATTCCATGTGATGATCGACCGGCTCGTGGTGGAATTCGTCAAATTGCCCGACTTGAAGGCCCATGAGAGCCTCTTTGAAATCGTTGTCACCGACCTTCATAAATACGGCATGCCGCTCATCAGGTATCGAATCGGCGATCTTGGCCTCCCGACCGACCGTCCCTGCGCCTGTGGCCGGGGCCTCCCGCTCATGGAAAAGCTCCAGGGGAGGACCTTCGACCTCATTGTGGGAACGAACGGCAATTATGTTGCCGGGACCTTCTGGACCCTCCTGTTTCGAACTATCCCGGCCATCGAGGCCTTTCAGGTGGTTCAGGAGCGCCGGGAGCACCTGAAAATAAGGCTCAAGCCCACAGGCGCGCTCAACCCGGCCCATCTGGCGCAATTGGAAACCCTGATCAAAGACCGGTGTGGGAACGACATGCAAATTGAATTCAAGCTGGTCTCCCGCCTGCCGGTCAATGCTGCGGGCAAGCATCGCTTTATCATATCTTCCGTTGCAAACGCCCTGTTCTCCTGATGAACATTCTGTCCATCGTCTTCAAACACAAAAGAGGCGGACACAATAGGCGGCTGTATGAGCTTTATGCAAGCCTGGCGGACAAGGGTCACCAACTCTATTATATCTCATCGGAATCCTTGCCCGTTGATCACGGCAACATTCATCCACTGGTGTCGAAAATACCGTTTTCATCGAGAGAAAACTTGCTCTTCTGGCTCATGTTCCTCACAGTTGCCGTTTTTCATGTCATCTCTCTCAGCATCCGCTGCAGGATCGACAGGATTGTCAATTTCAGTCCCTTGTATACCCTCTTGTGCGTCTATCCCATCGTCTTCAACAAGGCCCGTGCCATCACCTTTATCAGAGCAGACAACCTGCTGCACGGCACCAACCCCCTGCGCAATCTCTTCTTTCATGTGGCAGACCGGGTGGGATTGCGGCTCAGCTCGGAGATCGTCTCAGTGAATCGACAACTCCAATCCATCTACCAGCGTCGATTCAACCTGCCGGCTGCGAGGTTCGGGGTGCTGCCAAACAACCTTCCGGTGAAGGGCCGCCTCGATGCCATGGGGAAGACAGGGCAGAGGAGGCGGCTGGGGCTGGATGGTGTGGATTTCTTGGTCGCCACGTCAGCAGTCTTCAGTCCCGGCAAGAATCTTGACTTTCTTATCCGGACCCTGGCGGACCTTGGTGACTCGGTGATCAAGCTTATTCTGATCGGTGATGAGGAAGCGCAGACGGGAGAACGCCACCGTCTGGAGGAACTGGCATGCGAGGTGGGACTCTCCGACAAGGTCCTCTTCTGCGGCTGGCAGGAGGACCCCCTGCCGCTGGTTGCCTGTGCCGACCTCTTTGTTTTTCCCAGCAGGTTCGAAGGGGCTCCCAATGCTCTGCTCGAAGCACTGGGCTGTGGCATTCCCTGTTTTGGGAGCAGGACCCCCGAAATCGCCGAGATCCTCGACCACGACGAACTGCTGTTTTCTCTGGCTACCAGGACAGAACTGGCGGGGATGATCAAACGGGCGGCAACCGACATCAGCTATTACAACCTCATCAAGAGGCTGTCCCAGGAGAGCGGGCGGCGCTTTCTCTTCGACTGGTCCGCCGCCGCCGTGGAACTGGTCACCTCCGATGGCCTTCTTTCCGGACCGACATAGACTCTGCCGGTGGGTTCAGCCACCTTTACCCATCACCCACATGGATTGCCTCCACGCACCGATGAGAAGCCTCAAAATCGCCATGGTGGGTCTCAAGGGCCTTCCCGCCAAGTGGGGCGGGATTGAGAAGTTTGTCGAGGAAGTCGGCCGTCGCCTCGTCGAACGTGGCCATCAGGTAACGGTTTTTGGCTCACGCTGGTATTGCGGGGAGAGAGTCCGGTCTCGACACCTCGGCATGCGCTTGAAAGTGCTGCCCTCGATTCCCGTACAGGCTGCCGACGCTCTCGGCAACGCCTTGTTCGCCGTTTTTCCGCTGACCGCCGGCGGCTACGATGTCATTCATTTTCATGGTTTTGCCTCATACTTTCTCGTTCCTCTGGTGCGGCTGGCTGGCAAAAGGACCATCGTCACGGCGCATGGGGTCGAATCGGGCTGGAACAACCCCAAATACCCGTCCCCTGCCCGAAGCATCATCAGGACGGCCTTCAAGATCGGCATGCGGGAATCAGACTGCGTAACCACCGTAGCAGAACACCTCAGAGAGAAGATCCTTCTGAAATATCGCCGGGATGCTCGGGTTCTTCGGAGCGGTATCGAGGTGCCGCCGGGACCGGCCCCATGCCGCATCACCGAGAAATACGGACTGAAAGGAAACGATTTCGTGCTGTTTCTCGGGCGCATCGACCCCATCAAGCGGATTGACTGGATCGTGGAACTTGGCCGCCGCCTCCCCTCCCACCTCAGGGTAGTCATCGCCGGAGGTGCGCAGGATGAACGAACCCGGCGCTATTCAAGGCAGCTGACGGCCCTGTCAGGCGATTCGGGGCGGGTGATTTTCACCGGGCCGGTCGACGGCCGGGAAAAGGCGGAACTCCTCTCCAATTGCCTCCTCTTCCTGCAGCCTTCCCTGGATGAGGGTTTCCCCATTACCCTCTTGGAGGCTGCTTCGTATGGAAAGTGTTGTGTTGCCTCGGCCATCCCGGCCCACCGGGAGATTCTGGAGGACGGCATGAGCGGCTGGATGGTTTCGACAGGCCAGCAGAACTGTTTCAACAGCAAAGTTCTGGAAGTGCTGAGGGACCGGAGCCGGCATATCGACCCGTTGGGGGTGCGGGCAAGGCAGATCGTTGGTGAGCGCTTCAATTGGCAGGAAACCACCGGCTTGCTGGAAAAGCTCTATCAGCAATTGCGGCTGTGAAGGGAGTGGAAAATGGGGCAGATCAGGAAGGAGCTGATGGGGCAGATCCCCTTGGAGAGGGAATTCCGTGGTGCTGGGGCTTTGTGGTCAGTCCTCGGCCGGCTGTTGCATGCCGCCGCGAGGTATCTCCCGATGTTTCCTGGCTGGCGGGCAAGAATACACCGGTTTCGGGGGGTCAGGGTCGGTAAGGGAGTCTTCATCGGTTCTGATGTCTTTATTGACAATACCTACCCGGACCGAATTGTGATTGAAGACTTTGTGACCATCCTCTCCCGATCTTTCATTCTCGGCCATTCGTTCTTTCCGAAACACCTGGCAACAATCTTCATTGACAAGGATCAAGAATGGACTGGGGTGACCCTGCGCAAGGGCTCTTACATTGGTGCGCAAAGCATCATCATGCCAGGGGTGACCATTGGCGAATGTGCTGTGATAGGAGCCGGTTCCCTGGTGACTTCCGATATACCACCCTATTCTATCGCCGTCGGGAGCCCTGCCAGGGTCATCAGGTTCTTTCCCAGGGAAGAGGTTGCTTTTGGATGACCGAGCGGAGTGGCAGTGACCGGTATGGCCCTGCATCTGACCGGGGTGAACCCATTCCGCCTGGCACGCGGTCCCCGGAGCTCGTTGCCGAGGAACTCCCGGACCGCCCGGCCTGGACCCATGGGATGAGACCGAACACCATGGTGAAGGTTGGCATGGAATGGGCTCAAGCGGGCGTGCTGGCTGGTCTCGTCGGGTTGGTTTACGCGCCCACCTTGCTTGGCATGTATCGCAAGTGGGCGGGCGACGATGACTATTCGCATGCCTTCCTCATCCCGCTCCTGGTCGGCTATCTCCTGTGGGATGACCGTCACCGGCTCAAATACCTCCGGACGCAGCCCTGCTGGCCGGGCTTGCTCCTCCTGATGATCGCAACGCTCTTTTCCTGTTATGGGATATTGGGTTCCGATATTTCCGCGGCCAGGATCTCCTGGTGGTTGATGGTCGTGGCGATCATTCTTTTTTGTTATGGCTTGGAAGCCTTCAAGGTCCTCCTGCTGCCGCTCCTCGTCCTCAGCTTCACCATACCCCTGCCCAATGTGATCAATGCCAGGGTCATGGTCTATTTGAAGATGGTTTCCAGCCATCTGGGGGCCTTCATCCTGCGGCTGTTCGGTTATCCGGTGTTCGTCCAGGGCAATATCATCGACCTGGGTATAACCCAGCTCCAGGTGGTGGATGCCTGCAGCGGCCTGCGCTACGTCCTGCCGCTGCTCGCCATCGGGCTGGTGTCAGCGCATTTTTTCCAGAAGGTCCTTTGGAAAAAAGCCTTGCTGGTCCTGGCCGCCATTCCCGTCGCCATTCTCATGAATACCTTTCGTATCGCCGGCACGGGGATCATCACCAACACCCTGGGGCAGGAGTATGCGGAAGGCTTCTTCCACGGGTTTTCCGGTTGGCTGGTGTTCATGTTCTCTTTTGCTCTTCTCTTCGCCTTGAATTTCGTTTTGAATCGGTTTGGAGGCCGACGGACCGCCCCGGCAGAGACAAAAGGCCGGCCTCCCGAGACCCGTTGTCAAAGGTCGACGCACGGCCCCCCAACCCCTCCCCTGAGCATCGCCAACCATTTCCCCGCCCTGATCTGCTTTGCCTGTCTCATTGCCATCTTTGCCTTCGGGCTACGGACTATGGCAATGCCTGCCCTGAGGCTGCCGCAGGGGATCAGCTCCTTTCCGCTCCAATTTTCAGAGTGGCAAGGCACCAGAGAATACCTCAATCCGGAGATAACGGCCCGTTCCGGCGCCGAGGAGGCCTTCGCCGCGGTTTACCGAAAAGGCCCCGCAATGGTCTCGCTCTACCTGGGGTATCGGGGCTCCCCCTTTCTCGAAAGTGAAGAGTTTTTTCACAGTCCCAACATTTGTCTACCTTCCCAGGGCTGGCAGACCATCGAGGAAACCACCATGGCGATTCCCGAGGTCCACCCAAGTTTCAACCGGTTTGTGGTTCGCCGAATGGTCCTCGCCCAACACGGGGGACGGATGCTGACGTTCTACTGGTTCCAGACCAGGAACACCATTGCCCATGACATCTTCCGCAACCGCCTCCATCTTGCCCTGCATGCCCTCAAGCGCGACAACACCTCGGATACCTTCGTCCGCCTTGTGACTCTGGTTCCCAGGGATCGATCCCTCGATGAGGCGCAAGCCTGGATGATCACTTTTGTCTACGACCTGGAACCGGTCTTGCTGCAGTTCCTGGGTCATTGATCTCCCCCGTGGACCCGTTACGGTCTTAGCCCTTTCCTTATGTCCATCGTCTTCAGCCTTTTCTTTTCCGTTCTTCTGACGACCCTGCTGGTGCCTCCCATGATCGCCCTGGGGAAACAAATCGGGATGGTGGATCGGCCCAATCCTCGCAAAGTGCACCACGGGGTCATTCCACGCAGCGGTGGGCTGGCGGTCATCCTCGGCATGCTCGCCCCATTTGCTCTCCTGGTAAAGTTCACCCCTTTCCTGGTGGGCGTCGCGGCTGGAGGTCTGCTCCTTCTGGCGACTGGCCTGGTGGACGATCTCCGGGACCTGGGGTGGCGGTGGAAGCTTGCCGGGCAAATCGCCGCTTCCTTTCTGAGTGTCTATCTGAGCGGCCTGGAGTTTGATCGTCCAGTGGAATTCTGGCCCGGCTACCTCTGGGACCTCGATCTCATCGGCCGTCCCCTGACGGTCCTCTTCCTGGTGGCGTGCATCAACTGCATCAACCTGGCGGATGGTCTGGACGGCCTGGCAGGCGGCATGTGTCTGCTCATCTTCGCCAGTACCGGCCTCCTGGGCTATCTCGACCGGAACTTCCCCCTAATCGCGCTCTCCACTTGTATCATTGGCGCCCTCATCGGCTTCCTCCGCTACAACACCCATCCTGCCATCGTTTTTCTGGGGGATACCGGCAGCCAGTTCCTGGGCTTCCTGGTGGGAATGGCCATGATCTGCCTCACCCACGGCCAGCAAACCTGCACTCCCGTCCTGTGTCTCTATCTCATTGGGGTCCCGGCCCTCGACATGCTGGTCGTCATGATGGAACGGTTGCTTGAAAAGCGCCCCCTCTTCAAGCCCGACCAGCGGCACCTGCATCATAAAATGCTGCGCCTGGGGTTCAAGCACCATCAAGCGGTGATTATCGAGTACGCCGCGCAGCTGGCCATGATTCTCACCGGCTGGGGGCTGCGTCAGTATCCCGACTACGTGCTCCTCTGGGTCTATCTGACGCTCATGGGACTGGCCGTGACCCTCCTGCTGGTTTCGAGAAGAAGAGCGATCCTCCCGGCCGGGGTTGGAGAGCGCCTCGACGCTGGGCAAACCAACTCCGACGGCCTGACCAAGGGGAAAGCGACCGATATCTGGCGTTGCTCCCGCCAATTGATCGCCAACACCGCATGGTATGTGCTGGTGGCAACGCTCCTGATCTACTATTCCCTGTCACCCCTCCTGCTCCGCCCGCTCGCCGTCGAACTGGGCTTCTATTCCCTCTTCTTTGCCGCAATCCTTATCGCCATCAAGTATTTCAAACACGACTACTTAGGGCTTTCGGTCAAAGTAGTCGCTTACTTCTCGGCCATTGCTTACATCCTGGCCGCCACCGAGAGCTCGGGGACCTTGCAATATGCACAAAACTCCGGCCTCTGGCTGCTCCTCTTTCTGGCCATGGGACTCAGCTACTGCTGCTGCCTGATATTTGCCCTGGAGCAAATGCCCATCGTCACTATGGACTATCTGCTGCTCGCCGTCGTGATACTCACCTCCTTTCTCCCCGCTCCCCTGCTGGCCGAATACCGGGTGCATGCCATTGCCGCCAAGATCCTGCTGGTGTTCCTGGCACTCGAGCTTGTTTCCTGCAGACTGAGAGACGGAAGCGACCTCATGCTGTATGGGCTGCTGCCCTCGCTGGGTTTGAACGTGGCGATCACTTTGGGGCCTGTTGGCGGATGAAGCATCAGGTCGGCTGGCATGATGCCACAGCGATTGCTGCCCAGGGCCTATGAAACCAGAGTAGCTGGCAGCATGGTCATCGTAGTCTGCCCGCTCGGTCACGCTGTCACGCGATGGTCCCGACAACGGAGGTTAAGGACGCTATGAAAAGAGCTCGGGCATTCCTGTTCAAACGGTTTCTGACAGCCATGATGGTTGTTGGGGTGAGCTGCATCTGGCCGGGGGAGGGGGTTGCCGGGGAGGAATACCACCCGGTTATCACCGAAACGACGCTGGGTGATTATCAAATCGCACCTTCGGATGTACTTGAAATTACCATTTATGGTGAAGAGAGTCTCACCCGCAACCAGCTCGTGGTGCGTCCGGATGGTAAAGTATCCTTTCCGCTGATCGGCGATGTGGTGGTGGGGGGGATGACGACGGCCCAGGTAAAGGATGTGGTCGAGGCCAAGGTTCGCACCTATGTTCCCGAAGCCATGGCGGCGGTGAGTGTCATGCAGTTGGGAAGCCTGCAGTATTACGTAGTGGGCAAAGTCGCCAAACCCGGGATGTACAACGTTTCCAAACCACTGACCGTGCTCCAGGCCCTCGCCTTGGCCGGCGGGCCGGTGCTTTTTGCCAAGGAAGACAGCATCTCCATCCTGCGCAATCACGGCAAGGAGACGATTCGGCTGCCCTTCAACTACGAAGACGTCAAGAAGGGGAAAAACCTGGAACAGAATATTCTGCTGGAACGGGGAGATGTGGTAGTGGTGCCTTAGCGCGTGGACAGAATGAGAAGGCCGCGTTCCTTCAGTTCCCACGGTTCCTCCATCGACAGGTGGCGGCTCATGGGGCGGCGGGGAACGGCTCTTCACCATTGGAGAACAGTCGTTGAACAAGACTGGAACATCATGGAGAAGACACCAATCGTTAGGCATGTTAGCCTGGTCGGTGATTCTACTGACTGCCGCGGGGGGAGCGCCCGGCATTGCCGCAGACTGGGCCTTCTCACCCTCGCTGAGGGTGTCCGAAGTCTACGACAGCAACATCAACTTTCAGTTCCGTGACCGGCAAGGCGATTTCATCTCCTCGATCAAACCGGGCTTCCTCCTGGCGGGTCGCATGGAGCAGGACCAAGTCAGCCTGGAGTGCTTCATCAATGGCATAATCTATGCCGACAACAATCAGCTCGACCGGGTCGAAACCTTCAACTACGCCTCCTGGATACGCCAGTGGTCACCCCGCTTCTCCTCCGACGTGGGGGCCGCCTTCGTCAAGACCACCGCGCTCGAAAGCCAATTGCAGGAGGCGGGCATCCGGGCCGTCCTTGCCGACCAGTACAACACCTCGTTCCGAGCCAAGGTTACCTATCTCCTGACCGAGGCGCTTTCCGTCGCTCTTGGTGGTAGCACCGGCCAGGCTTGGTATCCCAACAGAGAGTTCAATCTCCCCGATTCCCGCAACGCCGCAGGAAACCTGACCTTCGCCTGGAAAAGGAGCGATTTCGACACGTTCGGTATCGAGACTAGCTATTCCTTCAAACACTACTCCGCATACCTGGAAGACACATATGTCGATTCCCAGGACGTTCAGTTTTTCCGACCGGGGCTCTATTGGGAGCATGCCTTCAGTGAGACCGCCTCCATCCTCCTGGGTGCGGGATATCGCCGGACGCAAATCGAGGTGACCTGTTCCTATCCCGTTCTCCTGTTTATTCCGCCCAACCGGTACGCAATGGTCAATAAAACCTTCACGGCGACGACCGGCGATGATTCCTATGATTTCTGGGTTACCCTCAAGAAGCGCTGGTCGGATCGCCTCACCGGCAGCCTTTCTGCGGGCAGGGACCAGTACAGCGATGCCAGCGGCAATACCTACGACCACATGTACGCCGGGACGAATATCAATTATGCCCTGACCGAACTGACCAACCTGGGGCTCGATTTGAGATACGACTACAACGTCGGCATCGACGAGGGTCTCAGGGAGACCAACTATTTCCGGGTTACTCCCAGCGTTGAGCGGAAGCTCGCCAAGGACCTCACCTTGCGGCTTTCAGGTTCCTACCAGTATCAGACGGAGCAGTACGCTTCAACCGAGACAGCCGATCGCTTTCTTACCCAGGTCGAGCTCGTTTGGCAGTTGCCGCGGCTACTGGCCGGGAAGTAGGTGAGGGGAGTGAAGCGTGACGGGATAGGAAAAAGGAGCGTTCGGCAAAATGGTGTTCGGCTGCGGTGAGTGAGGATTCTCCAAGGAAGCTGCCCATGGATCAGGGTCAGGAACTGGCAAAACTCAAGGGGATTATCCAACGGCGCAGGGCATGGCTGGTGCTGCCCTTTGTCATCGTGGTGGTCGGGGTGACCACGGTGGCCATGCTGCTTCCGGACATCTACAAATCGACTGCGACCATTCTTATCCAGAACCCCACCATTCCCGACAAACTGGCCGCGCCCACCATTACCAGCTATGCCGATCAGCGCATCAAGGCCATCGCCCAGGAGGCCACCTCCCGTTCGAAGGTGTTGGCCCTGGTCCAGAAATACGATCTGCTCCCGCAGAAAAGGGAGCGTCTGATGGCGGAAGAGCTGGTTGAAAAGATCAATAAGCGGATCAGCGTAGAAACCATCGACGCCGAAGTCAAGAAGGACACCCAGGCCAAACCGGTGCTCCTGACCGTCGCCTTCACCCTCTCCTTCGAGGATGAAAGCGCCAGGAAGTCCCAGATGGTCGCCAACGAGATCGCCTCGTACTTCATGCAGAAGAACCTCGAGGCACGGGAAAAGCACGCTCGCATCACCGCCAAATTCTTCGAGGAGCAGCTTCTGCAGACCAGGAACAGGATCGACACACTCGAATCGCGCCTCGCGGTCTATCGTCAGGAACATCTCGAAGAGCTGCCCGAATTCACCGCCCTGAATATGCAGAAGGTCGAAAAGCTCAATGCCGATATCAGCAACACCAACCTGCAGCTGCGCTCTCTCGAGGAACAGCGGGCATTGATCAAGAGCCAGCTGGCGACCGCCGACCCCTATTCCGGAGCCAACCCGCGCGTCCTGAGCACCGACGAACGGCTGCAGCAGGCCCAGCTCGAGCGGGCGGCCTTGGCCGCCCGCTATTCGGAAAAGCACCCGCTGGTCCAGGCCAAGAACCAGGAGATCCACCTACTCGAAGGTAAAGCCACCGATTCAGGGCCCCCCTGCACCAAGCGGGATCGCCTGAAGCGGCTGGAACTGGAGCTCGTTGACCTCGGCGGCCGCTACAGCGACGAGCACCCAGCCGTGAAACGCAAGCGTCAGGAGGTCGAAAAGATCAAGCGTGAGCTGGAAGGAGCCCCGGCCAAAGCCAAAATGTCCGCTCAAAAGCCGACCAATCCCGCCTTTGTGACCCTTAAGGCCGATCTCGACAAATACGAAATCTCCATCGCCTCGCTCAAGACCGAGAAGGAACGGTTGGAAGAGCAGCTCAAAACCGTCTACGAGAAACTCCACGCCATGCCCCGGGTCGCGAAGGATTACAACGAGCTCACCACTGACTACCAGAACGCCAAAAACCACTACAACGAACTGCAGCAAAAGGCGCTCGCGGCTCAACTGGCCCAGGGGATCGAAGAAGAACAGCTGGGAGAATCGTTCCAGATCATCGAGCCGGCATTTCTGCCCGAAAAGCCCGACAATCCCAATCGCCTGGCGATCGTCCTTATCGCCGTGGTCCTCGGGATGGGACTGTCGGTCGGTCTGGCGGCCTTGCGTGAATATACCGACAATACCCTGCGGGATGCCGATACCCTCGAACAGCTTACGGGTCTGCCGGTCTTTTCCATCATTCCAAGGATCGTTACTGCCGAAGACCGCTACCGTATGCGCCGCAAGCGGATTGCAGCGATCAGCGGTTCCGTTGCGGGTCTCGTTGTCCTGATCGTCCTGTTCCACTTCCTCGTGATGGACATATCGGTGTTCCACGCCAGACTGGGACGCTTTCTCTACCGTAAGTTCCCGCTTTGAGTTGCCTGGAGAACTGAATGAGTCGCATCAAGAAAGCCCTTGAAAAGGCCCGGGCGGAGAGACTCGGTCAGGATTTCGCGCTCGAGCTGCGCGAGGTGTGCCCTGCTCCGCCCGAGGCTCTCCAGGTCGAGGTTTCCTATACCCGGACGCGGGTGGTCGACGTGCCTCCGGCCGAGCTGCTGCGCCGCCGCATCGTCACCGTCGATGAGGGCAATCCTCTCGCCGACCGGTTCAAGCGCCTGCGTACCCGAGTCCTCAAGGAAACCCGTCCCCGCGGCTGGAATACCATCCAGATCACCGGCTTTGACCTGGACGAAGGCAAGAGCCTGGTGGCGTTGAACCTGGCCATCAGCATCGCCCAGGATGCCCGCCAGACTACCGTGCTGGTCGACCTCGATTTTCGCCGACCCATCGTGGCAGCGCTCCTCGGTCTCGAGGCGGAATGCCCCGGCCTCACTTCGTATTTCTTCGAAGGCACCCCGCTCGAGGACCTTTTCATCAACCCCGGCATTGATAAGTTGACCGTGCTCCCCGCCGGGGGCCGAGTCACTCGGTCCACCGAACTGGTCGGCTCCCCCAAAATGGAAAGCCTCATCAGGGAGCTCAAACACTGCTACGACGACCGCTACGTCATTATCGACACTCCGGGGATCGGCGTCTGCCCGGACCCCCTGGTCATTTCCGAGTACGTCGACGCTGTGCTCCTGGTGGCCCGCGTGAATCACACCTCCCAGGAGAGTATCAAGGCTGCCATGGCGCACATCCACCGGGAAAAACTGCTCGGGGTTGTGCTCAACGACGTATCGCAGAAGGATGACGTGGCCAACTACTAGACAAATCCGCCGCGGGAGGCGCCGAGATCACCAGGCTCCATCGGTTCCCGCCCCTCTCGGCGACCCTGCCTCCTGCCGCGGCAAACCCCAGGATCTCATGTACACGAACTATTTCGGACTCCAGAAAAGGCCGTTCGTCCTCTCTCCCGATCCGGGTTTTCTCTACCTGAGCCGTGTTCACGACCTGGCTTTCACCCATCTCGAGTACGGTCTCTTGCATCATGTCGGCTTCGTGGCCCTGACCGGCGAGGTAGGCACCGGCAAGACCACCCTTCTCAAGAGCCTATTCGACAGGGTGAAGCGCTCTTTTGATCTTGCCATGATCTTCAACACCCAGCTGGATGCCGTTGCCCTCCTCGAAATGCTCCTCAAGGAGTTCGCCATTGTCCCCCCGTCGAGGAGCAAGGCCGCCCTTGTCGAGCTCCTTTACCAACATTTCATGAAGCAATATGCCCAGGGCGACCGTTGCGTGATCGTCATCGATGAGGCTCAGAATCTTTCCCTTGAAGCATTCGAGGAGCTCCGGATGCTTTCCAACCTCGAGGCGGGAAACGATGTCCTCGTCCAGATCATTCTGGTGGGGCAGCCGCAACTCCGCGAACGGCTCGCGCACCCCTCCCTCACCCAACTGACCCAGCGCATCTCCGTCCATTACCACCTGACCCCCCTCTCCCTCGACGAGGTAGGCAAATATGTGGCGCACCGGCTCCAGGTGGCCGGATATGAGAAGCCCACACCGCTTTTCACCGAAGAGGCGTTGACCTGTCTGGCGGAGAGGTCCCGGGGCATCCCGCGCGTCATCAATTCCATTTGCGATGCCTCGCTGACCTACGCCTTCGCCGACGAAACGCCTCAGGTCTCGCGGGAGATCATCGCCAAGGTGGTGGCGGACAACGAACTGCTCCTGGTCAGCCTGCGTGGCGCCGGGCTCGAAGTGGTCGTGCCACCCCCATCGGTCGCCGACGCCCTTCGGGAAGGCGGCGTAAGGGAAGGACCCACCGTTTCCCCGGCCCTTGCGGGCCGTCTTCTCGGGCGTCTCGAAGCCCTCGAAATGCGGGTCCAGCGGCTCGAAGCGGAACGGCATGGCGGTGCTCTCGCCGTTCTTCAGAAGATGCTCGAAAAGGAAAGGAAACGGTGCATGCAGTATGCTCAGGCGACCAACTCGTTGAACGCGCAGTACCGGCAGGTCCAGGCGCTTGTCGCGCAGCTGCGGAAGCAGTTGCGCGAGGTGGGAGCCAACGAAGAACCCAGCAAACACTGGAGGATATTCAGTCGTGACAAACAATCCTAGATGGACGTTTTTGTTTGTGGGCCTGGTCGTCAGCTGTGCTCTGACGCTGACCGGGTGCAGTACCAAGGAGGAAAAGGTGGCGAACTTCATGGCCAAGGGTGATCGCCTGCTGGCCGAGGACGATCCGGTACGGGCCGTTCTCGAATACAAGAACGCCCTGCAGATCGACCCCAAGAGCGCCCCAGCGACCTTTAAGCTGGGAAAGGCCTATCTCCGGCAACACGAGTACCCGCGGGCCTACGCGACCTTCAAGGCAGCGTTGGAACTCGATGCGGAATTTGATGAGAGCAGGATCGAGGTGGCCTGGCTGCTGGCCATGGGCAAGCAGGGAGAGCCGGCACTGCTCGAGCTCGCCCAGGTCCGCCGTCCCGAGGCTTTTCAGCCAAGGGTCAGCCTCATCAAGGCGCGCGCGCTCATGGCCTGCGAGCGTCATCAGGATGTCGTCGACCTTCTCCTGCAAATCCGGGATGGGGATCGGCACAAGGAGGTCCAGGCGCTTCTGATGCTCTCCTATAAGGCCCTCGGGGACTCCGGGAAGATGAGGTGGGCGGCCTCCAGATGGCGGGAGCTCGATCCAGCGGACCCCACTTCCTATCTCATTCTGGGTCAGGATGCCAGCGACCGGGGTGCCAGGGAGGAGGCGGTGGAAGAGCTTCGCAGGATGGTCGAAGCGGCCGGTGGCGACTCCAAAACGCTACTGCTGCAGGCCCAGTTTCTCGATCGCTGGGGTTTTCGCAGGGAGGCGGAAACCGCCTATGACGGGCTTCCTCCGGCACCCGAATTCATGATGGCCAAGGCCGACTTCTGGTTGCGCACCGGAAATCGCGACAAGGCACGCACCACCCTTGAAACCCTGGTCGCCTCTGCGCCCCGGAACATCCCGGGCGTGGTGAAGCTGGCGCAGGTGCGCATTGAGGACAACAATCTCACGGTCGCTTCGGAACTGCTCGACAATACACTCAAGCAGGACCTGAAGAAGCCCGAGCGCGAACAGGTGCTGCTGGCCAAGGCGACGCTGCTGGCCCGGCAGGCGGACTGGGATGAGGCCAGGAGACTCTGCGAGTCGGTCCTCGAGGAAAACCAGGGCAATATGGACGCCCATTTTCTCCTCGGCAAGATCCTGCTCACCGCCCGCAATCCTGCGGACGCCGAGGTGCACCTCAACCAGGTTGGTGTGGCCCGTCCCAAGGATGAGGAGGTGCAATTGCTGCTCGTGCGCAGCCAGGCCCTGAACAGGAAGGAAGCCATGGCCGCGGATACGCTGAAACGGGCCGTCGAAGCCAATCCGGAGAGTGCGAGGCTGCGGTTCGAGCTTGCCAACTATTACCTCAGCAAGGGCGAAAAAGAGCAGGTGGCCCGCGTCCTGGAAAAAGGCCTGAACCTCCAGCCGACCAATCTGGCCATGCTCAAGGCCGCCGGCGAATTTGAAGCACGGCAGAAGCATTTTGCCAAGGCCGAGATCTACTTCCGCAGGATCGTCGAACTGCACCCGGAGATGCCCCTTGGGTATATGCAGATGGGCCAGTTGATGGTGGCTCGATCGCAGTTTAAGGAGGCTGTCCCTTGGTTCAACCAGGCCCTCGAACGGGAAAATGGCTGGCAGAACGCGGTTCCCGCTCTTGCCCGGAGCTACCTCCTGCAAAAGGAGCCCGATAAGGCCCGCACCCTCATGCAGAACGAAGTTGCCCGGCGACCCGAGTCGCCTCTCGTGCATTTCGTCCAGGGGCAGGTGCTGCAGGCGACGGGGGATTTGCCCGGAGCCGAAACAGCTTTCCTCAAAGCCGCACAACTGGCGCCCCAATGGCCGGACGCCTACCGCGGCCTGGCCGGAGTCTTCCTCCGCCAGGGTAAACTCGATGAGGCTGTCACCCGGTTTGAAGCCGCCTGCCAACAGAAGGCCTCGCTTCCCATTCGCATGCAGCTGGCAATCCTCTATGATTTTGCCAAGCGTCCCGAGGATGCCATCCGCGTCTACCAGGAGCTCCTGAAGGAAGTGGGCCAGTCCCCGGCGCTGTTGAACAACCTGGCCTATCTCTATGCGGAGCATCGAACGGATAAGGAGACTCTGGCCGAAGCCGGCAAACTGGCCGCCCAGGCGCTCGCGCAAGAGCCCGAGAACCCGAGTCTCCTCGATACGGCTGCGTGGCTGGCTTACCGTCAGGGTGACTACGAGGCGGCCTGGAAGTATGCCCAGGATGCACTCGAGCGGGCACCCGAGACAGGCGTCCATAACCTGCATGCCGCCATCATCCTTCACGCTCGGGGTGAAAAGGAAGACGCCCTTGACCATCTGCAGAGATCCCTCACCGCCCAGATGGATCATAAACACCGGCAGCAGGCTGAAACCCTCAAGCTGGAATGGACCCGCTGAGGGGAGCCGTCCAGTAAGCCGCCCTACCATGGGCAAATCCGTCCCACTTTTGCGCAACATCTGCCGAGCATTTCCAGGGCTGGTCGACTATTCAGGCATTCAGGAGCGTGAGCGCCACGCAAACCTTGGATTGCCGATCCCGGCCATCATAGGGTCCAGAAGAGCAGCTTTGAGGGAACGCTAATCCCGCTGCCTGTGGGCCTTTGGTGGAGGGTCATTCGTTATCGGTTTCCAGGGGGAGGCTTTCAGCCCCCTGAACGGTTGCCCAAGAGTCCTTCGGGTGGTGTCTTGGCTTTGGGCCGGATTGCACAAAAGAAGGGAGAAGAGAAGTGAAGCGAATTTTGCTGTACACCCTGTCGCTCGGATTGCTCTTGTGGTTTCGTGCACCTCCTGCTGCCGCTCACTACGTATATCTGCAACCTCAAGGCAATATGTCGGTGACCGTTGGCGATCGGCTGAACATTGGTGTTTATCTACACATGGAGAACGATGACGTCATCTATGGATGGGGTTTCTCACAGGTCTTTGACGCCGTGGAGTTGTCCCGCCTTTCGCACGGCTTCGCTTACGGTGAGAATCCAGTGGGCTCAATCGGCACCGTCGATTACGAACACGAAAGGGACGGTTTTACCTATCTGGCCCGCTACGACTGGTCATTCAAGGGTTACAGAGTCAGTGCCGGAGACGACTATCTCCTCTATTCAGTGACCTACGTATTCAATGGAGGTCCCATGGATGGCCCGGACGTTTGGTTCGATTGGAATGTGGGGGAGGATGTCTTCTTTGAGTTTGAGACACCCCCGGAAGGCATTGGTTATGTAAACACCTTGCCCATCCAAGGCGCAGGCCCCGACTTCCACGGACATACCCCAAAACCCGTCAGAGACAAATCCCTGTCTTGGCTTCACCTGCTTCTTGATGACGAAGGCCAAAAACGGATCTGGATCTCCTTGGGGACAAGTGAAGGCGAAGAATAGCAAGTTTCAGAATGGCTGAATGGGTGGAATTAACTGGAAGGCCGATTAGAGGAGGATTCCCGATGCAGAATTGCAAAATCAACGTGTTGAAGCTTGCTTTTGTTGGGTTGACCCTCATCATGGCGACCCAGCCCGCGCAGGCTGCGGAGTGGTACACCTGCCGGGTGGACGAAGCAGGTCCCACCGGGGCTCAAACGGTGGTGAAAATTCACCTGACCGATGTTGCCGAGGTGCCGGCATTTGAAGAGAAGACCGCTTTCAACGCGCAGACCGGCAGGGAGAAAGAGATGCTGGCCGTGGCCCTGGTGGCGCTCTCCAATGAATTGAAGGTGAGGGCTCAGCTCAATTTGAAGAATAAGAGGATACTTGCGCTGAAACTCGCGGCAACCGAAGGACAATAGGATCATGGTCTTTGGATGGGCGCCTCATTGAAGAACGAGAATAGAGAGCAAGCTCGTCGGACTCTTGCGCAAGTTCCACCGAGCATTCCGCGTGCGCCTCGAGGTATGCAGGAATCAACCGATGCCGGAAGGTTCGGATGAGAATGCTGCGTAACCGCTCTTGTCGACCTCCTGGATGGAAGGTTGAGGTGAGGGCATCACGGAAGGGGGTGAGAACCACCAGATGAACCGGGGACTGGATCCATTCCGGCCCCGGGAGGGACGAGAGCGACAGCCGCAGACTGTGTTCCCTCGAATAGACCGGGTTCACGTGTCGCGTCCCTACTTTCCATTGGGGATCATGTTCACACCTTGAAAAGCCACACCCCCGGTAACCGGGGGCCGGAAAGCCACGGGTGCCGCACTTTGCGGGACGGCCGGGTTGCCAAAAGGCAGCGCGCATTTTTTGTCCGCGGGGGGCGGCCACGATACTGTCCTGAACCAGAAGGTCAGGGACTTCTGTCACGCAATTCAGGGTCGCTCAGGAGTATGGGTGTTCGCCGTGCAGTCCTCATGTTTTGGAAAAGAGAGAGTCACAGCGAGGAGGAGCTTATGAAAGTTCGAAAGGGAACAGTGAAATGGCTGCTGGGGGTGATGCTGATCTCCGTTCTTATTGCCGGTGTCGCTCATGGGCAGGATTTCCTAAGCTATGGCTACAAGACCGCCGAAATCAAGCTGCCCACCGTGGGCGGCGGTGAGGAGATCAGCTGGTATACCGCTGTTGAAATCTTCCGGGATGGCATCACCGCCAAAATTGGAAATTTGGAGGCGGAAGGGAGGCTGCTGGCCGCCACGGGCAGAAAGCTCTACCTTCAGCGCAACTATGGCTCTGACCAGTGGGATGTAGTGGCCACCGTGGCAGGTGCGATGGATCCTTGCTTTGTGCGGATCTCGCCGGATGGCACCAGGGTAGCTTTGGGGATTGGTTACGGAGCTCCTCTTCTGGTCTTCCCAACGTCCATGCTCAACCCATCCAGCCCGCCCGTTCTGCATGACGGCACCAATCCGGCTGCGGGAGTGACGGCGTTTGATGTCAACTACTTCGATGCAGCCTGGGCAGACAACCAATACCTGGTTATAAACGGCGGCCAATGGCCGGGGCCTCCCTACGGCAGCGGGGCGGGAGTTCTCGACGCCAATGATCCCAACGATACCGGCAGAGGGCTGATCGGCAATATCCCTGGAGCTTCGGCGAGTATTGGCGTAGATGCGATGGGGAACCTCTATACCGGCATTGGTCACGCCACCTCTCCGACGAATCGCACCGGTGAAATCAAGGTCTGGGCTATGGGAGAATGGTCGACGACTCCTGGGGCGGTACTAGACTACGAGGCCAACGCCCGCGTCGTGGCCAACAACGTGCTCAGTGCCGCCTACCTGGGAGCCGATTCCGAAGGTAACCTGCACGTCGGCGGCGGAGATGCGTTTGGAGTCGGAGGGCCGACGGAAAACGGTTATGCAGCATTGATCAGCAAGGATGTCATCACTCGCGTGACCGCTGCCGGAGGTGCGGGAGCACCGGTGGATGAGTGGAATAGCGCCGAGTACCGCAGCTTTGCCCCGGATCCCTGTGCCAACGATTCGGCGACGGGTATCCTCTACGGCAACTGGGGCAAAGGGATGGCAGTCATGTGGAACCCCAGCAATGCCACCTGTAATCCCGGTTCTGCCGAGGACTACTGGCTGCCGTTCGTTGAACCGCGTCTCACCGTCTACTATCCGGTTGGTGCCCCCGATGCCGATGGTGACGGCGTACCGGACAGCGCGGACAACGCTTACCTGACGCCAAACGCGGGGCAGCAGGACACCGACGGCGATGGCTGGGGCAACGCGGCGGATGCGGATTTTAACAATAGCGGTGGTGTTAATTCGGCGGATCGCAGCCTCTTCAAGGCTGCATTTGGGTCGTCTTCAAGCAGCCCCAATTATGATCCCAACATCGATATGAATAGTGACGGCAGAATCAATTCTGCCGACAGATCGCTTTTCAAGAATCGATTTGGAACCAGTTTTCCCTTCTATTGATGGAATGCAAGGATAACGGACGGTCGCAGTCGCATATGAGAACTCCGAGAAGAACCAGGGAGGGTAAGATGAAACGAATTCTTTCTTGTTTTGTGGTGATCGGCGCACTGTGGGGCTTGCTTGCAACCCAGGCAGGCGCTCATTACGTGTACCTACAGCCTCAGGGAGATATCACCCCGGCTGTGGGTGAGGTGGTCACAGTTGGAGCCTACCTGCATATTGAGAGCGCGGATACCGTCTTCGGATGGGGGTTCTCGCAGGTTTTTGACACGGACGAGCTGACTCGTGTGGATGGCAGCTTTGTCTATGGGAACAATGCAGTCGGTTCTATCGGGACCGTGGACTATGAGCACGAACGAGATGGTTTCACTTTTTTGGCGCGGTATGACTGGGCGTTCAAGGGTGTCGATGTCGCTACCAACACGGACTATCTTCTCTATAGCGTCAGCTACACTTTCAATGGGGGCAACTTCGGAGCAGACGATGTCTGGTTGGACTGGACTGTGGGAGAAGACGTCTTCTTTGAATTCAATGAATATGTCACCAGTCTCCCCGTGGATGGAAGGGGCCCCGACTATGGCAGCAATGCGGTTCCGATTCCCGGAGCGATATGGTTGCTCGGGTCGGGCCTGGTTGCCCTGGTTGGCCTGAATAGGAGGACATTGCTCTAAGGCTTTGCCGAGTGTTGCCTCAGCGCGGCCCTCCGGCGGCCAATGCTCTGGCAGTCAGCAGGTTTGCTTATGACGTGAGGTCAATAGGGGTGGATTCTCCTCTTCTCAGCGTGCAGATCCCACTCGCCGTGCCCCCACGTCACCAGGTGCCTTTCTTTCCTCGACAGGCTTGAGCGGAGGTGTTTGCTCTTTACCAGTCTGTTATGCCTTGCGGAACGTAGAAGGGAGGCATCAAAAATGAATCCGTCAATGCGCTTGTTGATTCTCTGGACAGCTCTCCATGCGATCCTGTTGCTGCCGGCAGAAGCCCGCTCCTCGCCGGTGGATTGGGACGTCGATGAGACGGGCAGCATATTGCCGCTCTCCACCGACTACCTGGTCGGCGACCATCGTGCTCGACCCCTGGGTCCCTTCGATCCCTTCTGGTGGTGGGACCGCTTGGCAGATCAGGAGAAGCAGAGGGGCAAAAAGTACCTCGTAAAATGGAGACCGGTCAGACTGGTAACAAGCCAGGGGACCGCGGTGCACGAGGACAGCTACGTCGCGGAACCGCGTTCCGGAGCCGAACCCACGTCTTCAGGAGGGGGTGTGGGAGGTTCTCGCACCAGGCATTGGAGCCAGCTGTTATCGCTCCTGACACCCAGCACGCACCAGGCGTTGTCATGTGACTATCCGACCGGCATCCCCGATTCGACCAGCGGTTTAGCCGCAAAGACGGGTGTGGTTGCCACACCGCTGCCGTCCGGCGTTCTGCTCTTCGGCTCGTGTTTGGCCGTTCTGATCGCATTGGGGCGAAGACACGCTTTTCCCCGGAATGCTTGATTTCGGCGGCTGCCCGCGTAGAGCATTGCCGCCGCGGGGCCGGGCGAGCAGTTCTTGCGTGTGGTGTGTTCCGTGCCATGGATTGCCATGGATGAGGAGTTCATGAAAAGAACGCTCTTGTTTGCCGTGGGATGTCTTGCTTTGTTCTTGCTTGCAGCTCTGTTTCGATATCAACCGCCCAGTCTCTCCGGAACGGCGAGGAGCGGTCTCGAAGAGCAGTCATCGCAAGCAACGGCGAGTCTGCCAAGCCCTGGGAAGGACTCGCCGGCAAGCCCGGTCGCTGGTCCACAGAGAGCGGAGCAGTCCACCTCCGGGCCCACCAGGCAATCATCGGCGGCAGTTCCCCCACCTCCCGGCGCCGATCTCGACAGGGTCGTCCAACATGAAATCGCCGAGGTCTTTGCCGAAGAGGCCTTGAGAACCTTCCCGCTTCACACCGCCCGTGCGTTCGACCCTCTTTCTCCCGACCCTAATGGTCCCAGACCAGGGGAACTGTGGATTCGCATCAAGGCCGACAATAGCCGGGAGATGAAGCACATCATGGATGAGGTGGCCACTCTCTACCAGGACCTTTCAGGTGCCGCCGAACCGGTGACCGTGATTCACTGGGTGGGAAACCGACCCTATTCGAGGTTCGAGTACGGTCTTGATAAATGACCATACCGGCCGGTGAATAACAGAACGATCCATCCAAAATCCCCTTTCTGCCAAGGGGATTTTACTTTCAGGCCCTAGTCCTCCCAGCAGGCTGCCGTCCTCCTCCCAAACAGCGCAAGAGCATCGCATTATTCAGCAAATTCAACCAAGTATTTCACGAAAAGTCGCGGTATTCAGTCTTCATCGTCAGTCTCCCTGGGGTGGCCGGCAAGGGTGCCGGTCTCACATGCTCTGCGGAAGAGGCGGGGCTCTTCGTGGACGACGCCAGGCAGGCGGACTTGGCAGCTCATTGCCGAACCGGGCAGACGTCCCCAGGGAGCTATCAGCATTGCTAAGGGTTAGAAGGGGAAGTCGACAGTCGTTCATCCGATTCTGAGGGGTGAGGATGGGGCGAAGCGAGAGGAGGTGAGAACGGATACCCATGATTAGGATTCCGGACCGACCGGGATCCGAGATAAGTGACAACGACCCATGACTGACTGGGGGAACCGGGTGAAAATCCCGGGCGGGCGCGCCGCTGTAATCGGGGACGAAAGCCTCGAAAGACCACTGTTGCGCACTGGCGTTGCAGGAAGGTGCGGCCGGTAGAGTGATCCGAGAGCCAGAAAACCCTGCGGATCATGGGATCGCAGTCTAAAGCAGACTTCGCGAGCTGAGTCTGTAGACCATTGCCGAGCAGATGCATTTTGGGGTTGAATGCTTGACTTCCGGTAAGTTAGTGGATGTGGAGGTTGCGTTGGAGCAGCGACGAGACCCAACCAACAGCACACTCCTGAAAAAAGCGAGGCTTTCATCCTCAGCGAGTATACCACCGGTTAGGGCGTCAGCGATACCGAGCGGAGTCAGGAGTTTCCATTTCAAGATCCTTCAGATGCCCTGAAAAAGCCACACCTCGGGTAACCGGGGGTCGGAAAGCTACGGGTCCCGCACACGCGGGATGGCCGGGTTGCCACCAGGCAGCCCGGCTTTTTTGTGCCGGGCGGATGACGAGAGCAGGCGTGACGTCCCACCTGTGACAACGAGGGCCACCGCTCGAACTCGAATGAGCTCAAAGGCAGGTCGGTGGTTTCAACCAGGGGCGATCATGATTCACCGGTTTACCAAACAAAATGGATCAAGGAGGATGTGGAATGAAAAGATCGATCGGTTTCTTCTTTATGGCGGTGGCTGCCGTTCTCTTGTTTGCGGCGCAAGGTCAGGCCACGCTCGTTGTCGATCAGCATCAAGACACGATCAGTAGTGAGTGGTGGCTGAACATGGGCGCTTTCTCAATCGGGCAGGAATTCACACCGCAGGTTGCGAATCTGGCAGCAGTGGAGTTTGCCAGTGCGCTTTCGTTTGGTGACACAGGACCGGGCGTCCAAGTCAATGTGCGGCAGGGCTCGATTACCGGAACCGTGGTGGGTCAGGGGGCGATTGCTTCCTCTGTAAATGGATGGAATCTCATTGATCTTGAACAGGACGCCTGGTTAAGCGCTGGTAGTCTTTATGTCCTCGAGTTTATTTCGAGCTATCCGAACAACGGTGTGAATCCCGTCTCAAACAACCCCTATTCTGGTGGCCGCTTCATCTTGGATGGAGACGCGATGTCCAACTACGATCTTTCGTTCAGGACCTACTATGATCCCGCAGCCCAGGCTCCCGTTCCCCTCCCCGGTGCGATGTGGCTCCTGGGAAGCGGTCTGCTGGGCCTGGTCGGCGTCCGCCGCTGTGGCTGGCAGCGATAACGGGACCGCATCAAGCTTGGAAGCCGTCTGGGTAAGTACGGAAGTGGTGGCGAAAAGGACGAGGTGAGCAGGGAAGCTGAATTCGCGTGGGTCTGCTTTATATTGGATTGATAAGAAAACAACAGAGGAGGGTGAAATGCGAAAGTTCTTGATCGTCTTATGTTTCCTGATGGTGGGCACGGGTGCCCAGGCGTCACCCTACAATTTCAAAGGGACCTGGGTGGACGTGGAAGCCTGGGTTGGAACCGGGGCCCAGGAAACCATTCTGGTGGTGGACTGGAACCGCCTGGACAATGGCATGGCAACCGTCTCCGAGTCCCATGCCTTCGGTTTCCGCTGGAATGAAACGGCTTACGAGTCCGATATGTTAACGGCCTTTCACGATGCGGGCATACTGGCAATCACTACCGGCTATGAAGGCGGCTTTGTCTACAACATCAGCTATGACGACGTCGAGGACAACGAATTCCACATGCATATCGAGGAGGGAAGCTGGAACTTGGCCAGTACCAGCAATCCCAACGCCCGGTGGGGCACTTGGGGCGACTCCGAGTGGGATTTCAATAGTGGCGGCATTACCTCGGAGCTGCTCGCAGACGGCCAATACGAAGGGATCAACGCCATCACGTTTTTTGGCACGCCACCGTCATATGCCGATGACCAGCTGAATATTCCCTTTGCTTCCGCCCCCGTCCCCATCCCCGGAGCCGTCTGGCTGCTGGGCAGCGGGCTGCTGGGTCTGGTCGGAATAGGGCGACGAATGAAAAAATGAAAACATGATTGCCCGAAGTAACGAATAGGAGGAGCATAAAATGAAAGCACACAAGGTTTTTCTGGCGACCATGGCCTTTCTCATGCTGGCTGCCCCGGCATTCGGCTCTCCCTTTGCGACCGAACTGGTTTCTTCGATCGGGCTGCCCGGAACTGGTCTCTATAATGACCCTTATGCCGTCCTCGGCGCCCCGTCAACCAACTTCAAGAGTACGTGGGGGGGCGCCACGACGGCACGGGTCAAACTGGTCGAAGCGGCCTTCAATGTCGGCTTGAACGGTGAAAAGCTTATCACAACCCTCAATGCCGGCCAGGAAATCGTGGTCAAGTTCGACCACCAGGTCGCAAATGACCCCAATAACCCCTACGGTATCGACTTCCTGGTCTTCGGGAACGCCTTTTACGCGGGAAAAGGCTCCGTAAGCGACGCTACCAACATGAACACCTATACCCTCACCGGAGGGATTTTCTCTGAGGATGTGCTCGTGTCGGTCAGCCAGGACGGTGCAACCTGGTACGACTACAGCAACGGTCCGTCCGGCGATACCGCCTACCCCACCAACGCCTATCTCTGGGATGCTGCGAATGCCAGTTGGACTGACACCCTCTCCAACTTCACCCTCCCCGTTGATCCCAGTGTTACCGTTAGCAGTGGTGATACGGCTGCCGAGATCATCGCTGCTTATGCCGGCTCAGGAGGCGGCACCGGTTTCGATCTGGATGATCTTTATGCCCTGCATGGGGTCCAGCTGCCCTGGATTCAGTACATCAAGGTCGCTGGAATCAGTGGGTACAGTGGTGGGGAAATCGATGCCTTCGCTGATGTCGCCGCAGTCCCCATTCCCGGTGCGGTGTGGCTGTTGGGCAGTGGCCTGCTCGGGTTGGTCGGGCTCAAGAGGAAGATCCTCTCGTGAATGTGATCCAGTAGGCCAAATGAGGCAGGGCGCACAAGGGGCCCTGCCCCTCCTCAATGGCCTGCCATCCACGGGGACGGGGACCATCGGGTTCCTGCTCTGTTCCCTCCGCCGTGCCTTTTGACCTGTTTCAGAAGATCGTCGCTTATTCTCATGGTCGCTCTCATGCGTCGATACGTAGCATGTATCATTATGTCAAGAATTGGCAGAGCAAGTGGAGAGAGTAGGCCGTGCGTACCAATGGCATACCAGGCTGGTGCAGACATCCTGGTAGGTGTTGACGGATGAGCATGCTCTTGGTTGGTCCCTAAGGTGCTGCCAGTCTGGGCATGGCAGGAGGACACGGGGGGCCGAAGGTGAAATCAAGATTGGCGGCAGGGTCGTTGACAAAAATGTCGCCGTCAGCGATGACCCGCAGTTTGACTTGACCGATGGAGCTCGATGTTTCGTCCATGAAGTCGCCCCCGCAACGAAACACCACGCCGTCCAGATAGAACCCGTAGTGATAGAGTTCTACGCCCTCGCTGGTGATGACGATCACCTGCTCTTCTCCTGCGGCGCCGAAGCGGTAGTCCTGGGTGTTCGCCAATCCGGCGTCGGAGACGTAGACCGGGCAATTGGTGAGGAACGTTACACTCCGTACCCGGGTGCCGTTGGGAGCGTGACTCAAAGCCTGAGTGTTGCACCCATCATCTTCGGCCCTGGGTAATAGGCGGACTTGCCCGCTACCCGGGGCACAACCGTCGAAGAAGATGGTCACCCTCTCGGAACGTTCTTCGGAAAGATCGAACAGGTACCGGATGCCCGAACCATCCCCTGGGCAGGTGCCGAAAAAGAGGCTGTCCTGCCCTGCCTGGTCCGGAGTGTAGATGACATCCGCGGAAGCCTTGAGCGACTCAAGGTAGGCGGCGTTGGCAGGCCGGAGCGCCAGCTGCAGGGTATTTCCGGGAAAGGCAGTGCTCAGTGAGGTGGAAACTCCAGAGGTCCAATCGGGCGCCAAGCCGGACCAGGTCGAGTTCACATTGCATTCCAGGACTTCGCTTCCGGCAAGCAGGGCGGTGTTGTTGAAGACTGGGCGATATGGGGGCTCCAGCATCTTGATGGTGCCTGCAGCGTAGATATTGCCGTTTTCGACGCGTGCCGCCCGCAGTTTAATTTCGCCGCCGTCGTCCAGGGAGATCAGTCCCCACCGGGGCAGGTAGGCCAGGGCCAGGGCGGCGAGGGAAACCTGGTCGCCGCTTCCGAAGCCCGGCATGAGCAGGGTTGTCGTGCTCTGGAGTCTCACCCTGACAGCGTTAAAAGTGTCCCCGTCGCTCGCATCGAAGGTTCGCTCACCGGTATCGTAGGTTCCAATTTCCACCACCAAGGCCTTGGGATCGGCGGCCACCTCGGCGGCGATGCCGTTTTCGCAAGCGACCTGTTGCACGATGAGCTCGGGATCGCTGCCGCAGAGGTTGGCGGCACCCGCCATGGCGGCGGCTTCCAGCGCCACTTGCCGCCTGTCTTGCGCCGTGTAGAGGTAGCCGGCGTTCAAGGTGAAAGCGAGCACGCCGACCAGCGCAAGGAGAGCAACCGCGGTGATCACGGCGATACTGCCCTGCTCGCTGCCGGCGACGGTCAGGGCGATCGTGGGCGCCTCTGGCAAAACCGTCCTTCCTCCAGGCATCTCAGCTCCCCCAGACCGAGTCGGTTTTTGTCTGTGACAATGCCATGCCGCTCCTCTCATGAAATCCTCCTTGAGTTCTCGAAACCGCTAGTTGCCAAATTGAGTTTCGAGCTTCTCATCTTTTTCGGACTTCTTCTCCGTCATCGACGGCAGGTATCGTTTCTGGTAGATGTCGTTCGAGATGTTGCCCGGCAGAAACATGGCGGGGGCCGGATTGGCGGGGGCGTCCGGATTCACAGGCTGGGCCGCAAAGATGGCCCGGTGGGACTGGCCGTGGGCGGACTGATTGTGGCAGTCGGTGGCGCAAGCGTTCAACAGCAGCAGGGCCGACAGGGCGGCCAAGACTAAAACAAGCTTCATCGCGGCTTCTCCCTAACCATCTCGGGTCTTCTCGTAAACGATTCCACATTCCAGTGTCACCCGGTCGACGAGAGAGCTCAGCCGAGGGCACCCAGGCATTAAGATTCCTCGCACCGTTGGAAATGCCTGTATTGCTTGCATTACTTGGGTATCGGTTCGCGGGTGACCGGGCTCCCTCGGCAGGCGGTGAGGTTTTCCCTGGCTTCGCGAAGGTCCTGGTTCGTCTTCAAGGCGCTCTGGTAATGCCGGGCGGCGGATTCGAGATCGCCGTTCAGCTGGAAGAAGACGCCGAGATTGTTCAGCGCCGCCGCCGGCGAGCCGTGAGCTTGCAGCAGGGCGAGGGCTTCGCCGTAGCGTCCCTGCAGGGCGCAGCAGAAGGCCAGGTTGTTGACCGCCACCTCCAGGTTGGGATTGAGTTTGAGGCTGTCACGCAGGTGCTTTTCGGCCTCCCGGGGCCTGCCCGCCAGAAGTTTGGAAAAGCCGAGGTTGCTGTGGAACTCGGCTCCGGCCGGATTCAGTTCGATGGCTTTTCCGTAGGCTTCCCAGGCCTTTTCCCGCGCTCCCGAGCGGTCATGGACCAGCCCCAGGCCGTTGTAGGAGGGGGCATGACGGGCATCCAGGGCGATCGCCCGGCGGAAGTTGACACCCGCCTGCTCGTAGCTGCCCAGTTCGAGGTGGCATTTGCCGGTGAGGTAGAAGACTTCACAGCCGGCGGCTTCGCTTTCCCGAGCCTGCTCGAGCTGGCCCAGGGCGACCTGGTAGAGCCCCTTGGCGACCAGCTGTCGCGCCAGTTCAAAGTGATTGGGCCGGGGCTCCTCCTTATGCCACTGCTCCTGTGCCTGCGGTGAGGCCTGCTTGGACCATTCGGCCATTTGCAGCTCCTGCGGCGTAGCGGGGCGGCCGGCGCAGCCGAAACTCCCCGCGAGGACCGGCAGGAGCAGCAGGACCGGCCAGATCGATCCTATCCCGCGATCCTTGGCGCAGAACCTCGATGACGATCTTTCGTCAGGACCATGGCATACAGCGTGCCTCCTCATGAGGTTCTCCTGTCTTTCACTGGCAGATAGATTTTCAGTACAGCTCAACACCAACAAGAATTCGATGCCCACCCGTCACCCTCGCGAAACAAGGGTCTCGGGGGGGGGCGGCAGGTTCTAGAACGCAGAAAAAACACCCCCCCTTAGCCCCCCTCAATCTTCACTTTTCGCCCTTCACTTTTCACGCCCCAAGCCTCGGCCCTCACTCTCTAAAACGCCTTACCCAGCCGGTTGAACATATTGATCATGGCGGGTCCGAGAATCACCAGCAGCAGTGCCGGCAGGATGAGCAGGATCATCGGGAAGGTCAGCCGGGTTGCCACCTTGGCTCCCTGTTCTTTGGCTGCCTGCATGCGCTCCGTACGCAGCGAGGCCGAGTATACGCCCAGTGCCCCGGCAATGTCCGTGCCCAGCCTGCCGGATTGGGTGAGCACATTCACCACCCCGGTCAGGGCATTGACCTGGTTCCTCTCTGCCAGGTTGGTGAGGACTTCCCGCCTGGGCAGACCGCTCTGGATCTCGAGAAAGTACTGGGCGAGTTCTTGTGCCATTACCGGGGCAATTTCGTGGAGCTCGCTGCTCACCCGGTGGAGGGCGCTGTCGAGGCTGAGCCCGGCTTCCACGCAGATCTTGAGCAGATCGAGCACATCGGGCAGTTCCTGCCGGATCTTCCGGCTTCGCCTCGAGGCCCGGTAGCGAAGCATGGCGGCGGGCAGGTAATAGCCGAGGGTGAGCGGTACGAAGAGGCGCAGGGGGAGACCCCGGTCGACGCCCCTCCAGAGCACGGCGGTTGCCATATACAACACCCCCAGCACCAACGCCAGGAACACCCTCAGCCCATAGTAGGCCTGTACCCGTACCTCGAGAGACGAGCGGTACCCGGCCTGCCGGATGAGTCGTTTGACGGCGTTCACTTCTGTTTCCTTGGTGGGTGTCGCGAGCCGTCCCAGGGAAAGGAACCCTTCGGCGACCAGCAGTTCGGCGATGGCAACGCCGCGAAGTCCTCGAAAGCGTTCGGGACCGGCCTGCAGTCGCCGGCGCAGCAGAAATCGGTGAACCTTCCTCGCTCCCACCTCGTACAGATGAAGGGTCAAGCAGGTAACGAGCACAAAGGAAAGCGCCGCGCAGGCATAGTCCAGCAGGTTCATAGCTTGACTCGCGACAGGGTGCGCATGAGGAGAAAGCCCGCCAGTTCGAGAAGGATCGCCGCCAGGAAGAGCTTCCGGCCTAGGGGATCGTGGAGGAAGACCCCGACGTAATCGGGTTTCATGAGCCAGGTGAGGCCGGCGAAGGCCATGGGCATGATGCCGAGGATGAGGGCGGTAGCCCGGCCTTCCGCGGTGGCGGCGCGAACCTGGCGCTTGAGGGCGAAGCGTTCGCGAATGGTGGCGGCCAGCCCGGCCAGGATTTCCGTCAGGTTCCCGCCCGTTTCCCGCTGGATGATGAAGGTGACACAGAGAATGCGCACGTCGGAGAGCCTGGAGAAGCGCCGCTGGAGGTTTTTCAGGACGGTTTCGAAGGGCAGGCCCATGGCCATCTCTTCGTGAATGGTGCGGAATTCAACGCCAATGGGCGGTGGCAGACCGTGAGCTACCTCGAGAAAGGAAGCATCCACCGATTGTCCCGCCCGGAGGCCTCTCACGATGGTATCGATGGCTTCGGGCAACTGCCTGATCAGCGCCTCATCGCGGCGTACTTTCAGAATACGCAACACGACGGTGGGCGCCAGGAGCCCCCCGGCGAAGGCCGGCGCCGCCAGGGCCGGATGGGGAAACAGCAGCAGCGGGAACAACAGGGTGATGCCCCCGCAGCTCAGGGATAGGACAACAAAGCGCTGCACGGAGAGCAACCCTTGAGCGGCGCGCAGGAGGTCCTCGAGGTGAGTGAGATCGACGTGGCGACCGAGGGTACGGGTTACCCAGTTCACCTTTAAGGCCTTGTCGTCCTTTTGCCGCCTCTTCGCACTGCGCGCTTGGCCAGCCGTGAGGCACTCGATCAGCTTATCCCTTCGAGCTCTGTTCAGGTCCTGGGTGATGAGATGGAGCGAAAGGACGAACAGCATAACGGCGAGGAACACCAAGAGAGCGATCAGAACGGACACAGCGGCTACCTCACTTCGCTTCGCAGGGAGAAGATCTCCGGACTCAGGTTCAGGCCGTACGTGCGGAAGTGGTCGAAGAAGGTCGAGACCACCCCGGTACCTCGAAAGGCGCCGTAAGCGGCCCCTTTCGAGCTGACCCCGTGCTGCTCGAAGGCGAAAACTTCCTGGGAGGTGATCGTTTCGCCCTGTAGTCCCGTGACCTCGGTTACGCTGGTGACCCGGCGTCTGCCGTCCACCAGGCGGCTGAGTTGGACGATGACATTAAGGGCGCTCGAAACCAACCCCCGCAGCGCCCGTTCGGAGAAGCTCGATTCCCCCATATCGGCCATGACCTGGATGCGGCTGAGGGCGTCCCGGGGCGAATTGGCGTGAATGGTGCTCATGGATCCCGGATGCCCGGTGTTCATGGCCTGGAGCATGTCCATCACCTCTCCTCCCCGGGCCTCACCCACGATGATCCGGTCGGGACGCATCCGCAGGCTGTTGCGCACGAGATCGGTCATGGTCACATGGCCTCGACCCTCGACGTTGCCCGGCCGAGCCTCGAGACTGACCACGTGGGGCTGATGCAGGCGCAGCTCGGCACTGTCCTCAATGGTGATGATGCGTTCCGCTTCCGAAATGTATCCCGAGAGGATGTTGAGAAAGGTCGTCTTACCGACCCCGGTACCACCCGAGATGAGGATGTTCAGCCTGGACTTGACGGCGGCCTGTAGATAGCTGTGGAGTTCTGCGGTCAGGGTGCCGTTCTCGATGAGGGCTTTCACCGTCAGGGCCTGGTGCGAGAACTTGCGAATGGAGAGCACCGGGCCGCTGAGGGAAAGGGGGGGGATGATCACGTTGACCCGCGAACCGTCGGGAAGCCGTGCGTCCACCATGGGTGAGGACTCATCCACGCGGCGTCCGACCGCGGAAACGATGCGGTCGATGATCTGCATCAGGTGTTCGTTATCTCGAAAGCGAATGGCGGTGTCCTTGAGGATGCCGTCCTTTTCCACATAAACGTGGGAATGGCCGTTGACCAGGATGTCCTGCACCGTCGGGTCGGCCATGAGCGGTTCGAGGGGCCCCAGGCCCATGATTTCGTTCATGAGGTCGGCGACCAGCATCGAACGTTCGGTCTGATTCAACGGTAGGTGCTCGGCTGCGGTGATCTCCTGGAGGGCTTCCCGTACCCCCTCCGCCAGGGCCTCCTGGGGAAGAGCGGTCATGGTGGTGAGGTCGAGCCGCTCGACGAGTCGAAAGTGCACCATGGACTTGACGGCGTTGTAGGTGGAAAGATCGAGTCCCCCGTTGAAATCCTCGTCATGCTTGACCCTTGTGGCGGTGCGGCCTGTCTTGAGGCTTTCACTAAGCTTCATCGAGGATCACTTCCTGCCGTTAAATGTCGCTATGCATCGGGCGGCGGCCCGCTTCCACCAGGGTCCGTTGACGTCGAGCGTGGCGATGCCGGTGAGTTTTGCGGCCAGCTCCCTGATATTCTGGTTGAAGAGGCTGTTGCCGTCGACCATGTCGACGGTTTTCGCCGAATTAATGCCTTCGAGTAGCGTCCGGTAATCGTTTCCCAGGGTGCCATACACCGGCTGCAGAAAGATCTTGGCGAAATCCTCCACGCCGAAGTCGCCATTCTTTAGATAACGGTTCAGGATCAGCTGAATTCGATCTCTTCCATAGCCGAGCTCGCGGAAGAACTGCAGCACTCTGAGCGTGTTCTTCACGGCGGAGAGGTCCTGTTGGAAGACCAGTAGGATCTTGTCGGAGGCCTCGAGTACGGCCAGGGTTTGAGGAGAGAAGTCATGAGGCAGGTCGACGATGAGGAAATCCATGTGACTGGAAAGCGCCTGCATCATTCTTGTTACCTCATCGCCCGCGATCTGGTCAGCGTCGCTGATTTCGTCCGGCCCCGAAAGAATGTAGAAGCCTCGTTCGTGCCGGGGGAGTGAAGAGAAAAGCAGGTCCTGATCGAGTCTTCTGAGGTCTCTTTGGAGATCGAAGGGGGTATAGCGGGAAGTCAGTTCGAGCCGTATGCCGATTTCACCGGCATACAGGTTCAAATCGCAGAGCAGAATGCGTTCACCGCTGAGCTGCTGAATGTGGTCGGCAAGGTTCAGGGCAATGGAAGTGACGCCTTGTCCGCCCTTGCCGCTGAATACGGCATAGACCTCTCCCGCTTGCCGCCCGGAGCTCTTTTTGGCGAGGGCGCGGCGGACCGCCGCCAGGACCTCGCCCGCGTTTCCCGGCCAGACGAGGAAATCCGCCGCACCCAGGCGAAAGGCTTCGAGGATGAGATCGGGAGCTTTCTTCGAGGCCACGGGAAAAACCAGCGATGTCGAGGCGGCCTTGACTAGGCGGCCCACCAGGTTCAGGCCAGTGTCCGGAGCATCGGCCAGATTCACGAAAACCAGGGCCGGGGCTGCCTCCTTGACGGCGGTATGAGCCAGGGCAGGATCGACGAACCACCCCTCAATCTCGACCACCGAGCCCAGTTCCTCGGCCAGATCTTCGAACGGCTCTGTCCGGTGGCCGACAAACATTCCCTTGAGCATTTGTGCCATCTGTTACCCCGACCTCGTTTCTCTCAAACGCCGGTTCCCGGGCTCGAAATCACGCTCGTTCCAAAACCCCAGCTTAGGAACGAGCAGGAAGGAATGGCCTTGATGCCACCGGCCGGATGCACTCACCTCTCCACACCTCCTCACTGGCTGAAGCCGATTTCCCCAGAGAAATGAGGGGCTTTGGGCATACCGGCGGAGGAGGTGGAAGCGGTCGACGGCAGTCCGCGGTTCAACAGAAAAAAGTCGAGGTCGCTCACCTCCTCCCCCAGGTTGGCGCCGGGCAGCGGCGCGACCTCATGCTGATTCAAGGCCCGCACCAGGCGCGGACTCACAATGATCACCAGTTCGGTTTCACTGGCCTGGAATTCCTTGCTGGTGAAGAGCGTGCCCAGCACGGGAAGATCTCCCAGAAAGGGGATCTTGTTGACCGCGGAGCGCGTTTCTTCCTTGAGCAGGCCGGCCATGGCAAAGGTCTGACCGTCCTTGAGTTGCAGCGTGCTCTGACCCCGCCGGGTCGTAATCCCGGGGACTGCGGTCCCTCCGGAAGAGGTTAGCATGGAATAGTCCAGGGCGCTCACTTCCGGTTCGACCGTGATGGTGATCGTTTCACTACCCACCACATAGGGCGTGAACCGCAGCATGATGCCGAACTGTTTGAACTGCACGTTGGTGTTGCCATTGCGGTCGGTGACCGGATAGGGGAATTCACCCCCCACCAGGAACGAAGCATCTTGACCGCTCATGGTCACCAGGGTGGGGCTTGCCAGCAGCCGGCTCAGTCCCTGGCCTTTGAGGATGCTCAGGATCGCGAGCAGGTCGTTGTTGAGCCCGTGGGCCAGGACCTGGAAGGCCGAGTCGTAAGGTGAGGCCAAGATGGTGTTTGCAGCGAGGGAAGCTGTCTTGGAGTCGAAGTTCTGCCCCGACTGATCCAGAGTCCGCTCCCGCAGGCCGCTCATGGCGCCGCCGGCGATACCGCTCGGGAAGACCGCAACCTGCCAGTCCTTGTTGAGCAGGAAGCCGAGCCCGAGCTGTTTGATGCCTGAACGGGACACTTCGGCGATCCTCACCTCGAGCTGGACCTGCTGCGAACCGCAGACCGTTACCATATTGGTGAAGCTGGGCACAAAGGTGCGGGTGATCTCCAGGACCCGCTCCAGCTCCTGCTGGCTCTCGACCGTGCCGTCCAGCACCACCCCGTCGCCCAGCCTTTCCACCTGGACCCGGGCCTTGGGCGCCAGCCGCCGCAGGGCTTCCCGAATGTCGTTCCAGACCCTGTCCAGGAGCCTCACCTCGACTTGGTAAACCTCAGCGTGGTCGTCCCCATGCCACAGGGTGAGCGAGGTGATCCCCGGCTTCTCCTTGGCGATCAGCAGGATCTGAGTGGTCGTCAGCAGCTCCGCGTCAGCTACTTGGGCGTCCGCAATAGCAATCTTGGTGACGGGCCGATTGACGCTTTTCACAAAAGACATATGGGGACCGATGACAATGGAGCAACCTCCGCTGGCAAAATCCGCACAGTACTGAGCTGCCACAACCCCGTCCACGCACGAAAACAACACCACCGCAAGCACTGCAAACCAACGAATCAACTACCGGCTCCTCCTCCCCCCGCTAATCGTCATGACCCAGAAGATCGCAACAAAGCCTGAAATCCCACTCAACCCCTAAAGGGCTGTCCAAAATTAACTGGCACTCATTTCAGCCTTTTCCAAACCACGAAGGACACGAAGAGTACGAAGAAATCACTTCGTGTGCTTCGCGGTAAAGAGGTCACTCACTTGTTTGTGTTGATCTGGTACTATATGCTAACTCAAGTACCCCAACTGCTCCCCGCTGTCAGCTTTCACAAAGAGGGTGGCGGGATTTCAGGGAGACGTCAGCGAAAAAAGGGTTTAGCTATCGCTTTCGTTCCCTTGTAAACGTCCACTCGAATGAACTCCTTTTTTTTGGCAAGCAGTTCGCTCAATCCCTGACCCTCGGTTTTGACGATTTCGCGGTCCCGAGGGTTTCTCGAAACCAGACGGATGATACTCTTATTCGTGGCATCAACAGCGACGGCCATGATCTCGGCTTCATGCGGCGTCACCTGGAGGGTTACTTTGGAGACCGGAACCACTTCGCCCGTGGTGGCTTCGAGACTCTTTTCACTGGCCAGAACCGCCACGTCCTGAAGCAGAGTGGTCGACCGCATGGAGAATTCGGTCACCGCCCCTTCCGCGCCCACGGAAAGATCCCCCCCGGTAGCGAACCGACTCAAGGGGCAGGTTAAGATGACATCCACCCGATCTCCCCGTCTCAGCGCGCCGCAAATCCCGTCGGTATCGCGAATGCCCAAGGTAATCGCCCGCATCCCCGGCCGGATCCATTCGATCACGCTGTTCTCGGGTCTTTGCAGTTCGGCCGTACCCTCTCGGTGCGTGAAGGCGACATCCGCCCGCTTGTTGCCCTGAGGATCGTCGGAGCGGCGCGCGAGGAGGCTGATCCTGGCCTGGGCCGCCGCCGCCGTCAGTACGGCTCCCTGTTCGGGAGTCACCAACAGGGTGACCGTCCAGTCCCGGTCACGCTTGATACGGTTTTGGACCTTTGACTCCGCGTCGACCGCAACCTCGAGCACCTTGAGGCGCTCGAGGATGAGCCGGGTCACACTGGCTTCCTTGGATCCCGGCAGCGACGTCGTAGCCAGAACGTCCACCTCGTCACCGCGGCGGACTCTGCGCGAAACCCCCGTCACTTCATCCACTTTGATGGTGACGGCCCTCATCCCGGACGGGATAGAGTCGGTGAGAGCAACGGGCTTCGCGGCAGGTTCCGGCTTTGCCGCTACCTCGGGCTGGGGGTCCACCTTGGGCCCGGTGTCCTGGAGATAGACCAGCACCGCCTTTGCCGCTATCAAGCCCAGAAGTATCGCGGCGAGCAGCACGATCAGCCCCCTAACCCCGCGCATAAACGCTCCGCTCCGTTTTCCTGACGCTCACTCCCGAAAAATCCTCTCTGCTAAGAAGCCATCTCGCTCGGAATTCGCTTTCGCCCCTCGTCATCCCCCAGCCCCCATAGGCGCTTAAGGGACTGTCCAGTAATAAGTGTCACGGCTGACAGGATCGTAGGGTGGGCTGTGCCCACATCCAGCACCATCGATGGGCACAGTCCACCTACGAAAACGGCACACTTGTTTCCGTACGATCACTATACTCGTTGAGGTTGGAGAATATCGTTTCTATACGCGCTCTGGATGCCGGCTTTCGCCATCGTGACGAATGTAGAATCCGCCTGAGACGTCACTCCGGCAGTCTTTCAGCCGGAATCCAGATGACATTCACAAAACGCAGTATGCCACCTTCATGAGTATAACTTGCTGTCGTTTAGATCCCTCCAGCCCCTAATTCACCTTTGAGGGGGTAAGGGGTGTAAAATCCCAACAACATCCCTCTGAGTCCCCCTTCAAAGGGGAAACTTGTGATATTCGTTTGGTTAAGTTAGCGCTTATGCTCCCCAGCCCATCCCATCAAGGGAGGGGGGGGTGAGATCGTCTCCAGGAGACACCAAGGGGCCACTTGGCTTTATTCTGCAGTACCGCCATGGCTCAGCCCCTTTGGGATCGCATTCAAGGGAACACCATCACCGCCTTGGCGTTCAGCCGCTTGGGCAGGAGTGCAGTCGGGAGATAACCGGTCAGCCCCCCGTACGCGATGTCGCTTACCGTCACCTCGATCATCCGGGGACCGTTTGAGGTCAGACGGAATTCGTCATCGGCGGCAATGTCCTGCTCGCTGATTTCGAACGGCCAGAAACTCGCCCGTACGACCCGGCGTGCTTCCTCTACCGGGTCCTCGGGATTTTCGTCGTCCCACTCGTTCGCCTGCACGCCAGCCCTGGCGCCGGCAGCCACGGCATGGGTCAAGACCAGCTGGTGGGTCATGAACCATCCGTACTCGAGGATTGAAAACAGGATGAGAAGGAGCAACGGCAGGACCAGCGCGAATTCCACTGCCGCCGCCCCAGATTGCCCCTGCATATCCTTCTCATGAGCCATCAGAGGCAATTCGCCAGGAACGTACCCAGAATCGTCCCGGCAGCGATAGGCAAGGAATAGGGAATAGTCAGGCTGTCCTCTTTCGGTTCCAGTCTCGTGCGGATTTTCATGAACACTCTCACATCGGCACCCAGTCGGTTCAAGGCGGAAAGGCGCTTGCTTCGAATCAGCAGATAGAGACAGGCAAGGCCACCCACAAAGGAGCCATAGACAATGATGCAGAGAATCTGGGGGGGACCGACCCAGGCGCCGATGGAAGCCAATAGCTTGATGTCTCCACCACCCATGCCGCCCAGCAGGAACAGGGGCAGCATCAGTCCCAGGCCCAACCCCATTCCTCCGCACGCGTTCCGGACACCTTCTACGAGACCATGCGTCAGCACGTTGAAAACAAGGCCCGCAACGGCTCCTGAAACCGTCAGTCCATTCGGAATGATCCCCTGGCTCAGGTCAATAAAGACCGCTGTCAGGGCCAGCGTAACGGCTGTCAAGTGGGGTAATTCCAAAGCCGTTGAAGCCTCCTTGCACTCTGCATTGTCCCAGCGGATCACTGGGTCTTGGTATTCTTAATCTGGTCGGTTGCGGTTCCGAGTTTGTCTTTGATGGCGGAAAAGAGGTCATTCAACTTTTCGCTGAAGCCGCCCAAAACACCAATAAGAAGCGCTGCCATGAGGCCCGCGATCAATCCATACTCGATTGCCGTTACCCCGGACTCGTCCTTCCATAATGCCTCACCCAACTTTTTCATGTGTTGCTCCGTGTACGGATTCACTGGTGCAAACCTGGCACAGTCCCTTGCTGCAAAAGAGAAGATAGTCGAAATGGAGGCTCGAATCTCGGACAGGATTGCTGAGCCCTCGGACAATATTGCTGTCCTTACCGGAATCAGCCCCTCATTGTGATCGCAGCTGCCGCCGGTAGTCGGACGGAGTTCTGCCTTCAATTCTCTTGAACACTCTGCCGAAATACGACAGGTCATTGAACCCGACCGCATAACAGGCTTCTGCGATGCTCACCCCATTCTTGCGGAGCAGTGCCTTGGCCTCTTCGATGCGCTTGTGATTGAGGTATTCCTTGAAGGAAAACCCGGTTGCCATCTTGAACCTCCGCGCGAAGTGGTACTTGCTGACGTTGTTGCGATGGGCGATCTCGTCCAGAGAGAACTGTTCGGTGTAATTGTGGTCGATGTAGCTGACCGCATTGGCTACATAACGACACGACTCATGGTCCCGAGAGTCATACGGCGAATCATGTTCGTGCCTGAGGAGAGCTATGCACAGCCTGACGAGCCTTTCGACGTTGAGTCGGTAGGCGTTGGCTACCAACTCGGCATTACCATGGAGGCTCCTCAGAAAACCGTCGCGACTCTGTTGTAGCACCTTCATGGGAGTAATCGCTTCGATATCGTATAGAGCGCAGCTGTTGTCCACCACCGCCATTTCCCCGAAGAAATCGCCTTTATCGATAGTGTGGAAAGAAAAGGCTTCACCAGCGTGGTCCTGGATCCTGAACTCCGCTCTTCCGGCAAGGACGATTCCAACCTGTTCGACGCTTCTGCCCTTCCGGACGAGCACCTCCTTCTCTGTGACTTCCGCAGTCTCGAAAGTGGAGGCAATTTCACTCAAAGCGCAAGGGGATAACCCGCGGAATATGCCAGCTGCCTGGACCATTTTCAGGATCTTCATATACTCTGATTTTGGGCTCGGGGGACCCCATTCCTGTTTTTCTGAGTTTTGCTGAGTCTGGCCGCATTTCCGAGAAATCGCAGTGCGCATCACCGTACCTCACCCTCTTCAAGCCATAGCCTGTACCCTTCTGCATTTCGCCTGCGGCGTCGGCAAGAAGCCTGGAACACCCATCCGATGCCCCTCAAAAAAAAAGACCAAGCACAAGGATTGCACCCTGTTATGCTTGGTCCTTTGCGGCAGGAGAGACATCACCGTGTTTCCTGCACAGCGTTAAGGTAGGTCTTCTGGCTTACGGATCACCCCCCGGCCACGCCTTCCCATTACGCTTCCCGCGCAACAGTGGCTCATGTGGATGGAGTCCCCGTTCACAGCGGCGGGACCGCTCCCGATTCCTACGGGATTCCCATTTAAGCCTTTCGGCACCTTAGCGGATAATCGTTTACCTGAAAAAAGCTTAGATAATCTAGGATGTAATTGCTCAAGGATAGAACGCGTTTGCTCTTTTTCATGGCCAACGGGTGACGAATCTGGTGGTCACTGTGGAACCCTCCGCCCATCCTCGGCGTGTTTCGGAGGTGAAAGTGGGTCTCCTCCTTGCACCCGCTGCCGACAGAGGACTGTTCCCGTAGCGTCATTCAGCGCTGGTCTGGTCGCTTCCATCCGGAAACGATGCGGTTTGCGACCATCCTCGCCGGCAGCGGTCATATGGTAAGGTCCGGTCGGGGCATATTCGAAAAAGCTTGGCCGCATTGCTCGTAGCGGGCTTCAATCTTGAGGGTAGGGGGGTCGCTTGTTTTCCTGGGTGAATTTGCCACCGCCAAACGGCCGACGCAGGAATGCTGGTGGAGGCTACAGGCGCTGCTGGCAACCACCTTGCCTGAGGATATCATCAGGGAGGCCACACGCTGTCCGCTGCACCGTGCATGACGTTGCACGTTCTGGCCAGGACGAAAAGAAAATCGGACAGGCGGTTCAGGTAAATCAGGAAGTGTTCGATCTGGACCGTCCGCTCACTTTCGTCCATGGCTGCCACCATGGCCACGATATCACGTTCTGCTCGTCGGCAGACGGTCCGGGCCACATGCGCCAAGGCTGCTGTTTCATGTCCTCCCGGTAAGATAAAGCGCGAAAGGGGAGGCAATCGCTCCTGCATGGTATCGATGGCCTCCTCAAGGGCCTTTCCGGGAGCATCGCCCATCTCCGGCAGCACACAGGCCGACGAAGAATCAGGGGTGGTGGCAAGCCAGGTCCCCATATTCAACAAATCGGACTGGATGCTCTTAAGCTGTTCTGCCGTTCGTACTTCCCTGGCGGGCAGTCGGGCAGCCAGCAGTCCCAGGAAGGAACTGAGCTCATCCAGATCCCCGTAGGCCTGCAAACGGGCATGGCATTTGGGGACCCGCTCGCCGCTGAAAAGGCGCGTGAAGCCGTGATCTCCAGTGCCGGTATAGATCTTCATGACGTACTGTGCCTCGCATACGAGTGATTGCCGGATTCAACGCATTTCACCAGAAGATCGGCGGTTGCCCGTGGCGAGAACCGCCCGCTCGTCTGCTAACTCGTGTGCTTCTTAAAGCAGTAACGCTTGCCTGCTCCCATATCGAGGGTCAAGACTGCGCCCATCCCATCGTCGTCTTCCCCGGCTTCCAGGCGTACCGCCCCGAACAGCTCCCGCCGATAAGCACCGTCGTAAAAGGAAACCACGTGGGAGATGCCGTCACGAGCCGCTTCCTGAGGCAGGGTACGAACCTGCATGTGGTTCACCCGCCCCATATAGCGCTGTTCCGACCCGAGCATTAAGGTCATATGGTAATAGGAAAGAAAATCCCTGACATCCGCGAAATCCTTCAGCTCCATGCTATTCTCCTTATCCGGCGCTTCAGCCGCACAATCGCAAGGGTTGACCAATCACGTCGAACTGGTGCGAAGCGGCGTCGTAGACCGCCGCCGTGCAAGAAACCTGGTGCATGCCCCGGCTGATCAGATGCCACCACCCGTGCATGACTTCATCCTCCGAGGTTGCCACATAAACGGCGGATATCCCCGGTGGGGCACAGGCTCCGGTGATGCCTCGGAAGTCGTCCAAGGAAGCTTCGTCCTTTCCTTCGGTGACATACAAGATCATGCCCTCTTTCATGGCAGGCCTCCGTGATGGTTGGTGCGCCCGGAGGCGGCGACTCCAGGCGCTTAAGGGTTGAAAGAAGTGTTGAGGAGTTGGCGCCAAGCTGAACAACGAATTCAGCCAAAAAAAAATCCTTAGAGCTGTACGCCCTAAGGATTGCACCCTGATTCACTTGGTCCCTTGCCGGTCCATCGGGTATTTCCACGTACCGATGTACCAACGGCCGTCAGGCAGGTCTTCTGACTCTCGGATCGTCCTACTCTCCGTGCCTTCCCGTCACGACGAAGCGCGATAGTGGCAATTTCGGATTTCGTCCCCGATTACAGCGGCGGGACCGTTCCCGATTTACACGGGATTCCCTTTTAAACCCCTGGGGGGTGCCTGATGCCTTTACCGAATTTTTACGTTGCAGGCATTATTACTCTGGTCTCCCCTGCCTGTCAACCGATAATCGCAAATATCAACCGAAAATACTCAACCTGGAGGGAACGCCAAGGAGCGAACAGCCCATCCGGGAGCCTGCCCCAAACCAGCTCTACGTTCGTTCCTGAGTTCCATGCTGGGAACGAGCGAAGTAAAATGCTGACGGTGAGCGTTTTCCTGAATCCGTCACGAGCGAAGCGGCCTTCAGGTCGAGCGCCCATTTCGTTATTTCCTGCCTTCAAAGATACCGATCAATTCAATGGCAGCCGCGGTCGGAGGCATGACGCCTTCCGTTACCGACTCCTCGACTTTGGGCAGGGCCTCGATCACCCTGGGATGTTTCAGGAAAAGCTTATGAAGATGCTCATCCAGCATGCTATGTAGCCAATCCAAGGTTTGAGCTTGCCGACGGGATTCAAACACCCGTGAATCAGTGGTCCGCTTTTTGAAATCTTCAATGACCGACCAGATTTTGTCAATTCCTTCTCCGGTGATTGCCGAGCAGGTGTAAGCCTTGGTTTCCCAGCCCGCTGTGGCGGGCCGCAGGTACTGCAACGCCCTTTCATATTCATTTCTGGCAACCTTTGCCAGGACTTTGTTATCACCGTCTGCCTTGTTGACGAGAATCCCATCGGCAATTTCGGTGACGCCCCGCTTGATTCCCTGCAGCTCATCACCGGCGCCGGGAACCATCAACAACAGGAAGAAATCGACCATGGAGCGGACCGTGATCTCGCTCTGGCCCACCCCAATGGTCTCGATCAGGATGACATCATACCCGGCGGCTTCGCAGACCAGCATCGTTTCCCGACTCTTACGCGACACCCCTCCCAGCGTGCCACCCGAAGGAGACGGTCTGATGAAACAATCCATTTCGCGGGCCAGCCGCTCCATTCGGGTCTTGTCGCCCAGAATACTCCCGCCGGTAATGGTGCTGCTGGGATCAACGGCCAGCACCGCCACCCTATGTCCCTGTTTGATGATATGGCACCCCAACGCTTCAATAAAGGTACTTTTCCCGGCTCCAGGCACGCCGGAAATCCCGATCCGCATGGAATTGCCGGTAAAAGGCATGAGTTGCCCCAACACCTCCTGCGCCAATTCCATATGGGCTTGAGAGTTGCTTTCAACCAAGGTAATGGTCCGCCCTAGCATCGCGCGATCGCCCTTCTTGACCCCCTCGACATAGTCTTCGACGGTAAAGGAGGGACGTTTGTATTTCGCCGGCACCGGTTGGAAGCTGGTGCAGGCGTAAGAGGCGATGCCGTCATGGCCCGCTTCAACGCCTTCCATCACCCGACAGGCAAATTCCTGCCCGGCATTTTCGGGCGTCCATTCCGGCAGTTTATCCTTCTTCGACATGGTCTAACCTTTATGCCGCAAGCGTGCCAGCAGCTCTTCCAGCACTTTTTGCGCGGCAACCGGGACCACCGTCCCGGGTCCAAAGATGGCCGCGGCTCCATGTTGCCTCAAATAGTCATAATCTGGAGCGGGAATGACGCCGCCGATGACCACCATGATATCTTCCCGCCCAAGTTTTCTCAATTCCTCGACCAGTGCCGGCAGGAGCGTTTTATGACCCGCGGCAAGGGAGCTGAAACCCACCACGTGGACGTCATTTTCAACTGCCTGACGGGCCGTTTCCTCAGGGGTCTGAAAGAGCGGACCGATATCCACATCAAAGCCCATATCCGCGAACGCGGTGGAAATCACCTTATAGCCACGGTCATGCCCGTCCTGTCCCATCTTGGCAACCAGGATGCGGGGGCGACGACCTTCCATCTTCTCAAATTCCTCGGTCATTCTGATGACATTTTGGATTTCTTCCTTTTCGTCGTATTCGGAGCTGTAAACCCCCGAAATTGACCTGACCGCCGCTTTGTATCGTCCCCAAACCTTTTCCAGAGCATCACATATCTCGCCCACCGAGGCCCTCGCTCGGGCTGCTTCGATGGCGAAAGCGAGGAGATTGCCCTCGCCGGTTTCCGCGCATTGGGTAAGAGCGTTCAGGGCCGCCTCGACCTTGGTGCCATCCCTTTCGGCCCTCAATTTCTGGAGGCGCTTGATCTGGGACTCGCGCACGGCAATATTGTCCACCTCCAGCGTTTCCATGGCAGCTTCCTTGTCCAGGCAGTATTTATTGACCCCGATGATGGTTTCTTTCCCGGTATCGATGTTGGCCTGCCGGCGCGCGGCAGCTTCCTCGATACGCATCTTTGGCAAGCCGGTTTCGATGGCCTTGGCCATCCCGCCGAGGCTCTCTATTTCTTGAATGTGTCCCCAGGCCCGCTTCATGATGGCGCCGGTCAAAGCCTCCACATAATAGGAACCGCCCCAGGGGTCCACCGGCCTCAGGATGTTGGTCTCCTCCTGCAGATAGAGCTGGGTATTGCGCGCGATGCGAGCGGAGAAGTCCGTCGGCAGGGCGATGGCTTCATCGAGGGAATTGGTATGCAGGGACTGGGTATGACCGAGCCCCGCCGCCATGGCCTCGATACAGGTGCGGGCCACATTGTTGTAAGGATCTCCCTCGGTGAGGCTCACCCCCGCGGTCTGGCAATGAGTGCGCAACATCAGCGACTTGGGATTCTTTGGGTTGAACTGCTTGAGGAGCTTGGCCCACAAAGCACGAGCCGCGCGCATCTTGGCGATTTCCATGAAATAGTTCATATGGTTCGCCCAGAAGAAAGAAACGCGCGGGGCAAAAGCATCAATGTCCAAGCCGGCTTTCAGGCCGGTGCGTATATAATCGAGACCGTCGGCAATGGTATAGGCCATCTCGATGTCGCAGGTGGCGCCCGCTTCCTCCATGTGATAGCCGGAGATGCTGATGCAATTGTATTTGGGCATGTTCTTGCTGGTATAGGCGAAGATATCGCCGATGAGGCGCATGGACGGATCGGGGGGGAAGATATAGGTGTTCCGAACCATGTATTCCTTGAGAATATCGTTTTGAATGGTGCCCGCAAGCTGCTCCTGCTTAACCCCCTGCGCCTCGGCCGCCACGATATAATAGGCCAGGATCGGCAATACCGCCCCGTTCATGGTCATGGAAACACTCATTTGATCGAGCGGAATGCCATCAAACAGGATATCCATATCCAGGATGGAATCCACCGCAACCCCGGCCTTGCCAACGTCACCCACCACCCTCGGGTTGTCCGAGTCGTAGCCACGGTGGGTGGCGAGGTCAAAGGCGATGGAAAGCCCCTTCTGTCCGGCTTCGAGGTTCCGCCGGTAAAAGGCGTTGCTCTCCTCGGCGGTGGAGAAACCGGCATACTGCCGCACCGTCCATGGCTTTTGCACATACATGGTGGCAAAAGGCGCCCTGATAAAAGGGGGAATCCCGGGCATAGCGAGAGCCAGATGCTCGAGGTCTTTAACATCATCGGCGGTATAGACCGGTTTGACCATGATCTGTTCCAGGGTCCGCCACAACAGCTGATCGACCGAGCAACCGGCTTCCCTTTCCGCTAATGCCTGCCAGTCCTTGATGGTGCTTGAAGGGGAACGCACGCCATAATCGATTGTGGTAAAATCCGGTGTAATCATGATATCACCCCTTCCTTCCTTTGGAGTTTCGTCAGCAGCGCAACCACATCCGCATTCATGAATATGAAGTCGTCCACCCCGGCTTCCTTAAAGGCCTCGATATAGTCCTTCGGATAACCTGCCAGGATCACCGTTGTCTCGGGCTGCGCCTCCTTAAGCTTGCGCGCGAGCGGTGGTACGAGTTCCGGATAGGTCTTGTCCGTTGAACAGATGACGACAATCTGTGCCCCGGAGTCGAGGGCCGCCTGGGCAGCCTTGTCCACGTCGGGAAAGCCCTTATTGGTGACCACCTCAAAACCGCCAAGCCTGAAAAAGTCGATGGAGAAATCCGCCCTGGCCTTGTGCTGGGGTATGGGTCCCATGTTGGCCAGGAAGATCCTGGGACGAGAACCTGTTTTCGCCACATGGTCCTCAGCCGCTTTGCGCAAAGACTCGAAGGTCTCGGCCCCTCGATAAATCCGAACCGGCTCGATGCTCACCTTCTGGCCATCTTCCGTACGCAGCTCCCTGGTAATCGCTCCCAGGGTCTTGCCGGACCGGGCCGCATTGATCAATTCTTCAACCACTCCATCTGCGATATCGACGGGATTTGGAATCGGTTTCATCGGCAACGCCTTTCATTTATCAGAATCAATGGTTGTTCGAAATTGAGCCAGTTGGTTGAGCCGATCCACATAGAGCGCATCAAAATCGGGCTGGATGGTTTCCGGAGTTTTTTCCTGGAGGTTGGGATACTTATTGGTCCCTACAAAGGCATCTTTGCGCGTGGCGATGCCTTTTGCGCGTCTCGCTGCGGTCTCGGCCAGCTGCTTCTGGGGAAATCCCTCCTGAAGCGCCTTAAACATGCCGCCCCTTTTCTCAATTTCCTGGAACAAATGCCACGCCTTTATGGCTACGGTATCCGTAATGGTCTCCACATACCAGCAGCCCCCCGCCGGATCCACGACCTTGTCAAAATGACATTCGTCCCTCAGGATGATGTGGACATTACGAGCCACACGCCTGGTAAATTCAGTCGGCAGGCCGAGAGGTTCATCAAAGGGTGCAACATGCAAACTGTCACAGCCACCGCAAACTGCCGAGAAGGCCTCGGTCGTGACCCGCAACATGTTTACGTAAGGGTCGGTGGCGGTCTTGTTCCAGGACAGGGTGCGGGAGTGGATGAACATGCGCTTCGAATCATCGTTTCCTCCGAAGGCCTCCATCACCCTCTCCCAGACCAGCCTGGCTGCACGCAATTTAGCGATTTCCATAAAAAAATCAGTGCCTGTCGCAAAAGCAAAACCTATCCGCTGCGCGATGTCGTCAAGGGCAATGCCCCGTGCCAGCATTTCTCGGAGATATTCCACCCCGGTTGCCACGGTGAACGCCAGTTCCTGCACCGCACTGCCGCCGCCGTTGCGAAACGGATGCCCATGAATCGCGATGGTTCGCAGTCGGGGAGCGTTGTCCTTTGCCCATTTAGTCAACTGTGCCATCTCCCGATAAAGGTTTTCGATCGTGTTGGGCAAAGTGCCATCAAGAGAAAGTGTTCCCAGCGGGTCGACCATGACCCACCCGCTCAGTTTCTCAGTTGCTTTTTCCTGCTTCCTCATATGCGAGGCGATCAACACCATCACGGCCAAACCGGAAGCCCCGGCCTGAAGAAGAATTGGTGTCCCCTCGAGATCAATCCCATCAAAAGCCTTTGCCACGTCATCAATCGTGGCCAGCGAAAGCCCTCCGCATCCGACCTCGCCCGGTTTGGCCGCATCAGGATCCAAGCCTGAAAGGGTGGCTCTATCCAGGGGGACATTCAGAGCGGTCTGTCCCCGTTTCAGGTCCGCCTTGGCGGCACGGTTGAATTCCGCCGGGTCGCCGTAGGGGATTTCCTGCGCAATCAGCCATGGCTCAACCACATGTCCCAGCGCCTTCGTGCCTCTCACGAAGGGGGCAAACCCGGGTAACGCTCCCATGTGGGGCAGATTCTCCACATCACGCTGATAATACATGGGCTGGATATTGATATCTTCGTAGGTCTTTTTCACCAGCACTTTATCAAACGGCGCTCCTTTGAGCTGTTTGTCAACATCTTGACGCCATTGTTCGTAGGTGTGTGGGGGGAACATGTCAAGCAATCGGTCGTGTTCACTCATCTCATTTCCACTCATCTCGTCCTCCCTGGCATAGAATAACCCAAGTCCGCCTGTTCCACTCGTAACTGGTGGATAGCACTGAGGTCGGTGCCGAGCTGAACGGCAAGTTCAGCCAAAAAAAAATCCTTAGAGCTATACGCCCTAAGGATTGCACCCTGGTTCACTTCATCCTTCAACGGACATCAGGCATTTCCACGTACCGATGCTCCATCAGCGATCAGGCAGGTTTTCTGACTTTCGGATCACCCTACTCTCCGAGCCTTCCCGTCACGGCGAAGCGCGATAGTGGCATTTTCGGATTTCGTCCCCGATTACAGCGGCGGGACCGCTCCCGAATTACACGGGATTCCCTTTTATTCCCCTAAGGGTACCTGATAACTCTCTCTAATTTTTACTGCACATTCTCTCTAACTGAAGTCATCGTTGTCTGTCAACTAAAAAACCTCCTGCCCGCATGAAAATCGTAGCGGTCTTGATTTCTGCTAGACGCTACCGTCACCGTTGCCAGAGTCGCCCCTCCTCATCCTTCTTCTCCAACCTGCAGCGTGCCGCTTATGCTGACATAAGCGGAGTTCCGTCCGGATTCTTGATCTTTGGGGTTGACAGGTCCGCCAACGCCTTGTATCAAGAACTGACCATCGTTGCATGACCATCAGGCACGACCGAGTTTAATAGGGAATCCCGTGAAAGTCGGGAGCGGTCCCGCCGCTGTAATCGGGGGCGAAATCCGGCAGAGCCACTGTTGTGCTGCAGGCGCAATGGGAAGGTGCGGAGACTAGGTCATAACCCGAGAGCCAGAAAACCTGCCTGAGGGGTTTTGGGGAAACCGGTACGAGCGATACCCGGCGAACCGTTGCAGGACCAAGTGAACCAGGGTGCAATCCTTAGGGCGTATAGCTCTAAGGATTTTTTTTTGGGGGGTGAGAAGAGAAAGGAGATTCCATGTTCGACTGGGTTGTTCCTCGCGGTTCTGTGCTTGTTCTGCTTGTTTTCTTGCTGGTTGGCGAAGGTGCAGTGTGTGTTGCCCGGGAGCCTGCTGACCCCCGGTTGCCGTCCTCGGCAGCGGGATCCGCCGCATCATTGGCTGATAAGGGCAGGGAGGGGGCAGGCCAGGCCAAGCTTGAAGAACTCGTGGTTACTGCCACGGCCATTCCCGCTCCCACCAAAGAATTGCCGGTCGCGGTCGAGGTAATCTCACGCAGGGAAATTGAGGAATCCCACGCCAATGATCTGTCAGAGCTCCTCGTCCAGAAGCTCCCGGAGCACTTTCAAGTCTATCCTGGCGCTCTGAGTTCCGTGACCATCCGGGGGCAGCGGACCAACACCGTCGGAACCGACGTCAAGGGCCATGTCCTGGTGCTCATCGACGGTCACCGGGCGGGCACGGGGAATATTTCAGTCATTCCCCTGGAAAATGTGGAACGGGTGGAAGTGGTGCGCGGCCCGGGTTCTGTTGTGTATGGGTCGGCAGCCATGGGCGGGGTCGTGAACGTCATCACTCGAAAGGGGTCAGGAAGCCCTTCTGGGCAGGTGGCTTTGGAATCGGGAAGCTGGGATTACCTGAAGGGGCGTGCCCAGGTCTCCGGAGGTCTTCTCAATGATAAGTTGGGATTCTCTCTCACCGGCCGGGGCGTCCATCACGGCAACTACGAGATGGGCGGCGGCGGAACCTATCCCAACACCGCTTACAACGATGAAGCCTATTCCGTCAGCCTTCTTGCCGTCCCGCATCCCGATCACAAATTGTTTGCGGTGGGGAATTATTTTCGGGCCTGGGACGTGGGAAGCCCGGGACCGACTTACGCCCTCAGCGAGGATGACTTTGCCAATCACCTGCGGCGCTACGGCTCACTGGCCTATGACGGCGCTCACCCCGAAACCGGGTTGAACTGGCATCTCAGCTATTATCATGTCCTGGATCGGTACAACTACAACAGCCCGTCATACCAATATGAAACCACGACCGACACTACGACGCAGGGGGTGAAAGGCAGTTTCACGCTGCCCACCCTGTCGTTCGGACGGTTGCTGCTCGGCCTCGAGTGGGACGGGATTCGACAGGACGTGATCACGGCTCCTATCGAATCGGCATGGACCCCTAACAGCCGTTATGACAACTACGCTTTCCTCGCCGAGGAAACCGTGACCTGGGACCGCCTCTCGCTCCTCTTCGGGCTCCGCTATGATCTCTGGAAGGAAGATATCGAATCGACGCCGGGGTTGTCAGTGGTTTCCAAGAGCCAGGATTTCGACCATGTCAGCTGGCGGGCCGGGGCGAAGTATTGGGTTACCGACTGGTTGGCAGGTCGGGCCGCGATCGGCACCGGCTTCCGCGCTCCTTCTGCCGATCAATTGGCGGGCCGCTTCACCCACGGTTCCCACACCAAGTATATCGGCAACCCGGATCTCAAGCCCGAGACCAGCATGACCTACGAATTCGGTGTCGATGCTGAATATGCCGGGTTGACCGTCGGGTTGGGATGGTTTCACACCAACGAATACGATCGGATCTCCGGCGGTTTTCCGACCTGTGTGGACGGTGACTGCAGTTGGACCACCTATCGGAATGTGGATGCCGCGGTCCTCTCCGCCCTTGAAGCCACTGTCAGCTACCGGCAGCCCTTCTCCTTTCTGAACCTCGCCTGGGCGCTGCGGCCCTTTGCCAGTCTGTCCTATTACACCGAGCGCAAACTGCAGGACCCTGCCTATGCCAAGACCCTGAATTCCGACTTGGTCCCTTATGTTCCCTTGTGGAATGTAACGAGCGGGGTCGATTTGAGTGTGGCTGAGAAGGTCAGCATCACCTTCACTGGGGTTTTCAGTGGGGCAGAGCAGCAGGAGGACTGGAATTATCGCTCATCCACTTACTCCCAGGCCATCGATCAATCCGGATTTGCCGTCTTTTCGGCGCGGCTTTCCGTGACGCCGGTCAAAGCCTTCAATTGCTTTCTGGCCGTGGAGAACCTGACGGATTTGAACTACGCCTATGTCGATGGCTACCCGATGCCGGGACGGACCATCAAAGGGGGCCTCGAAATGCGGTTCTAACCGGTGCGAGGAGCTGGAGTCGTGAGAACCTGCAAGCGTCGATCACTGAAGTCCCTATGTCTGATTGCCCTTCTCCTCCTGGCGGAGGCGGGAAGCGAGAGGTTTCTGTTTGCCGCCCCGGTCACCCTCACCGATTCTGCCGGGACAACCGTGGTCCTGGAAAAGGCCCCCGAGAGGGTGGTCTCCCTGGTGCCATCCCTGACCGAGATGATCTTTCGGCTCGGGGCCGGCGAATGCCTCGTGGGCCTTACCTATCATGACACGCTGCCGCCCGAAGTGAACCGAAAGGTGACCGTGGGCGGCTTCCTGACGCCTTCCCTGACCCACCTGGAAGCCCTCGACCCCGATGTGATCTTTCTCTCATCGCTCCACCAGGAGGTTCGCGACCATTTTGCCGGCCAGTCGTGTCGCCTGATTGACCTGGAATGCCACTCGATCTCTGATCTATACCGAAATATCGAGACCCTGGGGGGGATTTTCGATCGGCCCTCGGAGGCCGGAGAAATCGTTGCCCGGATCCGGAACGAGCTGCAACATATCACCCGTAAGATTGAAAAAATCGCCCCGGAGAACCGCAGGCGGGTGATGCGGATCATGGGTCGAGAACATCTGATGACGCCCGGCGAGGATTCCTTTCAAAACGAGTTCATCCGCGCTGCAGGCGGTATCCCGCCCCAATTCGGCAAGAAGGGACAAGTGGTGGAAGTGACCCTCGAGGAGTGGCAGCGGTTTGATCCTCAGGTGATCTACGGCTGTGGTGGGGACCGGGAGCTGGTGGAGAAGGTTCTTAGTGGGCCGGGCTGGAAGGACGTTACAGCGGTGCGTACGGGCAGGATTCATTACTTCCCCTGTTCTCTGACCTGTCGTGCCTCGGCGCACACCGGTGATTTTGTGGCCTGGCTGGCGGCAACCATCTACGAGGAGGAATTCACCGGGGAGAAAACGCGGGTTTCCGAGGACAAACAGATTCGCACCCGTCCCCTGGAGGTTCCCCTGACCTATGTTCGGTCGGCCAGAGTGGATGAAATCCGGATCTTCGATTTCCCCAATAAGACCCTGGTCGTGGAATTCAAAGAACCCATGCGCGTGACTTCGACCCTCGAAGGCGAGCGGCAGGGAATTGTGGCTGTCGGCAACCACTATACCCCGCCTCCCTGCTGGGGGATTGCCCACCGGCTTGGCCTGGAGGAGTCGCGCAGCCTTGTCTACAAGGCCCTCGGCAAGACCAAAGAAAACAGCAGCTTTCTCTTTACCGGTGCCGACATGAGCAACCTGTCGGTGCAAAAGGCCGAGTTCAAAGCGATGGCCGTCTACGCCCTGGTGACCGCCGGGGTTGAATCCAACGCCGTTCGCATGGCGGAGGACGAAGGACGGTTCTATGAACCGGGAACCATCAATGTCGTGGTTATGACCAATATGAAGCTCAGTGCGCGAGCCCGGACGCGAGCGATCATCAGCGCCACGGAAGCCAAGACGGCGGCTCTCCAGGATCTGGACGTGCGCAGTGCCTCAAGTCCCCTGCGCCACCAGGCCACCGGCACGGGGACCGATGAAATCCTGGTGGTTGAAGGGCGTGGTCTTCCCATCGACAATACCGGCGGGCACTGCAAGATGGGCGAGTTGATTGCCAAGAGCGTCTACGCTGGCGTTAGGGAAGCCGTCTACCGGCAAAACGGGATTGCCGATCGGCGGTCGGTCTTTCGCCGGATGCAGGAACGGCACCTTGATCTTCACGGCCTGCTGAGCCGCTGTGACTGTCCTGCGTATCAGGACAATCTGCGGCAGGGACTTCCCCGCCTCGAAGAACTCCTTCTCCAGCCTCGCTACGCCTCGTTCATCGAGGCTGCTTTTGCCCTGAGCGATGCCTATGAACGGGGCCAGGTGACTGATCTGGCGCCGTTTGAAGCCTGGTGCCGGAGTATCGCCGATGAGATTGCAGGGAGGTGGATCGAGGCTTGGAAAGACTATGTCACCACCCCCGAAATCCCGGTCGTCGTGAAAATGGCCCTGAACGCCCTGTTGAATGGTGTGGTTGTTGGGGAATGAGGACTGAGACGTGAGGAGTGGGAAGACTGGCTGCGGCCGGCACTCTCGAAAGTTGTGACTAGGAACCTTGAACAATATTGAACAGGGTGGATATGGAGCAAGAATCGTTACTCACCGTATCGTTTCCGGCAGACCTGGAATTATCTGATGTGCCCTTGCTGATGGGCCCGGCGGGTCGAATGGCGCCCATGGATGTGATTCTGGGAGCGGGCGGGGCGGTGCTGACGCATCTTCTGGCAGCCACCGCGGTCGTCTTGCTAGCGTTTTTCCAGCCACCGGCTAGGCTTCAGGAGTCCTTTCTGACCGTGAACCTGGTGGCGATGGGGGATGATTCGGGCGGCTCCAGTGATGTTGGCTGTGCGGAAGGGTCCGCGGGGGGGGCTCCGCAAGAGCTTCCCGCTCCTCAAGCGCCACTGCCTGACCACGTTCCGGCACCGGTTCCCAAGCCGACCGTCAAGCAGATCGAGCGGATGCGTCCGGCAGTCCCAAAGACCGTGAAGCGGTCCACTCCGGCAGTGCCCAAACCGGTACCGGACCGAGCCGCACCCGTCACGGTTCCGGAAGCTCCGGCCGCCTCGGCGGCGTTTACCTCCGAGGATACCACAGCGACACCGGCAGGAGGAGGCGGCCCGGATGTGGGAAGTCCGGGAGAGGGGGCCGGTCAATCTCTGGCGGGTGGCCCTTCAGGAGGACCTGGCCTGCATGGTCGTGAGTTCAGTGTCGAGATGGTGGACAAGATCCCTCAGCCTTCGTATAGAGTGGAGCCGCTCTATCCCCAGCGGGCACGGAAGCAGGGCATTTGCGGCAAAGTTGTGTTAAGATTCCTGGTGGAAGCTGACGGTCACGTCTCCCGGCCTTCCGTTTTGGAGGCGAATCCCGCGGGCTATTTTGAACAGAGCGCCCTGGATGCCATCCGACACTGGCGTTTCAAGCCGGGGGTATTCCAGGGCCGGGCTGTGGCCACCTGGGTGGTGTTGCCGGTTCAGTTTCAATTGATCAGCTAGAGTTTATGGCCTATGTCTCTGCTCCTTAAGGAGAGAATCAAGTTGGTTGGAAAAGAGAGCCGGCGATGGCATTTCAGCAACTGAAGATTCTCCTCCTGCTCCTGGCTTTCCTGGTGACACCGGCTGAGGCCGGGCTGGTGACGGATCATCTGGGACGGGAAGTGCTGGTGCCGGATGAGCCGAAGCGCGTCGTGTCCCTCGCTCCCAGCATCACCGAGATCGTCTTCGCCCTGGGTGCCGGTCATCTCCTGAAGGGCGTCACTCAGCACTGCGATTTCCCGCCGGAGGCGGGAGCACTTCCCAAGGTGGGTAGCTACGTGCACCTGGACCTGGAAAGGATTGTGGCGCTGAAGCCGGATCTTTGCCTTGGGGCCCGGGATGGCAACCCCCGCGAGGTGGCCGAGAAACTTGGGGCCTTGAATATCCCCGTCTACGCCGTGAATCCGCTGGACCTCCAAACGGTGATGAGTACCCTGATCGAAATCGGGCGCCTCCTCCATGCGGAGGCCGAGGCTGAAGTACTGGTGGCGAAGATGCGTGGGCGGATTGAAGGGGTGAAGGCGCGGGTGGCGACGACCCGGACACGGCCGAAGATTTTCTTTCAAATCGGGATCGTTCCTATAGTCTCCCTGGGCACGAACACCTGCATCGGCGAACTCATCACCACAGCAGGAGGGAACAATCTCGCCGCCGGTCCGACGCCCTATCCCCGCTTCTCGAAGGAACAGGTGGTGGCCTTGGAACCCGATGTGATCATCATCACTTCCATGACCAGGGGCCAGGACTTTGAACCGGTGCGGGACGACTGGTACCGTTGGGATAATCTGCCGGCAGTACGGAACCACCGCATTCATATTGTGGATTCAGATATCTTTGACCGTCCGTCGCCGCGCCTGGTGGAAGGCCTCGAACTGCTCGCCCGTCTCATTCATCCGGAGTTGTGGTGACGGCACCGTCAGTTCCCCGACGCATCCTGACCGTTTCTTCAGGGCTGGCTGTTTTCCTGGGGCTCAGCGTGTGGCTGGGGCTTTCTATCGGTTCCACGGGGCAGAACCTGCGGGAGGTTTTCGCGCTGCTGATCGGCTCGGCCGGTCCCGATGATACTCTGGCCAACATCGTCTGGCGGATTCGCCTGCCGCGGGTCCTGCTCGCGGCACTGGCCGGGGCAACCCTGTCGCTGGGGGGGCTCGTCTTTCAGGCGCTACTGCGCAATCCGCTGGCGGAACCCTATATCCTGGGCATTTCCGGGGGCGCGGCGATCGGCGCCATCATCGGGATTCTGCTCGGCCTGTCACGGTTTCCCGGAGTTGCCCTGCTGGCCTTTGGCGGCAGCATGGCCACCCTTTTCCTGGTGCTCGTCATCGCCTCGGTGCGGCTCTCTCTCAGACAGGATTCCCTGATCCTGGCCGGAGTCATGGTCAACGCCTTCTGCTCGTCGCTGATCATGTTTCTGCTCTCCCTCACCCAGGACGCACGTCTGCACAATATCCTTTTCTGGCTCATGGGGGACCTCTCCCTATCCGACGGAACCCAGACTCTGGTCCTCGCGGCCTGCCTCGCACCCTGCTTCTTCCTGCTCTTTTTGATGGCCCGCCCCATGAACCTGCTTCTCCTGGGGGAGGAAATGGCTGCCAGCATGGGGGTGAATGTTCGGCTGATCTCCCTGATGCTGGTGGTGGTGACTTCTTTCATGGTGAGTGCGACGGTCTGCCAGTCGGGGTTGCTGGGTTTTGTCGGGCTGGTTACGCCGCATCTGCTGCGACTGCTCTTCGGGCCGGACCATCGAGTGCTGGTGCCCGCCTGCATCCTCGGCGGGGGTGCCTACCTGGTCTGGTGCGATCTTCTGGCCCGCTTTCTGCCCGCCCAGGGGGAATTGCCGGTGGGTGTGATCACCGCCCTCATCGGTGCACCGCTGTTCATTTACCTGCTGCAGCGAGCCAAGCGATGAAGCCGGCCCTGACCCTCGATCACCTCCACCTCTCCTATGGCAGCCGGAAGGTCCTGAACGACATCTCGGTGACGGTGGAGGAGGGCGAATTCTTCATCATCATCGGTCCCAATGGTTCCGGCAAGACCTCACTGTTGAAGGCAGCCTTCGGGGCGGTCCGACCTCAGCAGGGGGAAGTGCGGATTCTGGGACAGCCGCTCCGTACCTATTCGGGGCGAAAACTGGCCCAGGTCGTGGCGGTGGTGCCGCAGGCGGCGCCCGCGGACATTCCGTTCACCGTGGCGGAAATAGTGCTCATGGGACGTTCGCCGCATCTGCCATGGCTTGGGCTCGAACGGCAACAGGATCGGGAAACGGCCCGGCGGGCGATGCAGTTTACCCATGTGGCGCACCTTGCCGGACGCCAGCTCGAGCACCTGAGCGCCGGCGAGCGCCAGCGGGTCCTCATTGCCCGTGCCATCTGTCAGCAGCCCCGCCTCCTGGTCCTCGACGAACCCACCTCGGCCCTCGACCTGGCCCATCAGGTCCAGATCATGGACCTCCTGGCGGAGTTGTGTAGCGACGAAGGCGTTACCGTGGTCATGGTATCTCACGACCTCAACCTGGCCGCTCTCTATGCCGATCGCCTGCTGCTCATGAAGGAGGGAAATGTCGTCAGCATGGGCGAGCCGGCCCAGGTGCTGACCTTCGACACTCTCGAAGAAGCCTACGGTTGTGTTCTGCTGGTAGACGAGAACCCCCTCAAAAAAGTTCCCCGCATTACCCTGGTGCCGAAAAGGTTGTTTGCGGTTGACCCTGCCAGACGGTGAGGACAGTCCGCCAGACAGGACCGGCGGGGGTTTTCGCTGCAGTATCCTCACAGGCCTCGGTCCCTTCATAACAGGCCCTTCTCTTCAGAGTCTGCCAATCCTTGCCGAACCAGCCGTCAGAGGCCGGATTGAGCTTGCAGTTGATGTGCCCCACTCTGCTTTTCTGTCATGGGATGCTGCCACCGACAGACTATACTATTGGGGCTCATCGCGGATTAACGTGAGAGAAGCCATCTTGTCATTCCGAGGCCAAGGGCCGAGGAATCTCGATTCTTGTGGTAATTCAACTAGATTCCTCCTACGCTCGGAATGACACCAAGGACATGACAACCCTTTTCCACGCAAATCCGCGATGAGCCACTATCGGTTGGTACGGTAGCAGACTTGAGTGCTCTGCTCGGTCCGAACCGGGAGACTCATCCCGAAGGCTGACCTGGCAGATGCTGTCTTATCGGCCCCGCCTGTCCTCCAGTCCGTTGTATATCGGAATTTCCAATTGGTGTTGCAGAAACTGCTCATGATAAGGGGGGGCCTGTGGTGCGGCTAAAATTCAGTCTGGGATAGCCATTGACAAGAGAGCCTCTTCCAGAACTCTTGTATCACGTCACCCCGGGGAACGCCGAGGTCTAGAAACCTGCGAAAATTCTGGATTCCGGCTTCCGCCGGAATGAGGCTCGGAGACTTTTGTAAGAGGCTCAGGAGTATACCGTCTTTCCCTGGATGACGGTGAGGCAGAACGTCCTCTACCCCATGAAGCAGCAAAAGGTGGCACAGCAGGAACAGGAACGACGGTTCAGCGAACTCCTGGCCATGGCCCATCTCGAAGGATACGAGCATCTCTATCCCAACCAGGTCTCGGGCGGCATGAAACAGCGTATGGCGGTCATCCGCGCCCTCGCCTGTAACCCCCAGGTGCTGCTCATGGGCGAACCGCTGGGGGCCGTCGATCACCAGACGCAGCAACTGCTCCAGGGAGAGCTCGAGACTATCTGGCTCAAAGACTGGAGGGCCGTGCTCATGGTGACTCACGAAGCGATTTATCTGAGCGACCGGGTGATCGTGATGTCGTCTCGGTAGGGGGAGATTCTGGAGGATCTGCCGGTCAGCCTGGACCGGCCCCGGATGCGGTGGGGACAGAGATACCACGAATACCGCGACCGGCTGACTGAAGTGCTGAGAATCGCACTCATGGGCAAGGACCAACAAAGTGAGCCGAAGAGGCTTATGGTGGCCATTTGACGGCACCACGCCGTTGCCGGTTCTGTTGACTATCCACGAAGGACACAAAGACACACAAAAAAATGGAGTGAATCGCTCATGAGTCTGGCCATCATCGAAAAGCTTACTGCGCTCAGCGACAAGAATCTGATGGACATCGATAAAGCCAAAGAGAATGGCGTCAAGGTTGCGGGCATCTTCTGCCTGTATGCACCGGTGGAACTGGTGGTGGCGGCCGGGGCCGTTCCCGTTTCCCTCTGCGGGACCCGCAACGAACCCATTGCCGCGGCCGAAAAGATCCTGCCCAGGAACCTCTGCCCGCTCATCAAGAGCAGTTTTGGGTTTGCGGCAACGGATAGCTGCCCCTTCTTTCATGCCTCCGATCTGGTGATTGCGGAAACGACCTGTGATGGCAAGAAGAAGATGTTTGAACTCTTGAAAGCCTATCGCCCGGTGCACGTCATGCAGTTGCCTCAGAATCAGGAACCGGAAAAGGCGCTGCCATACTGGCGCCGTCAGATTGAACTGCTCAAAGAGAGGATTGAGACGGAATTCAAGGTCGAAATCACCCCCGACCGCCTCAGCTTGGCCATTCGAACCATGAACCGTGAACGCCTGGCGCTGAAAGACCTGATGGATCAGGCTAAACGGCAGCCGTCACCTGTCAGTGGGCTGGAATTGCTCACCATCAAACACCGCCTGAGCTTTCTCATGGACAAGGAGGAGGTATGGGCGCTCCTTCGGGAGGCTACGGAAGAGGTCCGGCAGCGGGTGCTGAGAGGTGAAAGCCAGTTTACGGAACGCTCGCCCCGGATTCTGCTCACGGGCACTCCGGTCGGCCTCGGGTCAGAGAAGGTCTTGCGGCTCATTGAGGAAAGCGGGGCCAGTGTGGTCGTGATGGAGAATTGCAGCGGGTACAAAAGGGCGTTTACGGTCGAAGAAAACGGCGACCCGATGGGTGCCATCGCCGCTCAATATCTCCAGGTCCCCTGCTCGTGCATGTCGCCCAATCCCGGCCGCTACGAACTTCTGGGGAGCCTGATCGAGGAATTCCAGGTGGACGGGGTGGTGGACCTGGGCTGGCAGGCCTGTCATACTTACCTCATCGAATCCTATACCGTCCAGAAATTCGTGGAAGAGAATTATCAATTGCCGTTCCTTCAGATTGAAACCGACTACTCGGACGCCGACTCCGAAAGGCTCCGCGTGCGTATCGAGGCGTTCCTGGAGATGACCCGGCAGTGACAGGAATTCATGTTTGCTTGCTCGCCGGTTCCCAAGCCGGAGCATGGGAAGCGGCTCTCGGGCGAATGGCGCGTTTCGCTCTCAGTTCTTTTCCATCGACCGCTGAGAGGAGAAATCTCATGAAAGTCGCTGAAGCATCAGGAAGTTGCCCAATGCCTACGCCATCTCGCACATGACTTTGGCACGCCCAACTTCCTCACCGTCAATCTCTCACCTGGATACCATTTCCGGTTTCCCCTGGATACGAGCGCTTCCGCCCAGCATCGAGAAGACCTGAGGCTAACCGTGGCCGATTTCCTCAAAAATGGCAGCAGACATCTCAACTATGAAAGGACTGAACGCATGAGACGCATATTGACGGAGAAAGCCAGCAAGGGCCTCGAGAAGCTCCATAGCCTGTTGCCCCTGAAGAGCCGTCAGGCATCTCTCGACGAAAAAGGTCGAAGCCTGTACCTCACATTCCTCAAAACATTTGTGGAAAAGGGCCGTGCCATGACCAGAGACGAAATGAAAGAATATCTGCAGGCTCGGGTCAGGAGATTGATGTGAGGACTTTGCCAAGGATGACCTTGTTCGAAAAAGAAATACCCTTTCCACATTCCAGGTCCCCCTTGTTCTTCTACTCAATACTGGCTGGGGTGGGGATTCTTCTTATCTCTCGCCTCTGACCCGAGAGGAACCGATTGAATCAGGCACGATATCTTCATGAACCCGGATTCTGTCCATCAACGTAATCAGCTCTTCCCAGTTCCGAAAAACCGGTTCCAATTGGCAGGGCCAGTGCGTTTTCTACATCATCAGATACCCCCAGAGCATGGCTGCCAAGCCGATGATGAGCATGATCCAGCGTGAGGTTTTCTTGGATTTCGTCGGGGGATTTGGGTCCAAGGCTTTCAGTCCTTCCTGATTTATGGTTTCGCGGTCCGAGTCACACGTAAAGCACCGGGCACCAGCATAGCCGAGTGGGACTGAGGCGTCAAATGTTCCGCTGCCGAGGCCTTCCCTATCGGACCATGGCGGGTGCTGGCGACAGCATCACCGCAGCGCGCCGCAGGAGGGTGTGACGGAGCAGAGAACCACTTCAGCATTTTTTGTCTTCTCAAAGTGTGGTAAGAGAAGACTTCCGATCGCTTAAAGATTTGTCAGGGACCGTTTCAGGAAAGATAAGAATGGCTGACACCGCTTCCCCCTCCTATCAGAAGGCGCTCGACTACCTCTACGGTCTTCAGCAGCACGGCATCAAGTTTGGGTTGAACAACACGGAAAGGCTGCTTGGCCGTTTGGGCAACCCGCACCAATGGCTCCGCTGCATCCATATTGCCGGAACCAACGGCAAAGGCTCGACTGCGGCGACCCTTTCGAGCGTTTTGAAGCAACAAGGCCTGCGCGTCGGCCTCTATACGTCTCCTCATCTGATCCGATTCACCGAACGGTTCCGGATCGATGAACAGGAACCACCGGAATCTCGCATCCTGGATGTGTACCGGCGGGTGCGCCGGGTGGTCGACGAGCTTGAGCCGCCCACCTTTTTCGAGATCGTGACGGCCATGGCCTTTCAATTCTTCGCGGAAGAAGAAGTGGAATGGGCGATCATCGAAGTGGGGATGGGCGGGCGCCTGGATGCCACCAACGTGATTCGCCCGCAGGTGAGTGTGATCACCAACGTTGCCTTCGATCACGAGGAGTATCTGGGAACCACTCTGGGGGCGATCACCCGCGAGAAGGCGGGCATTATCAAACCCCGGGTACCGGTTGTGATCAGCGCTCGACAGCCCCAGGTGCAGGCTATCCTCAAGGCTGTCTGTCTCCAGCGGGATGCTCCGCTCTATCGGTTGGGCAAGGATTTTCACGTGAAGCGTAATCGTGATGGTACGTTGCGCTATGAGGGACTGAAGCGGCGCTTTTCCTCTCTGCCTCTCAACCTCGTCGGCTGGCATCAGTTCCATAACGCGGTGCTCGCCCTGGCGACGCTCGAAGTCCTGGAAAAGGAAGGCGCTGTATTCCTGGATTCCGAAGCGGTCCGGGAGGGTTTTCAGCAGGTTTACTGGCCTGCGCGCTTCGAGATCCTGGAAAAGGAGCCGCTGGTCATCCTTGATGGGGCTCATAACCCGGACGGCGCAGAATGCCTGCGAAACGCTCTCAGGCGAGCCTACCCCGATCGACGCCTGCACCTGGTACTGGGGATCATGGCGGACAAGAACCTGCGCGGGATCCTCAAGCGTCTGTTGCCGGGGGCGGAAACGGTCATCTTCACCCAGCCGAGGTATGCGCGGGCTGCTGATCCTGAAACCCTGAGGCGGCTGGCGAGACCTTACCTTCAGCGCCAGTACGTGATTGCCGAACCGGCCGTCGCTATCCAGCAGGCGAAATCCTTTGCGGCACCCGGAGATGTGGTCTGCATTGCCGGCTCCCTCTATTTTGCTGGTGAGGTCAAAGAGCTGTTCGACGGCCCCCTTGCCCCATCAGCCGCCACGCAGCGAGGATGACGTCTTGTTCCGGGGCTCAGCTCTCAAGGGGCCGTCTGCTCCTCTCCTTGTGGTCTGCCGGGTGGTTGCTGGCCTCCTGGTGCTGTGGTGCGTTGCGGGCAGGTCCCTGCCTGCGGCGGCACAGAGCCTAATTCAGGGGAGTCTTACACCGAGAGCCATGGTCGCCACCTCGCACGAGCCCTGGACCGTCGAGGCTGACAAGATCAGCTACGACCAGGAAAAGAAAATCTACGAGGCGGAAGGGAACGTGCGGGTGCGTTCCGGGGATCGTTCGATCCAGGCCGACCGGGCCAAATTGGATGCTCAGAAGCAGGAGGTTGAACTTGAGGGTAAAGCGCTGCTCCGGTTTGGCAGAAACTGGCTGGAAGGGGAGCACGTCTTTTGGAACCTGGATTCGGAGACCGGTTGGGTGGACGGTGGGCTGGTCTACTTTGCCGATACCCGCTTCTACGTCGAGGGCCGGTCCATCGCAAAGACTGGAGCCAACACCTATGAACTGCACGAAGGCTTCCTTACCAGCTGCAATCCGGCGGACGCTGACTGGAAAATCAAATATGACAAGCTGAAAGTAGAGGTCGGCGGATATGCCTGGGCCACCAAGACTTCGTTTTGGGCCCGTCGCCTCCCACTCTTGTATACTCCCGCCATGGTGCTCCCCGTCAAGCAGGAACGCCAGTCCGGCGTGCTCCTCCCCTGGCTTGGGACCTCCACGCTCAGCGGCATCGAGGGCGAAATACCGTTCTTCTGGGCGATTCGGGAGGACATGGATATGACGTTCTACGGACGCATGATGCAGAAGCGGGGCTGGATGAGCGGCATCGAGTATCGCCTCAACCATGAGCGGTTCGGGGAGGGGATCCTGCTCTTCAACTACCTCAACGACAGTGCCGAGGCGGACTTTCAACAGGAGCGCGGCTACCCGCTGGAGACGAGAAACCGTTATTGGCTGAGGTCGCGCTACAATTTTGACCTCCCCCACGTGATCCACGGTAAGCTCGATCTGGACATGTTGAGTGATTCAAATTACTTGAAGGAATTCGTCAACGGCTCCACCTCAGTGGGGGCGTCCGAGCGGATCTTTCAGAATCGTTTCGGGCGTGGTATCTTGAACGACAAGACGGTGTCCTACCGGGAGTCGACGCTCTACCTGGAGCGGCCCTTTGAATCGGCCCTGCTCAGTCTGGATACCCGCTACTGGGACCAGACCAACCGCAATCTCCAGAACCTGAGCCTGCAGCGGTTGCCTTCCCTTTCATTCACGGCGATTCCCACTTGGATTGATCGGCTGCCCCTTTACTATACCATGCAGAGTTCCTGGACCGACTACTGGCGTAGCGAGGGGACTACGGGCAACCGGCTGGATCTCTTCCCGCGACTGGCTTACCCGTTCCATTGGAAGTCTTATTTGGATGTGGAAACCTCGGCGGGGCTGCGCTCTACCTCCTACTGGGTGGACTGGCGGGAGGAGTTGCGCGACCCCAGCCCCTGGCAGGGGCGGCTCCTGTCCGATGTCAGGGTCGATCTCAGCAGCCGGTTGAACCGCGTGTACCCTTTCGAGATGGGGCCTTACCAGGCCGTTCAGCATGCGTTGCGGCCCGAGGTCATCTATGAGTATGTGCCGGAGGTAAGCCAGACGAACCTCCCTTCCTTCGACCGACTGGATCGTGACCAGGCCCGTCACGACCTGCTCTTCGGCTTCTCGACCTTTCTGACCACCAAGGAAGTACAGATGGACGCCGAGAACCAGCCTGTGACCAGTTACCGTGAAATAACGCGGCTCCGTATCCTGCAACAGTACAATATTGAACAGCCGCCCCTGGATGAATACTTCAATCCCTATCCCAAGCGCGGCTTTGCGGACCTTCTGTTTCGCCTGGATGTGATGCCGAAGCGCTATCTGGGCCTGACCTACAACGCGATTCTGCTTCCTGACGAAGGGCAGGCCAAACAGCACGATTTCTTCATGAGCCTGGACAGTGGTCAAGGCCACTTGCTGCGGCTGGGTTACCAATACCGGAACGATTTCCCCATCGACGAAGTGATCGCGGAACTGGGGCTGAAGGTATTGCCCGGTATCACCCTCAGCACCTATCACGATTATTCGCTCAGGAGTCAAGAACTCTACAGTCAGGGTTATGGTCTGCGCTACGTCCGCGGGTGTTGGGGGATCGGCCTGGTTTATGAGCGGGAAGCGGGCGATAATCGGTTCCTCGTTTCCATCAACCTGCTGGGCCTGGGAAGCATCGGCGCCGGCCAGACCATGGGTTCCCTGGGTGCCGCGGGGCGAACGTGGTGAAAGTGAGGGGGCAGGGCAGGGCGCAACCTGTTGAATTGGGTGAAGCGATTCTCCCTTGGGAAAAGGATAACGGGTTGCAGGCGCATGACGACGACCGAGGTTAACCGGCACCCTGTGGCTTACCACTTACAACTCGGAACTCGCAACAACGTGCTTGACAAGAGCGGTTCGATCTTTTATAGATCACTGCTTCGGATGTCATATTTGCTTCGATGGTGGAGAATATGTAATGAAAACAATGAGTGCCAAGTTTGAACCCGATCAGCGTAAATGGGTTTTGGTCGATGCGGAAAACCAGGTGCTGGGAAGGCTGGCAACCCAGGTGGCCATGCGCCTTCGCGGGAAGCATCTACCCCATTTCACCCCGCACGTCGATACGGGTGATTTTGTGGTAGTGATCAATGCCGAGAAGATCCAATTGACCGGCAGAAAATGGGACCAGAAGACCTATTACCGGCATACCGGCTACATGGGGGGCCTGAGGGCCACCACCGCGAGGAAGCTCAACCAGGACAAACCTGACCGCCTGATCCGGCTGGCGGTGTGGGGGATGCTGCCGAAAAACCGATTGGGGCGAAAGCTGATCAAGAAGCTCAAGATCTATGCCGGTCCGGAGCATCCCCACGAGGCGCAGCAGCCCGCGAAGGTGTCACTGTAGGAAGACCACATGAATGGAGTGAAGTGAGTGATAGCGGAACAACGTTTTTACGCGACAGGGAAACGGAAGACGGCGGTCGCCAGGGTTTGGCTTCAGGCCGGGTCTGGCCGGGTCGTCATCAACCGGCAGCCACTCGATCAATACATCGACCGTGAGACCGCCAAGATGGTGATTTTTCAGCCGCTGATGCTGACGGGTACCTTTGGCAAGATGGACCTCTCGATCAACGTGCACGGCGGCGGTAATTCGGGCCAGGCGGGCGCGATCCGACACGGTATTTCCAAAGCGCTGCTGGAATACAACCCGGAATTTCGGGAAGTCTTGAAGCGAGCCGGCTTTCTGACTCGTGATCCCCGCGTGAAAGAGCGGAAAAAGTATGGTCTGCGCAGTGCCAGAGCCCGCTTCCAGTACTCGAAACGCTAAGGCCAAGTTTTATCAGGGTAGCAGGTCGAAACGGCGGAGTTCGAGCGGCCGGTCCCGGCCATTCGATGAGACTATCAGGGGTACCAGGCGCGGTCTGGTGCCCCTGTGTTTATTCGGTGAGGTGATCTTATGTTACGCGTGGCCATTGCGGGGGCATCCGGCTATACGGGTTTTGAACTGATCCGCATCCTGAGCCATCATCCGCAGGTCGAACTGACCACCATCACATCCCGCCAGCAGGCGGGCCAGTGCCTGGAGGCCGTCTATCCTGCGCTCAGGGGCCATTGTCGGCTCGTCTTTGCGCCGACCGATCCGCAGGTTCTGACGGCCAATGCCGACTTGGTTTTCACCGCCCTGCCGCACCAGGCTGCCATGGAGGTTATCCCCGAGCTGCTCGACCGCGGGGTCAAAGTGGTCGATCTCAGCGCCGACTACCGCCTCCGGGATGCTCAGGTCTACGGCGCTTGGTATGAGCCGCACCGGAACCCCGAGCTCCTCGCTGAAGCCGTCTATGGGCTGCCCGAACTCTATCGCCCCCAGATCCGGCGGGCCCGGCTGGTGGCTAACCCGGGGTGCTACCCGACGAGCATCATTCTGGCAGCCGCCCCCCTCGTGCAGCAGGGTCTGGTCGATCACCGTACCCTCATTGCCGATTCCAAATCAGGGGTTACGGGAGCTGGCCGGGGAGCTTCCCTGGGGGTCCACTTTTGCGAGGTGAGCGACAGCTTCAAGGCCTACAAGGTCGCCGAACATCGGCACACCCCTGAGATCGAGCAGGAACTGAGCGAGCTCGCCGGAGAGGCGGTTTGCCTTACCTTTGCGCCGCATCTGGTACCCATGAGCCGAGGGATCCTCAGCACCGTGTACGCCACGGTGCGGGATGAGGTCACTGCCTCGGCAATCGATGAGGCCTACGCCGCATTTTACCAGGATGCTCCCTTCGTGCGCCTCTGCGGGCAGGGTGAGCTGCCCACCACGCTTCAGGTGCGCGGCAGCAATTACTGCGACCTGGGCTGGCGGCTGGACAAACGCACCGGCCGGGTGATTGTGGTTTCAGTCATTGACAATCTAACGCGAGGGGCCTCGGGCCAGGCCGTCTGCAACATGAACCTCATGGTTGGTATGCCGGAGGAGCTCGGGATCGACACAGCACCATGGCAACCCTAGGTGAAACGCAATTTTAAACTGACGCTGGAATACGATGGTTCGGATTACCACGGCTGGCAGCGGCAGCAAGGAGTGCTGACCGTTCAGGAAGTGTTGGAATCACGGCTGGCAGTCATCTTTGGGGAGCCCATCGGCGCCCGGGCTTCGGGCCGAACGGATGCCGGGGTCCATGCCCGGGCTCAAGTGGTCAATTTTTACGCGCGCTCCTCGTTGCAGCCCGGAGAAATCCTTCGGGGCCTCAACAGCCTCCTGCCTCCCGATATTGTGGTGCTGGCAGCCGAAGAGGTGGCGGACGCCTTTCATGCCCGCTTTTCAGCGCTCAGCAAGACCTATGAATACCGGATTTTGAATCGTCCGGAACCTTCCGCCCTCGAACGCCACTTTACCTGGCATATTCGACGGCCCCTCGATCACCCCGCCATGGCTGAATGCCTTGCCGACATAACCGGGCGCCATGACTTTGCGGCCTTCATGGCCTCCGGGTCATCGGTTACCTCTACCGAGCGTGAGATTTACCAGGCGGTTCTCGAAGTTCCCGATGTGGATCATCTCGTGTTTCGGTTGGAAGCCAGCGGCTTCTTGCGGCATATGGTGAGGAACCTGGTGGGAACGCTGGTTGAGGTGGGAAAAGGCAGATTCAATCGGGCTGATTTTTTGGATATCCTTGTCACCGGGGACCGGCGTCGAGCAGGGATGACGGCACCGGCCCGAGGCCTGTATCTTGTTTCGGTCCGATATGAATGATTTTCCGGACCATAACCACAGAGAAGGAAACGGCCATGAAGCTGGCACAACGAGTAGCAAGCATCAAGCCATCGGCAACCCTGTCGATCAATGCCAAGGCGAATGCCTTGAAGAAGCAAGGGGTGCATATCATTAATTTTGGGGTAGGTGAGCCGGATTTCGATACCCCTCGGCATATTCAGGACGCTGCCATCAAGGCCTTGCACAACGGCCACACCCGCTACACTGCGGTCAGCGGCATTGATGAGCTGAAAGATGCCGTGCTGCAGATGGTGAAGACCGACTACGGCCTCTCCTATGAGCGCAAGAACGTTCTCGTCTCATGCGGGGCCAAGCATTCGCTCTACAACCTGTTCCAGGCCGTCCTGGACCCGGGGGACGAAGTGATCATTCCGGCGCCCTACTGGGTTTCCTATCCGGAGATGGTCGAGTTGGCGGGCGGGCGGCCGGTCTTGGTGCCTTGTTTGCAGGAAGCGGGGTTCCGGCTTCAGGCCGAAGCATTGGAACAGGCGATTACGCCCCGCACCCGCCTTCTCATTCTGAACAGCCCTTCGAACCCGACCGGGGCATATCTTGGGCGCGCTGACCTGGTGGCCCTGGCCGAAGTCCTCCTGCGCCATCCACAGGTGACCGTCGTTTCCGACGACATCTACAACCGCATCCTCTTTACCGGTCAGGAATGGGTCAACCTGGCGATGGTCAGCCCCCCGCTGCGGGACCGTATTATCATTATCAATGGGGTCAGCAAGACCTACTGCATGACAGGTTGGCGGATCGGCTTTCTCATCGGTGACACGCAGGTGGTGAAGGCGGCGACGGATATTCAGAGCCAGTCTACGAGCAACCCGACGGCCATGGCCCAGTATGCCAGTATTGCTGCGCTGACGGGGGATCAGGAAGTGGTTCGCACCATGGTCAAGATTTTTGACGACCGTTGCCGGTACGTGATGAGTCGCCTGGCCCAAATTCCGGGTGTCACCTGTCCTCATCCCGACGGCGCCTTCTACGTTTTTCCCGATTGCAGCACCTATTACGGCAGGAAGGGCCCCGGGGGCGTTATTCAATCCTCGCTGAAACTCACCGATTATCTGATGGAAGAGGCACATCTGGCGGTGGTTCCCGGCAGTGCCTTCGGAGAAGACCGCTGTATCCGGCTCTCCTACGCCTTGGGTCAGACCGACCTCGAACAGGGCTTGGACCGCCTGGCGAAAGCCCTTCAGGCCCTGGCGGGATGAGGCCTGCCGGACTCAGGGCGGTAGACCAACCCATAGTCCAAAGATAGCGAGCATGTCGATCATAGGGGCGATGTTCTTGTTGGGGCTAGTGATCGGCTTTGTGGGGGCGGGGGGTGCCGGCCTGGTGATTGCGGTGCTGACCGCGGGGTTCGGCATTCCCATTCACACCGCGCTCGGGACGTCGCTCGGGGCCATGATGTTTACCACCCTCTCCGGCGCGATCGGCCATTTCCGGGAAGCGAACGTGGCCCTGAAGGAAGGCCTCGTGGTCGGGTTGTTCGGGGCTGTTGGTTCCTACGGCGGCGTCCGGGTCGCGTCGCTTCTGCCGGCCAGGGACCTTACCTGGCTGACTGCCGGCATGTTGTACCTGTCAGCGGCTCTCATTGCCCTCCGCTTGGTGGTTTCGTTCCAGGGGCTTTTTGCCATCGAGGAGTCACAACGAATCAAGTTTTGGGTCATCGCTGGCGGGCTGGGGCTTTTCTGTGGCCTGCTATCGGGCACCTTCGGCATTGGCGCGGCGCCTTTCATTCAAATCGGGCTGCTGATGTTCTTCAGTTTGTCCCTTCCCCAGGTAGCAGGGACCACGATGCTCGTAATCCTGCCCATTGCTTTTACGGGCGGTTTCGGCTACTTGCTCGCGGGTTTCCTGGAGTGGCCGTTGTTCCTTGAGGTCATCACCGGCTTGATGGCCGGGGCCTTCGTGGGTGCCAGGTTCACCAAACGGCTCCACCTTTCCATTCTGAAAACAGCGATGGTCGTCACCCCCATCTTCGCGGCAACCCTCCTGTGGTTCGGTTCCTGAAAGACCCTCCAGAATCTTGATATCCCGTTCCTCTTGTCACTCACACGTTCCGCGTGGCTGACTGAGCTGACCGAGTACGCTGGAGCTCTTGCCTCACCGGAACGGTTTGTGACAGAGGCGAATCGGCCGTGGCTGTTCGAGAAAGGGGCGAATTCATGGGACAGATCGACCAAATTGCTGCAATTCCCCTATTCAGATCAGTCAACAGCAGTTCATCCGGGTCGAAGGTCGCAAGATCACCCTGCTCAACCGTGAGGCCATCGAAAACCTCGCTGCCGGTGAAAAACTGCTCCTCTGAGAAACACCTAGAACCGTGCTGATTATCTTGAAGCATCGCCCTTCACTCAGCAGGAACGCTGCGGCGATTCACCTCAGCTCGCATCCTTCTTCAACTCCTGGCCCACGCTGAAGGCGGCGGCGAGTCTCTCACCATGGGCATAGTAGGCCTTTTCGACGCCGCTAACGTAAATCAACGGGTTGATTTTCCCAACGTCAGGCTCACCGTTGGATAGACAGTCCTCGGAAACATGCACTTCCTTGATCAGGGCGACAAGCAGCGCGTGACTGCCCAGATATAGGGTGTGCATCACCTTGCATTCGAGATTCAGTGGACACTGTTCGATCATCGGGGCGGTCTTGAGCACCCCGTAGAAGATCTTGAAGCCGCAGGCAGCCACCTTATCCACCTTGTCACCCGAGAACAGACCGCAATAATCGGTTTCCCGGACCAGGTCGGCGGAAGGGACGTTGATTGAGAAAACGCCGTTCTGCTGCATCCCTTTCAGGGTGAACCGATGGTGCTGGAGGGCCACCGTCAGCATCGGTGGGGTGCTGCAGGCGATCCCGCTCCACGCTGCCGTCATGAAATTGGGTTTGCCGTCAACATCTGCCCCGACGAGGAAAGCGGGCATGGGATAAAGCAAGGTTTTCGGACCGGTTCGGATTTTCTTCATGGTAGTCAACTCCTGTTGTTGAGCGTTGCGTCGTGCCTGATTTGTTGTCTTGTTGCCGTTCAGTTACTGCAGATTAACACCAAGACCGCAGGACGCCAAGAACTCTTGGAGTATTCGCGTGTTGCATTGAAAAGAGCCGAGCTTGCTCTATAAGCATGGTGTGGGGATTCGGTGGGCAAAACGTAGATTTTTCGGGTCATCGCGGATTAGCGTGATGAACCGCCAGGCCCGCCAGGATTGGACAGTCGACATTCCGGCATGCTTCCGGCCGGAATCCACAGATTGCCCGGATACCGGCTTCCACCATCCTGACGAAAGGCCGGTGGACACCTATTTGAATTGCGCTGTGCTCAGATCTTGCAGAACAGCGGTTCGAGGGCCTGGTATTTGATTCGTTCCATCAGCTGATGCGGCCTGGTTGCATTCGAGAGCGTATTCCTGTCGGCGGGTGTGGGCTCTGCTTCGACGGCGTTTCCCTTGACCCGGTTTGCCCGCTGCAATCCTTCCCGATAGATTCGAAGCACGGTTTCCACATGTTGCGCAGTGATGACCATGTTGGTTTTTCCTCCTTCACCACCTAATCGGCCAGTTGGGTGCAGCACTTTAGTAAAAGATACCGGGGCGCTTTCGGGTTGCTGTCGCAGCCGCCATCAGGACAGTTGCGGATTACCGGTGGCGTTTCGTGACTCTTCCTGGTAACCTGCAGCCTGGAAATTTGCCTGCTGCTGAGGTGCGGTCCTTGCCCGGGGATCTGGAACCGCGGCAGATCCGTGGCGCAGGCGGCAGGTTCCTTAGACCCCGAAGCCCGCTTTGCGATCGGGGGATCTCCGGGAGGTTGCCCAAACCTCCTCTGTTGGGGAGCGAATCAGCATGACCAGTGTGCCGGTGGAGGTTCTCCTCCTGGCCGTCATTGTCCTTTTGGCAGTGGTAGTCATCCTTCAGATCATCCTGCTTTTCCGCAACCGAGGCGTTGATCTCACACTGCACCAGCAGGCACTCCAGCCGTTGGAACAGGCCTGCGAACGGGTGGAACGCTCGGTACGGGAAGAAATCGCCCAGAATCGCAGGGAGTCGGCCAATGGGTTTCGGCAGTCCCGTGAGGAGCTGACCCATGCCCTCAAAGGGGTTGCCGATACCCTGCTCCGGCAGTTGGTGGGGCTTACCCAGATCACGGACCGGAAGCTCGAACGCGTACGGGAGACAGTGGAAGAGAAGCTCACCGGACTGCGCGAAGATAATGCCAGACAGCTCCAACAGATCCGGACGACGGTGGACGAAAAACTTCAAAGCTCTCTGGAAAAGCGGCTGGGGGAATCCTTTCGACAGGTCAGCGAACGGCTGGAACAGGTTTACCGCGGCCTGGGCGAGATGCAGACCCTCGCTTCCGGGGTGGGCGACCTCAAGAAGGTTTTAACCAACGTGAAGACCCGCGGTACCTGGGGTGAGGTCCAGCTTGGCGCCATGCTTGAACAGGTGCTCAATCCGGACCAGTACGCCGCCAACGTAGCGACCGGAAGCGGCGGCGAACGGGTCGAATACGCCATCATCCTGCCGGGCCGAAGCGATGATGGCAACGAAGGGGTTTGGCTTCCCATTGACGCCAAGTTCCCGTTGGAAGACTATCACCGGCTTCTGGATGCCCAGGAGAAGGCCGAGGCGCAAACAGCAGAGGAGGCCGCCAGGCAGTTGGAAGGCCGGATCAAACAGGAGGCGGGAGAGATCTGCCGGAAGTATCTGAACCCGCCGCAGACAACCGACTTCGGCATCCTCTTTCTGCCGACGGAGGGGCTTTTCGCCGAAGTTCTGCGCCGCCCCGGGCTGACCGAGTTCATCCAGCGGGAATATCGCGTGCTCATCGCCGGCCCCACGACCCTTTGGTCAATCCTCAACAGCCTTCAGGTGGGATTCAAAACCCTGGCTATTCAGAAGCGTTCGAGTGAGGTCTGGAACCTGTTGTCGGCGGTCAAAACGGAGTGGGCGCGATATGGGGAAGCCCTCGAAAAAGTGCAGAAGAAGCTGCACGAGGCCTCAACGACCATCGAAAAAGCGCAGACCCGCACTCGGGCCATCGGTCGCCGGCTCAGAGAGGTTCAGGGACTTCCGGCGGCGCAGGCCCGATCGGTGCTGGCGGGGGAGGGCGGTTCGACCGCCGGGGATGATGAGACGGACGCAACTCCTCCCGGCCAAGAGACTGTCCAATAATGCGTGTCACGGTTGACAGGATCGTAGGTGGGCTGTGCCCACCTGCTGTCCCATCGGCGGGCACAGCCCACTTTACAAAAACGGTGCACCTATTTCTGGACCAGCGCTAACAGAAATCCTGGGTGGCATAAACCCGATCATCGCCGGAAATTGCTATGCCGATGCCGTGGGTTTGCCAGGAGGGCTCGAGGAGGTTTCGGCGGTGCGTCGGGCTGCTCATCCAGCCCTTGATAATGGTCTGGGCGATGGTTTCCAGATCCTTCCAATAGGTTCGCGTCACGACCTCGCCGACGTAGTCGCGGGCCTCATAGAGACTGGTCTCGTAGATGTTTTCCGAACCCATGTAGACCGCTGAACCGACCTGAATCTGGCAAACGAAGCCCTGCTGCGAGTAGCGGTATGCGAGATCATGGCCTTCCGGACTGAGGTGCGCGAAGTAGTGCCGCCGTGCCATATCCCGGCTGTGCCGACGGGCGACTTGCTGAACGACCGGGTTCCACGCCAGAGGGGTGAGCCCTCGTTTCACCCGTTCATGATTGGCCAGCTGATGGATCCGCTGCTCCAGCGCATCGATATCGATTCCGGGCCTTGCGGTCGTGCCTTCGAGATCGACGCCAACCCGCGGGCCCCCGCTCACCCAGGGTGCCGGTGCGCACCCCGTTGCCATGGCCCCCACGACAGCAGCCAGGGCGATGATGATCCCACGCCGCCAACAAGTTTTCGGACAAGCCTGCATGCTGCCTCCTCCTCTCAGGGGAGGTGGGGCCTCCCCGCGCTGAATTATCCCTTTCGGTCGGCTGGCTGCCACCACCACCGCACAAAAAAATCGTTACAATCCTCGCCAACCTGACCAATAGTGTCAACTCAATTTCGAGCACCCGGCCGCTTGCCGGGAACGCCCAACGCCCCCTGCGGCCCTGTTCCCGTGGTGCACGCGGACCTGGAACAGGCTTAAGAGGGCGACCCGGGGAAATTAGCAGGGGGCCTCGGCGTGAATTTTGGTTAAGAACAGGACATGCTCACCCGAGGAGGGGGCGTTTGGGTCGATGGCGGCAGGCACCATTTGACGCCTGCCAGGCGCTCCTGCCCGGCGGCTGCTCAGAAACGGGCGATCTCCGGTTGTGATTCGAGGATCTCAGCCACTTCCTCGAGCAGGCGGTTTACGGCTTCCCGATCAAGGTTCAACGCGATGGAGCTCGACACGGCCGTCAGGTCCAGGTCGGGCTTCCTGAGGGGGCCGATCTCCAGTTTATGACAGCAGGCATTGGCAAGGTGCACGAGGTGGGATAGCAGCGGCGTGATGGTTGAGCGCTCCGGATAATGATGGTTGCCGATGGCCTCTTCGATTTCGGGGGCAAAATTCCACTTGCCCACAACGGCCCGGCCCACGTCGGCGTGAGAAAAGCCGAAAACCTCCTGCTCCAGTTCCGCGAAGGTGTGCTCCTGGGAGTTGTAGACCTCCTGGACGATGGATGACAGCTTCTCGGGATAGCGCAGATTGAGAATGACTTTGCCGATATCGTGCAGCAGGCCGACCAGGAACGCCTCCTCAGACCTGGGAAAGTGTAGGGTGTGGGCGAGCTTCTGGGAGATTGTGCCACACACCAGGGAATGCTCCCAAAGGAGTTTTTCAGTCAACCCGTAGCTTTTGAACAAATCGTTAAAGACCGAGGTCAACACCAGGGATCGGACGCTGTTGAAGCCCATGAGCACGATGGCGTCGGTGAGGCGGGTGACCCTTCGCGCATGCCCGAAAAAGGGCGAGTTGGCGATTCGCAGGACGCGCGCCGCCAGTGCTTGATCCCTGGACAGGAGTTGGTTGATTTCCTTGGGGGAAGCACTGGGGTCGGAGAGCTTCTCGATGACCAGATTGGCGACCTGGGGCATGGTGGGAAGGTCCCCGGTCGTCCTGACGATTCTTGCCAGCAGAGAGTTTTCGTCCATTCACTTGTCCCTTTACCCAGGCTGCGATCAGCCCGTTCCGTCATTGCCCCCCTAAGTACAGCGTGGCATAAGTCGTAAACCGCTTAAGGCAGGTGTCTTGCTGTTGCCGCTTCATGTTGATTCAACGCAATCTACGGAGAGTAACGGCCTAACGCGAGGATGGCAGGTTGCGTTGAGGGGAGCAAAACGCAACCTGTGTAAGGGTGCCAAACTTTCGCCGCGCTGTACCAGGTGCCGCTCCACAGGATAGAGTGACCCTTCTGCCAGGGCGTCATTTCGGCATGCTTTAAGCCGGAATCCATAAATTGTCTGGATACCGGCTTCCGCCGGTATGGCGAAAGAAGGGTGGACACCTGTTCATGGGGAGCTGTACGGAGGCTCAACCCACCGGCGTCAGGCCCAATTCCTTCATGAAGGCCTCAAACCCGAGTTCGTCGATGACGCGGCCCAGGCGTTTGGCCTTTCCCGCCTGACGGTACCAGTCGATCACCTTGTCGACCAAGGCGAGCGCTTCTTCATCCTTCAGATTGACGGCAATCACGTCCGCCAGGCGGGGTTTGAGGCCGGACACGAATCCCCCTGCCAGCACCCGCCAGCCCTTGGCGGTCCCGACCAGGCCCACGTCCTTGATGGACGATTCGGAGCAGTTGTTGGGGCATCCCGAGACCCCCACCTTGAACTTGAAAGGCAGGACCAGGCCGTGGTACCGCTCATCCAGTTTGAGCCCGACGCCCACCGCATCCTGCATGCCGAGACGGCAGAAGGTGGTGCCGGGGCAGAGTTTTACGGAACGCACACAGAGCCCGATGGCAGCACCGGGTGAGAGTCCCAGCTCCTGCCACACCTGGTCCAGATCCTCGGGCCGCACTCCCACCAGCGCAAAGCGCTCCGCCGAAGTGAGTTTGATCGCCTTAGCGCCGTACTTCTCGGCGGTGTCGGCCAGCCGTCGCAGGAGATTGAAGTCGGTGATGATCCCGCCGGGTATGTGCGGCGCAATCGCGTAGGTTTCCTTGTCTCGCTGTAAAATTGCCCCTTTCTCCAGCAAATCCGAAGCCATAGGTTTTCTCCTTGATTTGGTTGGCGATAGTGGTGCCTCGCCGCTCCCCGCCCGATGGGCAGCCGTTCGCTGCTCTAGTTCGCGGGAATGGCGGCGAGTCTTTTCAATACAGCAGGAGGGCATTTCGCACAAGAGCTCAATCCTGCGCTGTGGTAGTCAGCCGAGTCCATACGGCAGGCTGACCACAAACACCGTGCCCCGGCCGAGTTCGCTGTCGCAGGTGATGGACCCGCGGTGAGCTTCCGCGATCGTTTTGCCGATGGCCAGGCCCAGTCCCGTTCCCTGTTTGCCCTTGGTGGTGAAAAAAGGGTCGAAGATTCTTTCCTTGATCTCGGGAGCCATGCCCGGCCCGGTGTCGGCGATTCGGATTTCCAGTAACCCATCGGTCATCCTGCCCGAGATGTCGATCCGGTCGCCGTCGGCCATGACGTCCAGCGCGTTCTTCAGAATGTTGGTGAACACCTGGTGGATGAGACCGAGGTCCACGGCGACCGGTGGGAGCTCGGCGGGCCAATGCAGGTTCAGGCTGATCCCCCTGCTCTCCGCTTGCGTCCGCATCACGTAGAGGAGTTCCCGCAGCGTTCCTTCGAGGGATGCCCGCTGCAGGTTCAGCTCCGGTTTCTTGGCGAACTGGAGGAAGTTCTGGATGAAGGCCCGGACCCTCACCGCATCCTTTTCCATGATTTCGACCGCCTTCCGGCTGCCCGCGCTGAGCTGATCGGTTTTCAGGATATGGAGGGTTGCTGCTATGTTATTCAGCAGGTTTCCTACCTCGTGGGTGACCTTGCCGGAAGCCGCGCCGAGGGTAGCCAGGTTACGTGCCTGGGCCAGCTCGCGGGCGCTGTCCACCTCGCGCTCGACCAACTGCTTGAGGGAATCCGCCATGTCGTTGAAAGCCGTCCCGAGCTCGCCGATTTCATCCTGGGTCGAGATCGCTACCCTCTGCTCCAGCTCGCCCCGGCCAAACCGCTGCACCTGGCGGTGGAGGATATGGACCGGCTGCAAAAAGCGGCGGATGCGGGACCAGGTCAGAAGGGTGGTGATGGCGCAGATGAGCAGGGTGACCCCCAGTGCCAGCCAGAAGCTCTCATAAAGATAGCCGTAGATCTCACGCTTTGTCTGACGGAGAGCGAGTACCCAGTCGATCCCTGGCACATTGTAGGCAAGGCAGAACCAGCTCCCGTCGGGGTGAGCTTCCGACCACTCGACCGGCTCATCGGGAGATTCCAGAAGTTGCTGCACAACGAAAGGCGGCACGCCCTGCTCGGCTTTGACGACCCGGTCGATCTCCCGATGGCCGATGAGCTTCCCGGTATTGTCGAGCAGATAGACCATGCCGGTCTCGCCAATGCGGATCCCTTCCAGCACATCCCAGATAGCCTTGAAGTTCAGCTCCGCCACCAGCACCTGGCTCACCCGGCCTTGGCGCATCACCGGCGCGGCCAAAAAAATGTAAGGGATGCGCTCGCGGGTCACCATAACGCTGGAGGTGGCCAGCCGCCCGGCCGCGGCTTCCCGGTAGACTTCGAGTTGGTCGAGCGCCTCGCGCCCCAGCCGCTGGCCGACGGCAACAAGCTCCTGCCCCTCCTGGGGAAGGAGCGTCAGGGTGACGAACTGGTCGGCAATGTGGTGGAAGGCGGTGAGGGCCATCCGCTGCTGCCAGGCGTCCACCCTGGTGGCCGCCAATACCCAGGCCAGGCTCTCGATGCGGTTCCTGGCACTTGCCACGAAGGCCCGGATCTCACCTGCCGAGCTCTTGATGATGCTGGTGTAGTCCTGCCGGACGGTTTGCCGGAAGCTCCGGTAGCTGCTCCAGGTGAGAAAAAGGCCGGTTATGGCCAGAGAGAGCACCATGATGGGCAGAACAAAGAGGAGTGCTCTACCGAGCAGCGCTTTCTTGGCCATGGTTACCCCGCTTGGAGCAGCCCGGAGGAGCAGCCAGCGCCGATAACGAGAGCCGGGCTATTGTCGGGCTTGTTACACATCACCGCTCCTCACCTCTTTCGATGGCTGCAGGCTCTTCCGCGGTAGAGGAAACCTTCACGGGCTCAGACACGAATTGGTCGTACTCGAGCGCGCCCTCCAGGGCCTCCAACGACAATGTGTCAAGCGACTCGATGCTTTCCGCATTGGCTTCCTGGACGGTCATGGCAATGCTCCCGGGATGGTCAATGTTCGCCATATTTTTACAGGTTCGAGGTTCTCGGGTCAAGCCGTGCAGCCATGGCAATTGGGCTTCCGTTTACCCATCGTGCTTGCAGCAGGCCTTCTGGATCGTTCCCGGGTATAGGCCCGGGAAAGAACCAGATCTGGTTCGAGATTGCCCACGGTGGTCGGTCCGAGAAGGTAACCGTACAGAAACCGTTCGCCAATCCTGGTTCCTGATTCTCTCTTGGGTCTAGCGAGCCGAGCGGGGTGGGGTATCGAAGCTGAGGACTTGCTCCCCCCCTCCCTGTTGTTGGCAGTGCTATCAGGCCCTTCCAGGCACCTGCTGAAAGAAAGAAGCAGGAACCCGAACAGTGCCATGCAGAGCGGAACCGGTCTGACACGTTCAGTTCGGATGCAGTAACGAAGGGCAACAGACGCTTTGCCAGCTTTATCATGTGGCTATGGCGTGAAACAGCGGTGTGGCTGGAAGCGGTCGGTCATTTCACGGCGAAGCAACTCGATTTTCTCCAGTTCATCGCCAAGTCCGGACTCGGGCGGCTTCTGCGATAGAATGTTGCGAAGCTCCGTTATCAGAAAAGGCGAAAAGGCGACCAGTCCCTCGCGAACTGCCGACGAATCGCTCACCGGCCAGGGTGCCTTGAGTACCGGGACGATAACTTTTCTCAGACAGCCTACCATGTCCCGAGATTCCCGGTCGGTCAAGGTCAGAGTCTTGTAACCGGACTCACCTACAAAAATGCTATCCAGTTCCGCAAATTGCTCCATCAGGGTAAATGTGTTGGCAAGGAGTCGTGCGGCCGGGAGCGGATGGCTTCTTGTCTTCTTGAGCAGCGCTTCCGGCCGTTTCTGCTCCATCAGGAGCACAACCAGCCAGGAAGCCGAGAAAAGAAGACGAAAGGCAAGAATCCGCGCAGACCCTTCCAGATCTGCAATGGCACTAGGGGGCTCATGGAATCCATTTGGCCAGAGAGCCGACAATAAGGTGGACAGGGTATTCGGTGGTGCAGCTTGCATCAGCCATTGCAGCGCGGTGTTGTCTGCCTCCAATTCCAGGAAATAAGAGCGATGGTGGGGGGACGGAGCGTTGTTTATCTCGATCCGAGATGCAATTGCATCAGACGTCGTCTCTCCCATGGTGAAGATTGCTTCATCGAGGGAGAGTGCCTGGTGGTCATCCGGTGCCAGTGATCTGACCACGTCCCAATGACCGCAGAGTATGTGGAACAGCTCGTGCAATAAGACTAAAGAGGCTGTTATCTCGAGCACACAGGCCAGCAGTCGGGTGTCTGCTTCATGCGCCTTCAGATCCAGATCGTTGAGGCATGCTTGGCTAAGTACCTGAGCGTGCTTTTCGATGATCTCCTGAATATCGACCAAGAAGCCTTGGTAAACCCGGATCACAGGCTTTTGCAGGAGGAGTTCGGCGGTCTTTTCATTTTTCGGGTCTTCGGCGAAGAGGAGGGTGGGCCGCTCGGGCATGCGGATCATGCGAGGGTCGTGGAGAAACGACTCCCAGCATCGGTCGAATGCCAAACAGAAGGTCTGTTCCAGAGAGATCTTCATCAGAGTCCTGCTCCTTCCGCCTTGCGATTCGGTCGGGAACGCTCTTTGCGCTCCTCCACCAGAAGCCTGCCTCTCTTGCTTATGGGACAAGGCGCGGGCCGAGCGGAATGCAGTCATGATCGGTCGTTTCGCAGGGTACTCACCACGACCGCGCCAGAGCTTTGATTCTACCATAACGGAAGGCATTATGAAGCACTTCTTCCCGTGCTCCAGCTCTGATCTTCCCTGTTCAGGCGGCGTTGGCTCGAGGTTCCACCGCACTGGCTGAAGCCAGCACTTGGGCAGCACTGGTCCTGATGTATTCTTCAAGGATCAGCCTGAGGCTCTCGTACCGGCAGTTGACGCCGTTGAAGCCTGCCCCGCAGATGAGGGCCTGGAGGCGGCAGCCGCCGAGACAGAGCGGCAGCAACTCGCAATCGTTGAGGCATCGATCAGGAAGCCTGCGATGCAGGATTTGGGCATGGGCGATGAAGTCGATGCCCGTGAAGACATTCCCATAGACCATCTCTCCGCTCTGAAGAACGGGGCAGGGAATGAGAGACCCGTCGGTATCGAACGTGACGCGCGACAGAAACTCGGCGGAGCAGCAGTTCATGGGCGGTTCCTGCAGCTGTGGATAGCCGTTTGCCTGCGCTTCGCGCATCAGGTGAAGCAGAATCTCAGGGCCATTTGTGACAGGGCCATCGATGGTGCCGTTTCGTCGGGGGAGAATTGGCGTAAAGTTGATGTTCTCTATGATGATCCCGTGCTTTTTCAGCTGTTCGAGCATTTCCGGAATCCTGCGATAATCCTCCCCGCCCTCATCATACTGACATTCGAGGGTAATCGGGGCCAGTCCCGAAACCTTCAAAAGGTTCTGAACAATCAAGTCATAGGTTTTTCCACCGTCCGAGGAAGGCCGCAAGCGGTCGTGCACTTCAGCCGGTCCTGCCAGGCTCACCCGAATGCCCTCCAAGCCGATTTCCTTCATGGGACGAATGATTTCCGGTGACAGAAGTGTTCCATTGGTGATGAAGGTGAATCCGTAGTCGATCCCCTTGCCCAAACAATAGTGATAGCGCCGCTCGGCGCTTTCCCTAATGATGGCCGCATTGAGCAGCGGTTCTCCACCGGTGAACTCATCCCTGACTTTTTCGGGTCGAGCGTTTTCAATGTACTTAAAATAATACCGGTCCATGGCCCGAGCGGTCTCGTGTGACATTGCCGTAGCTTCCGGGGCAACGATGCAGTACAGGCAGCGGTTGTTGCACTGCCGGGTCACCACGACCTTGGAGCGCATGGTCGAACAGTCGTGAACATGCTGCTGTCTCCATATTTGGAAAACGGCATCTTCATCCGTGTGGGTGGGAACAAGGAGACCGTGTTCCCAAAGGAGCTCGGTCAAGGGCTCATCGCCGGTCAAGGAGTTGGTATTGATGATGCGCACGAGGGCTTCTTCCGTTGCCACGATCATCCCTCTGCTCACTGTATTGTACGCACCGGAAAGTCCCTTCCCGGCGCTGGCCAGCGGGACTGACAGGGTGTATTTCGATTTCTTGAAGTTTTGCACGGTAGTGCCTCCGACGAATGGCCCCGGGCCGGGCCGCTTGGACCCGGCCCGGGGGTTGGAGTTGGTTGGTGGAATACGTTGAGCAACAACTGTAGGCTGCGATCTATGAACGCAAAGTCGGTCCAGTATCACAGCAAAACATGCTCGTTTCCTTAACCTTGAAGGAGCCTTTCCGAACCAGAATCGTTTTCATGTGCCTGACCTCCATTCATAATTTCCAAGAAAGCTCACGCCCTTGCCGTCCGGTACCGCGCGCTGGCCCGTCACCGATAGGACATGGGCAAGCACTGTGCCAAGGGCCAGGCGATCCATGTCGTGTGTATCTGTTTGTTTTGAAAAGGTAAAATGTGGTAATCAGAAACTGGTTAAGGATTATGAGAAGAGCGATGTTAATACTTGGGCACTGGAAGTTCGGACTTACAGCTATAAAGCGCCAACTCTTCAGTCGACATCAGCAAAGGCACTTGGCAGCGCACCGTAGTCATCCGAAGCGTCATCTGACAGAAGGCGGACTCTCTTTGAGATGACGCTCAATGCCTCAGGGTGATATAGAAAGGTACCTGGTTGGAGCCCGATCAAGCGAGCTTCAAACATATGGAGAAGTTCTCTTTTCCTGTGCGGATGGTCTTCCTCCATTGCCTCGTGCAGGAGTCTATTTGTTTCCAGGTCACTAAATGCTCCAACATACGCTGAGCGCTCGGGTGTTGCATGCCAAATTCTTTGGATTGGACGAAGGCACTCGTTCAGGCCATTGAGCTCAGTGAGGACAGCCTGGAATTCGTCGTTTTGGATGTATTTTCGTACCAGTTGATGATGCGGCACAGGTTGGAGACGAGCCCTGACTCCCAGATCATTGAGGCAGAGCTGAATGTACTCGGCGACCTTCCGATGATCTTCAAAACCTTCAAAGAGGAAAATCGAAACTCGAAGACCTTCCCATTTTTCACCAGGCTGCCATCGGACTGGCGCACCCAGCCCTCTTGCTTCAATAGCTCAAGGGCGTGTGTGGGATCATAAGGGATGGGGGTGATCTCAGGGTCGTGAAAGGGAGAATGCTTCCACACGGGGCCTATAGCCATTTCCCCGAAACCCTGCAAAATATGTTTCACGAGATGTTCTCTATTGATTGCCGCGGTCATTGCCGTTCTAACCTTGGGACTCCGGAACAGGGGATCGGAGGCATTGTAAAGAAGGATCATGTAGTTGGGCAGGGCATGAATCCTGAAATGAAAGAGGTCCCGGTATTGGGTCAGCATCATCCAGTCTTTTGGGGTGATTTGGTGGGCGATATGCGTTTCACCCTTCAGGAGCCTGCTCCACGAAGCCTGGCTGTCGGCCACATGATGGAAGACTATCCGATCAATTGAGGGCCGGCCGCGATGATAACGCTCATTCGGAACAAGGCCCACCTCCTTTTCACCAACCCGATAGCTGAATTTGAAAGGGCCGGAACCCACCGGCTGCCCCCGATCGTTAAGTTGCTCCTCCAAAGACGCTGGGGTAATGGGGATCTGGCGAATTTTATCGGGGAAATCCCTGTCATTTGCCCTGAGGGTAATGCTGAGACAGTGATCTGAGAGAATGGAGATTTCCTGGATTTCAGAAAAGACGGCCGGATACACTTGTTGAGAGAATCGAAGCAGCGAGGATTTGACATCGGTGGGGGTGACCCTCTTCCCATCATGAAAGAAGACATCGTCTCGGATCCTCACCGTCCAGGTGTTGCGATCCTCAGCATAGTCCCAGGCAACGGCAAGAGCCGAGCCAAGCTTTCCTTCAGCGATTGGAGAGAAGAGCGCAGAGTATAGAAATGCATAAACAAAGGTTGACCCGGAATCGAAATCATCCGAGGGCACGAGCGAGCCAAAGGGAGTTGGCACATCAATGTGCAGTACCTTCTCATGCCTTTCGTCTCTGTCTGGATCACTCGCGTGTCCCGTGCACATGCTTGTGCTGAGCGTCACGAAGACAATCAGCGTCAGGCCGATCAGGCATCTTATGGCCTCTGAGAGATTCTTCGGAAAGCCAGTAGCGGACTCGATTGGCTTTCTTGCCATTGTGAACCAGGACTCCATGCGCGACGAGCTTCTTCAGATAGCGCCCGGCTGTGACATCCGTGTGCGCCGATGTCAGTCCCCTTTCCATCAAGTAGATGGCGAACTGAGCGCGGGAGAATTCATTTCCATCCGTTGCTGCCAGAAATTGATGGATGCGCTCAATGGGAAAACGTATGGTACTATACCACGGTTTCACTTTTCCTTGCTTTTGAATGATGGTTATGGACCGTAGGGCTCGCATGAGATTGTCTTCGTTTGGGGACCGTTCCGGAAATGGCGCAACGGTTACCGGCAGCTTGCGAACCTGAGGAGGGAGATGTTCCATCTCGATCTGCCCCGGCTGCGCAAGGGTGCATGCGTGTTGAATGACGTTCCTCAGTTCCCGGACATTCCCGGGGTAATCATATCTATTGAGGGCATTGAGAGCATGCCATGATATCGACCTGGCTCCCGATGGGTTCCGTTTTCTGTATTCCGCAAGGAAATGCTCCACGAGGCATGGGATATCTTCGCGGCGCTCCCTCAAGGGAGGCACAGCCAAACTCATAACCTTCAGTCTGTAGAGCAGGTCTTGCCGAAAAGAACCTTCCCGAACCGCCGTTTCGAGGTCCTTGTTTGTTGCGGCGATAACACGCACCTCGAGCTTGACCGGTCTTGTAGCACCCAAACGTTCCAGCTCTCGCTCCTGTAGCACCCTCAACATCTTGGCTTGGGCAAGCAAGGGCATATCTCCTATTTCGTCCAGCACAATGGTCCCGCCTTGGGCGAGCTCAAATTTCCCGGCCTTCGCCACCAATGCTCCCGAGAAGGCGCCTTTCTCATATCCGAACAGCTCGCTCTCAACCAGGTTTTCCGGGAGCGCGGCGCAGTTCACCGCGATGAAAGGGCCTCGATTGCGTGGGCTCAAATCGTGGATGGCTTGGGCGACAAGCTCCTTTCCGGTGCCGGTCTCGCCGGTGATCAGCACATCCACATCGGACTTGGCGATCTTATCGATCAAGGCGCACAGATGCCGCATCGCCCGGCTTTGGCCCATTACCAAAGGTCGCCCAAGGATCATTTCCCCAAATCCGGTCATGGTGCTTCCTCCCTGCTCTAGCGTTGACATTCCGTCAGCAGTCCATTTGAGAGCAGCATAAAGCGTCGGTGGCAGGCTTTGGGGAGATGCCGGTATTTTTCTGTCGTTACGGACAAAAGGAGGCGAGGAAGGAAGGGCCGGGGTGGTACTCGACTTTTCTACGGGTGCTGGTGTACGTCTTCCTCGCGAAGCTCGATCTGCACGCTGGCTGTTTCCCGGTCTGGCAAAAGAGCTAGTAGCTGATCGAGGGACAAGGAGTGGTATTGGTTATCAGGGGACAGAGTCAATGCCGGTCTGCCGGACAGCCGCAGATAAACCGGGGCAGTTGTGCCTGATGCCCGAAAGGAGAGGCGCTCATTGTTGCTCTCATATTTAAATTCCAGGAATACCAGGTTCCCTCTTTCCGTGGCGTAATAATCGCCACCTCGAGCAGGAAGAACGGTCATGATTGTCCGGAGCGTGGTTCGCCTCCTCGCATGCAATTCATTATCGCTTTCATCTTGGTCCTCAGAGAATCCAAGGACGGGCTCCAGGTTAAAACCGAAGCACCAAACTTCCCGAAATCGATCCCAAAGGCGCTCCATGAAGGAGGCAACCGGGAATGGAGGTTTCAAGCCATGCTGCTCAGCGACTTCAGGATAGATCCTCAATATATCGAGAACGTCCAGCCGTGCATCCGGCGGCAATTCGCGCATGAAATGGTCGAAATCGTCAAGAAGAGGTCCCAGGAGCTTCTCGACAGTTTCCGACGGGACCAATCCCAGGAGCATCTGTTTCCTGAGGCTCTTTAAGAAAAGGCCAGGCAGTCTGTCAAAGAGTTCGTTTTCGGTCACGGATGACACCTCCTAAATCAGGCTGCGGTATAGTTTTAGCTATCGAGGCGCCATCGCTGCGATCCTTTGCCATGCTATCCCCGCTGTCAGGTGTCCCTCTTCGGTCACATGCCGTCAGCAAAAACGGTCCAGGGTTTGTCTGTACAGGCACCGCCTGTGTTCGGCCAGCAGTACCCGATTGACATGATGCGGGCGGTCTCCGAAGTTGAACTGGGAAAGGAGACCCTCCAAAAAGGGTTTTCGTTCTTCACCCTGGAGATAACCAAAGAGGCTCTCGCTCCATCTTCCCCCTTCAAAATCAGAGGCGCGTGTCTCGCTTTCTTCGCAAATGATCTCTCCGGCAGCGGCCTTTTTCAGAAGCATGAGGAATTTGGCTTTGAGGTGGAGCACTCCTTCCCGGCATGCGTTCTCATTGTCGATTCTAACCAAGTCGATCAAGAGGAACACAAACCACACCATTGTTTTATACCTGATAGCCCGGTCCTCCTGGAACGACCGCTTTTTGCTGCCACCCAGGAACATTCGCATGAAGGCCAGCACATCACTCGTATCACGCAATTCGCGCTTCTTCGGAAAAAGGCATGCCAGCATGATTTCGGCCGCTTCTCGATTGTGGGGGAGCAATACCTGCCCGGCCTCTACATCTAATTCCAGCTGGAAGCTGTCTTCCAAGATTTCCTGGACCGTCTCGGTCTGTTTGAAGAGGGCGAAATGCGCCAATTGAAACTGGATCTTGACTTCCTCCAGTGCTGACCGAAAGAGAAGATCGCGTGCCGCATTGGCCTTTTGTGAGGATTTCATCCCTTTCCGGGCAAAGATGCCAGCCACCCGTTCCACCAGCCGTCGCCGGTTGTTCTTCAAGACTTCTGACAGCGGCACGGTATCGGGTTCTCGGTTAAAGACCCGAATGATACCGTCGACGAAGTTTTCGGCATCTTCAGTCTCAGTGGCCATGTGGCAACTCCTGCAGGAAAATCTTGCTGGATGAGCTTCCTCAGAACTGGTAGCTCACTCCCCCTTCCACCCATCGCCCCGCTTGCGGGAAAACGTTCCGGTAGAGGTAATTGGTGTTGAAGAGGTTGTGGACGGTGAAGAAGATACTGGGTTTCCCGGCGCATTCCGGGATGAACGGAAGCTTTGCCTTGACCATGTAGTCAAACACAAAAACCTGGTCCCTGGTCTCGGGATAGCTTGAATTGTTGAAGACATAGCGCCCGATGAGAGAGTGAGTCATCCACTTGTAGGTGTAAGAGGCGGATGCGTCGTAAAGAATTCTCGGGATGTCCTCGATGATTCCATCAGTTCGACCGTCCCGCACATCGATGAAGCTGCCGCCGAAAGAGAGCCCCAACCCCCAGTCGAAGGCCGCGCTGACTCTCCCTTCGATCCCCCGCCTGGTGGCCTTGGCAATGTTTTCATACTTACCATAATGCCCGAGTTTGGGATTGAAGCGCAGCAGGTTATCTACATCGGCTCGGAAGAGGTTCAGGTTCAACTTGAGCACCTTGAAGAGTTTGAGCTCGCCTCCCACCTGGTAATTCATGGCAGTCTCCGCTTTGAGGTGCTTGTTCCCACAGACCGGGTCATTCACCCACGAACCCGGCGGGGCTGAAAAGCCGTGAGCAACCTGGCCCCGGAGGAGGACGACCTGGTCGATGAGGTGAAAGACCACGCCGCCCGCAGGGCTGATCTGAGAGCCGAAGTCGAGGTTTTTGTCGTAGCGTAGGCCGACACTGAAGGCGAACCGGCCCACTTCAAAGGTGTCGTTGGCGTAAAAGGCCCAGTTGCCCGAATAGTAGCTCTGGGCGTACTGACTGAAATTGTAGTTGCCCCAATCGCCGTCAAAACCCGCCAGGAAACGGTTGCGCTCCAGATCGTAGCTCAGCCGGGTCGAACCGCCGAAGGATTTCTGATAGTAGTCGAAATACCTCTCCATACGCTTTCGGTCAACATCGTCGATGGATACGGTGACTTCCTGGTGCCGCCCTTCGATGGTGAGGTTGAGATGGTCTGTGAGCAGGGTTTCAAACAGCAGCCGTTCGTAGCTCCTTCGCTGGAAGTTGTCATCCCAGAAGTCCTGGTTGGGCCACACCGGGATGGGCGATTCCGTCCGTCCCTCGTCGTAGCTGTAGGTGAAGCCAATCTTGCTCGAGGTGCCGGCATAGTAGTTGAGCTTGGCGTAGGCGGAATCCTGGCGGTAATCGTTGTTGGGCATGATGCCGTCGCTCTGCCCATGGGTCATGGCCACCAGGTAGCCGACCTTCTCCACCAGGCCGCTCACCGTGGCCCGCCCGCGCATGGTGTTGAAATCGCCGTAGGAACCGCAGAGCTCCCCGGTGATCGGCTTCGTCAGGTTCGGTTCCCGTGTGATGATGTTGATCACCCCGCCCAAGCCCGACCCCCACGCCGAGGATGCCGCCCCCTGGTAGACCTCGATCCGTTCGATATTGGCGACCGGCAGCAGGCTGAGATCGGTGATGGGATTGAGCAGCAGGTTGAGGGGCACCCCGTCCTGGTAGACTGACACGTGCCGCGGCTCTGAACCCTGGATCCTGGCGGCCGAAAAACTCCCCGGGCTGCCGCCGTTGAATTCCACGTACACCCCGGGCACGTACTGCAGCACTTCCCCGGCGTTGTTCACGGGATATTTTTCGATCTCCTCGCGGGTGATGACCGTGATGTTGGCGGCCGCATCGGATTGGGGAGTGGCTTGGCGGGTGTAGGTGAAGACCAGTTCCTCCCTCGGGGATGAGCCGGCAGCGGGCTTTGGGGGCTGATCGTCTGCTCGAAGGGGTGCACTCAGCAGTAACAGGAGCAGGATTCCAACAACCAGGTCAAGAGTCGGATTTCTCTGCAAGTTTGTAGAGCCTCATCTTTTCGAGTAGGGTTTTTCGCGTAATACCGAGCAGTTCGGCGGCCCGGGTCTTGTTGTTCTGGGTGCGCTTCAACGCGAGGATGATAAAACAGCGCTCGGCATCCTTCAGGTTCAAATCCGGGATATCGGCAAAGCCGCTCTCTACTAGCCTAAAGGGTAGATGAGCGGTGGTGATGGTTTCCCCGCGGCAGGTGATCACCGCTCGTTCGATGACGTTCACCAGCTCCCGCACGTTTCCCGGCCAGTCGTATTCCATGAGCGACAGCATGGCGCCGCCGGAAATCTCGGTGATGGCACGACGGTAGGATTTGCTGAGCTGCTTGAGGTAAAAGTCGGCGATGGGGGGAATGTCTTCCTTGCGGTTGCGTAGCGGTGGGAGTTCAATGGTGTAGAGGTTCAGACGATAAAGGAGATCTTTGCGAAACCGCCCGGCGGCGACTCGTTCCTCGAGGTTGCGGTTGGTGGCGGCCAGGATCCGAAAATCCGAGCTGATCTTGGCGGTACCGCCGACCCGCATGAAAGTCTTGGTTTCGAGCACCCGGAGGAGCTTGGCCTGGAACGGAAAGGATGCCTCGCCCACCTCATCCAGGAGGATCGTTCCCTGGTGAGCCAGTTCCAGGTAACCCTTGCGGCGGGCGACGGCCCCGGTGAAGGCTCCCTTCTCATGGCCGAACAGCTCGCTTTCGAGTATTCCCGAGGCAAACCTGGCGCAGTTGATTTCGAAGTAGGGCTTTTCCCGCCGGTCGCTCAGGTTATGGATGGCCTGGGCCACCAGTTCCTTGCCGGTCCCGGTTTCACCGCTGATGAGTACCGTGACGGGCAGTTCCGCCACTTCGGTGATCTGGTCCCGGAGACCCGCTGGATGGCCGGTGACTCGCCGATGATGGATATGGGCTTGGCAGCCTGAAGCACCCTTTCGCGGCTCAGCTGGTCGAGTTCCTTGAGCATGCGGCGTTTGGCCAGCGCTTCCCGCATGGTTGTCCAAAAGAGCTCGAGCTTATCGAAAAGCGGCTTTTCAAAGTAGTGAAAGGCTCCCTGTTTGACGGCCTGGATGGCATCCTCGGTGGAACCGAAGGCGGTGATCAGGATCACGGGGATATCGGGATGGCGGTCCTGCACGCTGCGAAAGAGTTCGAGACCGCTGAGTTCGGGCATTTGAACGTCCGAGACCAGCAGGTCGAAGGGTTCCTGATCCAGCAGGTCCAGAGCGCGCCGGGGCGAGGAAACCGGCAGGACTTCCAGGTCATGGGCGGCAAACTGCGGCGTGAAGAGCTCCAAAAAAGACTCGTCGTCATCCACCAGTAACACTCTACCGTTAACTGCCATGATTCGGCTCCTCTGTCCTCTCTAAGTGTCGCTCCATTATCTCCAGGAGCGTATCTAAAGAGTTCCCGCGAGCGTGTCACCCGCCGCATGGTTCTGGAGGCGGAGCGGTGAGTATTCCAGGACCTGAATTCCAGCCAGGAATTAAGAATTGACAATCCGGGGCATCACCACAATGACCGAAAAAACCTCTCCCTTCGGCTTCTTGGGGCATTCTCCAGGCTCAGCCTTATCCGCTCGCCGATTCGGCGCCGAAGGGATAGCGCAAAAGCACCTATCACCCGTTTTCGACCAGCCTCGGCAGGACCTGTTTCACTCAGATTTGGTTGGATTATCAGGATATTGCATAACAGACCGAAGGGCGGTCGTAAAGCCTCAATCTGCAGTATTCCGGCATTGTTCCGGAGTGAGTAGGTTGGTGACACCACGGAGTTCGGATCGTTACCTGGTCGAGTAGATTTGTAGCGGTTCGTCCCGGGTCGCGGGCAGTCGGCGCTCCTCAGTCATCGTGACCAACACGAACTGGTGAGGGTTGAGCGCACCCGCTGCCAGCCTGGCATGTATGTTGCTATTAGCGCTCCTCCAGTGGTTATCCTACTGCCGGGAGGGTTCCCTCCTTCAGCATTTGGTGCGCTTGTTGAAGCGCACTAGGCGGGATTCGGCTCTTAGCCGGGGCCGGGTCCCATTTGTTTCTCCCAGACCGGAAACTGGGCAGCAGCATAAACCGGATGCTGGACAAGAGATTGCTTGCGGGAGTTGTTTGAGAGAGGGATGAGCTAAGCCTGTCGCGGGGGCAGCCTTGAGACGTTACGAAGAACTCTACAGCACCTCTTCCATGCCTCAACAGGGAATGGTCTTCGGCAGTCGCCTGGATTTTTCGTTCATTTTCATCAGGGGGCCGGTCGAGTCAATGACGGGCTATCAGGAGCATGAATTCCTGGCCGGGAAGCCGTGTTGGGAGGAGATCATCCATCCCGATGACCTGAGCGCGGTGAGGGATGGCATTGCGGGTCTTGGCAACCGGGATGGTGGGGTTACCCACCAGGAATACAGGATTATCCACAAGGATGGGAGGATCCGATGGGTCCGGGGATTCATCCAGAATATTGCCGACGCTTGCGGTAAACCGGCTTTTCTGGAAGGGGCCATTTTCGACATTACTTCGCAGAGGGAGGCTCTGCGTGAGCTCTGCCGGGCCCAGAAGCTGGAAGCCTTGAGAGTCTTTGCAGGCGGTATGGCCCATGATTTCAACAATCTCATGACGGTGATTCTGGGCGGGCTTTCTTTGGCCCTGCTGGATCAGCGGATTTCGGTGAAGACTTCGAGAGTCCTGAACGAGGCCAATAAGGCCTGCCACTGTGCCATGCGCTTGACCCAGGAACTGATCAACGCCGCGAGCGGCAGCGAGTTGCCCGGCCGGGTGGAATCCCTCCGGGAAATCCTGGATGCTGCGGTCCACGGCGGACTCAGCGGGTCCACTATTCCGTGCCGGGTATTGGCGGAGAAAGATCTCTGGCTGGTCAGATGTGATGGGCAACAGGCGCAGCGGGCCATTGAGAACGTGATCCGCAATGCCAGGGAAGCCATTCACAATGGCGGTTCGATTCAGATCACCGCCACCAACGTTCGCCTGGGAGAGGGCCAGGTCCCGTTCTTGAAGAGCGGCAACTACGTGAGGATCTCGGTACAGGATAACGGGGTGGGTATTCCCGAGGAACACCTGCCGCGCGTCTTCGACCCCTATTTCAGCACCAAAAGCCGCGGATGTGACAAAGGCATGGGGTTGGGACTCACCATCAGCTATTCCGTCCTGAGAAGGCACAAGGGTCATATCCAGGTGGAATCCAGAGTGGGGGTCGGTACCACCGCCCACCTGTTCTTCCCGAGTTCCTGAAGGCCGGTTTGCGAGCGTGCTGGGAGAAGCCCTGACGGCAATCCACAGTTCGTCATTCCGGCATAATGCCAGCCGGGATCCATTCAGAGGTGTTCGAGGATCTCCAGTTTGATATCCATGACCGACACCATGGTGCCAAGCCCTGCTGCCACGCGGGCGGCATTGGAGCCCACCGTACCGCCCCCCGAGGATGAGGACGTTGCCGGCGGCAACCCCGGTCACTCCGGGCAGCAGGTGCGCCCCGGCTGCCTCATACTCGTCGTCGCGAATCCCTGACCCCAGTCCGACACCCTATCGGACTATCCCACTGCACAAAGTCCGCTACCTCGGCATTGACGAGTTCAGCATCAGGAAAGGCCATGAGTACATGACGGTCGTTACCGACCTGCAGAGCGGAAGGATCCTTCAGGCGGTGGAAGGAAAAGGTAAGGAAGACGTTACCCCCTTCCTGGAAAAGCTTGCCAAAAAGAGCAGGAAGCTTGAAGCGGTAGCCATGGACATGGGCAGTGCTTACTTCAGGGCGGTGCGCGAAGTTTTGCCTCACGTGGCCATCGTCTTTGACCGCTACCACATCATGGCTCTCATCAATCACGCCATCAGGGACCAGGAATACTTCAAGCTCAGATTGTACCATTTCCATACTCAGAGGTACTCGTTATCCGGATGAACCAGAAATCGGACCGCCTTGTTGGCGTTGAGTTCCTTTTCTTTGACGCGAAATCAGAACGGCAGTGTTCAATGCAGCGTATCGGGCGGCGCCGAGGAGGGCGGTCTTCGGGTTCATGATGACCCGCACGGGCATATCCTGGAGCAGCGGCCGCATGCGGCCTTTGGCAGTGAAGGCGTTGAGGAATTCGGGCTTTTTCAACTGGGCGATGATCTTCGGGGCAATCCCCCCGCCCAGGTACACGCCGCCGGTAGCCAGGAGCTTGAGGGCCAGGTTGCCCGCTTCGGCCCCGTAGAGCGACCCGAAGATTTCCAGGGTGTGGCGACACAGCTCGCTCGTGCCGTCGATGGCGTGCTGCGAGATGATCGGGGCGGGGTCGCCGGTACGAAGTTGGTCCGCCAGCCAGGGGGGTTCGTCCGCCTTTCCCGTATCTCGCAGGAATTGATACACCTTCACAAGTCCAGGCCCTGAAACCAGTCGCTCGTAGCTCACCCGCCGATAGTGCTTCAAGCAGTAGTCGAGGAGCTCCATTTCCAGGTGATTGCGCGGCGCGAAGTCGACATGGCCGCCTTCGGTAGCGAACGGCCGATGATGCTCACCATCCCAGAACATGCCGGCCTCGCCCAGCCCGGTGCCGGCAGATATGATCGCCATATTGCCCCTCGCGTTGCAGGCGCCGTGATTGAGCACCACAAAGTCCTTCCTCGGCAGAATAGCAATCCCATAAGCGTTGGCTTCAAGATCATTGATCAGGCCAACCTGCTTCAGACGAAGTTGGCCCGCGATCGTCCCGGCGTCAACCACCCAGGGGACATTGGTGGCCTCGCAGCGGCCGTTTCTCACGGGCCCGGCAATACCGAAGCAGGCAGTCGTGAGATCAACGCGGTGGAGGTGGAGGAACTTGGCAATCGTGGCTTCGAGGCTGGGATGCTCACGACTGGCAAAGGTCTTTTCCTCTACGATGCGCAGCCCTTCGGTCGTTGCTTCAATGAGTGCCAGGCGGGTGTTAGTGCCGCCGATATCCCCCGCCAGAATGATGTTAGACCCGACTTTCATGTCTCTCAATTACCCTCGATTCGAGTCATTACTGGTGGGTTTGCCTCCCCCCGTCCCCCAAGTATAGAAGACTTCTCCATTCTGAGTGAAGAACTTATAGCCGGCCTTGGAGGTTATGGTGTCTCCGTTGATGATGCATTCCCGCCGGCGAGAGTTTCCACCGGGCTCCTTTGACGTTTTCCGGCAAGAACTACTAAAGCTTTGCACGGCAGCCGGGATGCGGCCGCCGAGGCGGATGAAGGCGTCAGCGCCGGCGAGGGTGACAAGGATTTCGCGATCGGTGAACATCAGTGGCAATGATGCCCGGTCGATCGCGACCCAGTACCGTAATGACCATCTTTTCCATCAAATATTCCTCTACCGTTGATCCCTTGCGCTGCTCACAGCCCCCAGAAAGTCCCGCACAGTGAATCCCGGCCGGCGATGGTGGTAATAGCTGATCGTGACGTGTGCAAACTTTCTGTATCGATCCTCCCGGCTTGCCAACAACAGTGGATAACAACGGGCCATGGCCTGGACGTTGGTTTCACCAGGCAGCCGGTGGAACAGATCGCGCCACAAGATCGGCCGGGGCTGCTTGATATAGGCTTCGAGCTTTTTCTGTTGAATCTCGCTCGGGGTTTCAAGGTGAACGATGGTGGTAAGGCTGCGAAGCCGCATGAGGTTGTGTTCGCCGGTATAGATGACACTGCCGGTCGTATCGATGACGATCTTTGTCTGGTCGTCTCTTTCGAGGTCTTCGAGGGCCTCAAAAGCCGCAATCATGACCGCCATTTCAGCGGCCAAATAGGCGGCTTCCCGTTCCTTGTAGGGCGGTTCAAAAGGAAACCCCATCCAGCGGCCGACCACCGTGATGGCGTCACCCGTGCTCACCGATTCGGGAAGAAGCCTGGCCGCAATCAGATCATCGCAGCAGAAGCGGCGAAAGCTCGATTGGTGCAGTCTTTTCGACCAGAATGACTTCCCTGATCCCGACATGCCGATTAGGGTGAGGCGCATGGTTCCCCCCTCTGGTTGCTTTGGGTTGGCAACTGACAAAAGGATGCGGGGTTCATGTCGCCGGGGTTCCTCGGCGGAACAGACGTCCCAGGAAGGTGAATACTTTCTTGATAAAGCGCCATAGTTTGGGGAGCAACCAGATGCACAGGATGATAAATCCCAGCACCAGGGCCAGGAACAGCCATGGGTAGTGGAGGGCAGCCCAGATTCCGCCGATAACCATGGCATCCTCCGTGACCGAAGCGGTCCAGTTGGTGAAAGGTTCGGGTGAAGAGTTGATGAACACTCTGGTACCGGCTTTGGTAGCGTGGGACAGGGTCGCCAGGCCACCTCCCAGGAGAGCGGCGGCCACTAGCAGCGCCGGGTTGGCGGTGCCCACGGCACCTGTCGCCAGGATCGCCCCCGCGGGAATGCGGATGAAGGTATGGAGAGTATCCCAACCGCTATCAACCCCGGGGATCTTGTCAGCGAAAAACTCGATGAGGTACATCACGGCGGCTGCGAACAGCACCAGGGGGCTGGTCAGAACCATGAGTTCGGACGGCAGGACAACGTTGCCGGTGGCACCCAGGATACCGAGCATGAAAAGTGCGGCATAGAGGTTGATGCCACTGGCCCAACCGACTCCCATGGTCAGGGCAATGGTGTTGATGATCTGATTGAGTTGATCCACGTCCTTGAAGAACTCCCTCAAATTGATCCGGAATCATTCCTCCTCGTCATGGCAGGGACCATACCGGCCGCAACGGGAAGCCCGACGGTTCTAAATGCTTCCCACCCTCTTTGGTCTCGGAATATACCATGAGTTGTTGTTTGTTGCACCCCAACTCTCTGCCATGACCAACCGGGAGATACTCTCTGCCGTTCCTGGTGCCTGCAACAGCCGATCGGCAGAAAACAAGAAAGCGGGGCAAAGCCCCGCTTTCCTTTCAATCGAAGAACGGATGCCATTCTCCGCCCTCGGACCGGAAAAGAGGACTGAAGTCCTCGAGAAACCGATCTACCCACGCGTTGGTCGGAACGCTGAAGATCTCATGACCCTTGTGAAAAGGAATCAAGTTCATCATGGCAACACCTCCTCTATCTAGCTTCTGTTGTGTTATCAATTGGTTCAAAGATAATTTAAGCTCGCCGGGGCAACTGTCAAAAGGCTGGGGCTGGTCCTCCTTGCCTTCGGTTGCGCAACAGTCGGGGCTGGGGTCGGCGCGGCCAGGGAGGTCAAGTCAGGATGGGCGATTCGGCTGGTTGTGCTCTGCCGATGCCACAGGAGATGGAGGGTAGACCAGATAAAGGAAGACAGGGGCGCCTGATTCGTCTATTGTAGCAGGTGCGTGTAGCTTTCGGGAGGGGGTGTCCAGTAAGAGGCTATGCGGGACGGGTGTTGCGATTGCTGCATATGGCACAGTTCGTCATTCTCACAGACTTTTGACGGGAATCAGGGCTTTTTCCAGCACCCTTGAGCCCGGCGAGAAACATGCCGGGGCGACGCTTGGCGCGTCTTTTTGAGCATGCTCCGAGACTTGACGATGAGGAAAGACAGGATCTCCCATGGATGAGCGAGTACGACAGGCGCTGTTCCGACAAGTCGAACGGGAGCCTTTTGCCCAGAAGTTCGGTCTGAGGCTGGCGGCTCTCGATGAAGGATTTTCCCGGGTGGAGATGGTGGTGACCCAGGAGTTGGAGAACATCTTCGGGATGACCCATGGCGGAGCGCTCTTTGCCCTTATTGACGAGGCCTTCGAAACTGCCTCCAATTCTCACGGGACCGTGGCTGTGGCCCTTAGCATGACCGTGAATTATGTGGCGGCGCCATCAACGGGGAGCCTGCTCACGGCCGAAGCGCGAGAATACAGCCTTACTCGGAGAACTGCCAACTACGACATTAAGGTCCATGACGAACAAGAGCGGTTGATTGCGTCCTGCCAGGCCCTTGTCTATCGCAAAGACACTGCTCTTCCCTTCCTGGAGGAATCACCCGACTGAGGGTCCGCGTTCCCTCGGATTTCTGAATAGCGAGAAAAGTCCGGCCTCATCTTGACACTTTTGTACCCAGTGGCTACTCAAGGAGCACGCAAGGGACTCAACCAAACCATGAAAGGAGACAATCAGTGGTTCATATCTCTGAAGCAGCGGAACAGGTACTGAAGGAGTATTTCAAAGACAAGGAGATTGCTCCCATCCGCGTTTTTATACACGCCGGAGGGTGAAGTGGGCCATCCCTGGCGATGGTTCTGGATGAACCTAAAGACACGGATGAAGTGTTTGCGGTCAATGGCTTTACGATCTTGATGGAAAAGGACCTCAGTGAGCATACCAGGAATGTCACCATCGACTATGGTGTGCATGGGTGTGGTGCCGGTTTCAAGCTGACAGCGGAAGTGCCTGTCCCGGGAGCAAGTTCAGGGGCTTCCTGCAGTTGCTGACGGTCTGACATGAGGCGAGTTTCGGTAAGAGTCCATGAAGGCGAGAAGGTGGTTGGGCTTCTCGCCTTTGATTTCGTGGGGTGTCTTGCCGGTTAGTTGGTCTTTTTAGATGACCCGTTGTTATTCTTCTGTTTTGTTGTGGGAACAGGTTTGTTGGCAACTTGAACCGCCATTGTCTTGGTCTGAGCCGTCTGGTTTGCCGGTGGCGCTACCTTCTTTCCGGAAGCGGTGGCCTTTGTGGGGGAGGGCTGCTTGTTCGATGCATTCTCCGGGGTGGTGCGAGGTTTCTTCGTCGGCTCCGGTTTCTTGGACGAGCTGACTTGTTTGAGCATTTGGACTTTCTGCCTGCCGGTCGAGGTTTTCGCCTTTGCCTTTGACACCAGCGGGCAGGTATCTTCAGCTTCCGCCATTTTCTTTACCAGGTTGGTATCTTTCTTTTTCTGGGGGCAGGCAAGTGGGGTGGTACGAGTTGCTTTTGCAGCAATGGTGCCTCCTTTGGAACTCTTGCGAGTCGCAGACTTCTGCAAGGATTTTGCGGTCGAGGCCACTCCTGTGGGATGGTCACTTTCAAGTCTTTTCGGCAAACCGTTCTTCGCCAAGATTTCTTCGATCGAACCATTTTCTTTCGGGTCGGCGCCCAGCTTCTGAAAACCCGCTTCCAGCAGCCGTTCAGTTTCAATGGTCCGTACCCACGGATTGCGAGCTCCCATTGCCACTGCAATGAGACGCACCTCACCCCGTTTAGCGGTTGCTGCCAGGTTGAATCCCGACGCGCAGACAAAGCCGGTCTTGATGCCATCCACGCCGGGGCAGACACCGAGGAGTCGGTTGGCGTTACGACGCGTTGCCTTACCGTAGGTGTAGGTGGTCATGGAATGAATGTGAAGGGCTTCAGAGTGGTGCTGCAAATAGGAGCGGGAAAGTTGGGCCAAATCCCGGGCGGTGGTAACCTGGCCTTTGGCGGGAAGGCCGTTGGGGGTCATGAACTCGGAATTTGCCATACCGAGTTCCTTTGCTTTGATGTTCATCTTCCATACGAAATTCTCGACGCTTCCGCAGAGGTATTCCGCGGCGGCAACCGCCGCGTCGTTGCCCGAAACCACAGCAATTCCCTTGATGAGTTCCTCCAACTGAACATTCTTTCCGGCCCGCAGTCCCATTCTGGAACCTCCAGTGCCGGCTGCCCGCTTGCTGACGGGCACCTGATCGGTGAGATGGATCTGGCCTTTCTTGAGCGCATCAAAGATCAGATAAAGAGTCAAAACCTTGGTCACAGAAGCAGGCGCAATGGGCCGGTCGGCATCCTGCTCGTACAGCACCTGGCCAGTATTGGCATCCAGAAGAATCGCTGACCGAAGCTCAAGCTGGTAAGCTCCGCAGGACTCGGTCACCCACCAGGAACCGAGCATGATCAGTAACAGCCAAGTGGTTATGCGGAATAGTCGTGGCATCTCCATGAACTCCTTCCCGGTGCCGTGCGGCCCGATGCACTCGCCCATCCAGGGAATCTTCATGGCCACTCTCCCTCAGGGTGCATCATAACCATATAATATTAAAGGAACATTCGTATTGAAAACAGAGCCTTCCAGCATCTCGCCTTGTTCCGTGTTGCCTGGAATTATCCTCTGCTGCCGCCATACAGGCCTGTGTAGTGTCACTGTATCTTTACTTAAGCCCGATTTGTCAACCGAAAACCGCGGCGTTGGCGGCAATCGAGGATACTTGGCGAGCAACTATAATCTTTTGCGCTGCTCTCAAACTATTTGCTATATAAGAACACACTGGCTGGAAGCGAGAGTGAGCACTGCATGAAACCGCTCCATGCGGAGGAAACGAACTGATGTTAGGTCGGATGCTGGACTACCTGTCCCATGATATGGCAATGGATTTAGGCACAGCCAATAGCCTGATCTATGTGCGAAGCAAGGGGGTCGTTCTCGATGAACCGTCCATGGTGGCGCTGGACCAGGAAACCAGGAAGGTGGTTGCCGTCGGAAAGGAAGCCAGGGACCTGGTCGGCCGCCACGGCAAGGATACGGTCCATTGCCGGCCGTTGCGGGATGGCGTGATCAGCGATTTTGATGCGGCCTCGCATATGATTCGGTCATTCCTGGGCAAGGTCTTGAAGCGCGTCCAACTGTCGCGCCCCAAGCTGGTGGTAGCGGTTCCCGCCGGAATCACCTCGGTGGAGAAACGGGCCGTTATCGAGGCTTCGGAAATGGCGGGGGCAGGGAAGATCTTTCTGGTCGAGGAGCCGATGGCGGCGGCCATTGGGAGCGGACTGCCGATTGACAAGGCGATGGGGCAGATGGTGGTCGATATCGGGGGCGGCACCACCGAGGTGGCGGTGATCTCGAAGTTTGCCGTGGTATGCAGTGAATCGCTGCGAGTGGCGGGAGATGAAGCTAATGAAGCCATCTCCCAGTACATCAAGCGCGAACACCAGATCTTCATCAGCGAAATGATGGCTGAAATCATCAAGATCAAGATCGGCTCCGCCGTGCCGCTCAAGAAGAACCTGGAGCTCAAACTGCGCGGCAAGGACCTCACCACGAACATGCCCAAAGTGGTGACGATCACCGATGCCGATGTCCGCCAGGCCATCAGGGAACCGACCCTGGCAATCATCGAAGCCGTACGGCGAGTGCTCGAACGAATCTCGCCGGAGCTGGCTGCGGATGTGGCGGAAAACGGCATCTGGCTGGCGGGTGGGGGGGCGTTACTAAAGGGCTTGCGACTCTTGGTCCAGCAGGCCACCGGCCTCGATGTCCGTAAATCGGAAGACCCACTCCGTGCCGTTATGCGAGGCGCTGGTGCCGTAACCGAGAATTTTGATTTCTATCGTACGGTTTTCGTCAATTGAACCTGACGGAACCCGCGAGGCGTCGTCACCGGTTTGCCGGCGCGATCATTGACAGTCTTTTGCTCCTTGTGCTATGGACAAATATCCTTTCCACAAGTGCCCCCGTAGCTCAGGAGGATAGAGCTCGAGATTCCTAATCTCGGTGTCGCACGTTCGAATCGTGTCGGGGGCACCAGATTGCGGTCCGTTGTCATGCCCGTTTCCATTGCCCACCTGCACAACATCAGGACGATGCAAAATAGGAGAGGCGCTCAGAGACGTCAGGCAAGGGTAGATGGTCAGGAGCAATATACCCAAATGAGCGCGCATTTTTTGTCCAGACGGATGGGAGCACCTTAGCAGACGCCGGTTTGATTCAGCCCTCCTGACCGTTGGGAGCCGTTCATGGCCGCTGTTTCCAATTCGCGATACATCTACCATGTGATGATAATCGGGGTGCTGGTTCGCGTGCTGGCCTGGAGCAACACTCACCTGGTCAACCCGGATGGCATGCTCTATATCACCCAGGCCAAGGCCATCTTCTACGGGCAAAACGAGGCCCTCTACTGCGGCTTCACCTATCTTGCCAATTATTCCCTGATGATTGCTGGTGCCCATTGGCTGTTTGCGGATTGGGTGTTTTCCGCCAGGTTGGTGTCGCTGCTGTTTGGCTCTGCGACCCTAATACCGCTCTATCTTCTTCTCAGGCGATTCGTCGATCCTCAGGTCAGTGCGCTCTGTACCCTCCTCTATGCCATGCTGCCGGTCTTTGCCGGGGGAAGCATCGACCTGATTCGCGATCCGGTCTGCTGGTTCTTTGTGAGCATGGGACTATTCCTGTTTGTCAAAGGTGTCCAGGACAATAACCATCATTCCCTGCTCTGGAGCAACTTATGCTTCCTCATGGCCACCTGGTCCCGGATCGAAGCGTCGCTCTATATCGTGGTTTCCCCTTTGTACCTCCTCACTGCCAGGCGCAAGGGAACCCTGAAGAGCCTTGTTTTTTTCACCGTGCCGCTGCTGGTGATAGGGATGTCAGGGTTTCTCCTGGCTTATGACACCAGGAAGGTTGATATTACGGCTCGCTTGCGCCTCAATGACATCATTGACAGATTTCTCATGATCAAATCTCAATATCAGGGGCTTCGTGAGATTCTAAAGTATGAGGCGAACTGGAATGGTAACAGCACATTAGGATTTTTTTTGTCGGAAGCAAGAACCAATATATGGCTGGTGGCACTTGGAACGTTGTTGAACCGTTTTCTGGAGAGCCTACTCTATATTTATGTGATTCCTTTTGTTTTGGGAGTCAGGAACTCCGTTCAGCGAATCAGCAATAATCCGGTGATCATTTATTTTATGGTCCTAATCAGCTCTATCTGTCTCCTGTTGTACATCCATGTCTTTGCCTTCTGGTGGATGGATTACCGCCATGTAGCCCTGTTCATCATTCCGTCTGCCGTATTGATTGCCTTCGGGATGGACCAGATAATTGTCTTTGCCCAAAACCGATTTAAGCTTGGTAGGATAATGGTCGCTACGATTCTTGCAGCCACCATTATTCTTTCCACTCTCCCCAAGAATCTGTTGCCGCGGGACGGTGATTTGATGGTCTTTAAGGAGATCGGTGAATTCGTTGGTCGACGCGAAGCGAGCACTCGAGCCATCAACATTTCAGCGCCGAGCATCATCCATTCCTGGGTGTCGTTCTATGCGAACCTGGCTTATGCAGGGGCTGCCTGTCCGGTACCGACCGAAGTCGATTGCTGGGACCGTCATGTGAGTGACACGAAACGGCTGGTCCGGCATTTTGAGGCATCTCGAGCCCAATACTTTCTATGGACAGAACGGCAATGGCCCGCTGAGGCTCCTTATCTGGCTGAAATCGCAGCCCTGCTTGGGTTCAGGGAGCTCGGGCGATGGGATCACCCCATGACGGGGGCCATCAGGCTGTTCGAGGCAGGACGAGGAGATAGTTGAGGGAGTGCCCACCCTTGCTGGTGGATCACGACGGGTTCAATTCATTAAACGGCCATTACGGTAGATCCTGTAAGGGCAATATCCCGTGAGCGAGAAGGTCATGCAGTCGATTCGAGGGCTTTTATCGATAAGTCTTAAACAAACCTGCCAGAAAGCCCAATCCCCAGCTCATCTGCATCGTAGCCAATATTATAGGCAAAACGAATATATATTGTCGTGAATGTGTCTGTTGACAGGTAATGATGGAAGCGGCTGTGATATACAACAGGTAGATTCCCAGTAAAGTAAACAGACAGATCATGAATTCGGTTTTTAATGCAGCAATCACACTCAATACAATCAAAGCCAGTACGAAGAATGGTGGTGCCATATGTAAAAGTGTGATGGCATCCGGATGCTTTTTAATGACATTGACACGTAAGATGCCAT